>CAZVBD010000031.1:0-21646 GCA_964625255.1 uncultured Thiohalobacter sp. | reverse complement strand
GTGGACTTGAACTTCACGTGGTGCGTTGATCCCTACCCTGACCTGGTTGCCTTTCACACCCAGTACCGTGACCTGGGTGTCATCACCGATCATGAGAGTTTCGCCAACACGGCGGGTGAGTATGAGACTGGCGGTTTCCTTGCGCTTCGTGGCCGCTCAATTGATGACATTAAGCTAAATGAAAGCGAATGGCGACTGTTTATTCAATCCTGCTTGTATCCAGAGCTTGTAGCTAATTGTGGCGCCCCATTTTATACACTGTTTTTCATACGATCGCTAAAAGGACATGGCGATTACTGGTTGATCCATTTCTCACAGAGAGCTCGTGCTCGCGATGTGATGACACGCATCCATTGGGAAAAAAATACTAACTTTATTCACTACGGTGGCGCCGGCATGGATATGTTCCATGCATTAGGTTACGTACCTCGTAATGATGCTTCATTTACTGGACAGGTTCCGCTCGGTTTTTGTTTTGATGATGATGCAAAAGACGCAAGTATTAAAGCGCTTATGGAGCAAATTCCGCATCATGTATATTCAGACTCCGATGGAATCTCTTTTGGTGAAATGTTTGCTACAACCTGTAATTTTGCACCTGCTTCAGCTGATGTATACCGTGAAGCGATTGGGAAACTTATGGAGTGTCGCGAGGTTGAAGTAGTAAGTCAGAAGGGTGGTGGTCGTAGATCTGCTAATCGAATTCATGATACGGATCTGATTATTCCGCCAAAACAGAGGGTATTAGTATTTTAAAGGTACTCATTTTTTCCTAGTAAATTAAATCCTGTGCTCAAGAAGGCCTCTTTATTTTTAGGGTATACGTGGTGCAGGCTAGTTGGAGTGAGCCTCGCTTCTAAGGCATGGGAGATCTTGTGCAATGACACCGAGGACGTGGGTTACAGTACTACTTTACCAGAGATCAGTGGCCTTTTGTCGCCGCATGCGCCATAGGTGAGCAGTGCATAGGAGTTAGAGAAACTTTCTATTCTAAATTCGTACGTCTCACCATCTACATCGACAAGGGCGTCTTGTGCGTCAACAACCGGCCCGCTTTTTCTACTGGAAGCATGTTTATCGATCAGGGCATAGACATCCTCGGGGCGTACATTGGAAAATTGATTCTGGAACCGTTGAGAGCGAATAAAATAGCAAATCTCACCATCTTCACCTTTTCCAATTTCAGGGTGTCGGGGGTGGGCGGAGATCATACCAAAGACCGCGCGCTCGGGTTCTCTCTCTTCAACGATTCTCCACAATGTTGAGGTGATGGTATTCCCATATTGCTTTGCCAGGCCA
This sequence comes from uncultured Thiohalobacter sp., assembly GCA_964625255.1. Taxonomy (GTDB): domain Bacteria; phylum Pseudomonadota; class Gammaproteobacteria; order DSM-19610; family DSM-19610; genus Thiogranum. Next base: position 20,347 of record CAZVBD010000031.1, on the reverse strand, counting down.
CGAATGGAGTCGAAACTGAGGTCTGTGTCCCGGGCTTCACTCCCAAACCGGTCCCCAAGAAATAGTAGTCGGCCCGCGCCATAGTTTGCCTCCGCTTCAATGATGGCATCGCAGGCAGGGCTAAGCGTATTTCGATTATCGCCGAAAAGAAATTCCTCATGCCAAGGGATTACGCCGTGAGAAATTTCATGTCCTTCAATCCAGCGGTGTTTGGGTTTTGGCACATCGCTATCAATCAGAATCCGTTTGGTATCCGGAACCCAGAGCGCAGAAAGGTTGGCCTTCTTGATGACATCCAGTAGTAATCCCGGTCTGGCCATAATCTGTTTGCCAGCCATGACGAGACGATGTTTGATTTCCTGGAGATGGCCGGGATCAGTGCTGCTGTAGTATTTCAAATCCAGCCGCAGTAACTCCCGAACCTGTGCCAGTGACAAAGGCGGTTCGGGGTTACCGAGATCCCGGAGAATTCTATCAATCTGATCATTGATATCCCTGGTTTCATGTTCACCGACGTACTCGCTGACCATGGAGGTCTAGTGCTCGTTGAGGAACTTTACATATTCATTTAGGACTTCATGTTCCTCTTTATTTAACGATGAAACGCCGTCCGATTTTGCGGCAAACTTAAGCGCTTCCTCCTTAAGTGATTCATCGTAAGTTTGAGTAGCGCCGGATAGTTCCATCATCTTTTTCACATTTATCCCAAAGAAGTTCGCTAATTGATATACGGTTCTTGGTTTTGTTACATAATGTGGGTCGCTTTCAATGGCGTATAACTCGTCGACATCGACATGCGTGCATTCAGCAAGTGCTTCGACGGACAGCTCCCTCGTTAAGCGAAGATTCCGAATAAATACGCCGAATGCATGTTTTAGGCGAACAAGCCGCTCATCTTCTACAGGTTCCGCAGCGGATTCACGAGGCAGGAACATGCTGATGCTCTCTAGCATCATGACAGGAATACCAGCTTCGATTTCTGTGTCGGGGGCAGTTTCTATCTTATTGCGGAGCCACCCTGGTGTGATAATCATTTTCATCAGAGCCTCCCTTTACTAGGTTGTGATGTAAGTGTGTGCTTGTGCAGCGGTCATTTCAAAGTAATGCAACTTCTGATAGTTAGCATCTGGTCCAAGATCTGTCATCCCGCATTGATCGCGATACCACAATTCCGATTGAGGAAGCGAGTGAAGACCAATTCGCCCATCAAAGCCTTGGTCAATACTGAAGTTGATGGCGGTACCCAAAAGCAAAGGGCCAACACCGCTATAGAGCCGATTGTCAGTGAATCCAGGGCGATTCCAGGGTGCCGTAGAAACCAGGTCAATATAGATCAAGAACTGGTTGAGTTGAGAGGGCTCTCTTGCAAAGTCGACGGTACGAACAAACATCAGGCCCTGGGTGCTACCATCACATTCAACCGAGAACGATTCATAGTCCATACGGTTATTTCGTGTTGTGGTCTTCTCACGCCATTTCCAATGAGCGTCCTGGATATTGGCAGAGGCGGCAGTCTCGTGGGGTGCAAGATTGGCTTTTCGCTCATCCAGTAACGGACGCCAACGGGTTTCAAAATCGTCGACATTTTGATCATCGATAGGCCTGTAAAGCTCAGCATCTTCATATTCGCCTGTATGGAGATTGCGAAGAGGAAATATACCGAGCAACGCTTTCACAGAACCATAATCTCCGCTTTCTCTTCTTTTTCAGCGTCCTCGACAAATAGCTTGTCACCTCGATCAAGACGCTCGGTCACAGACTGGTACAACCGTAGCGCCTGACGAACCAGGCCCGTTTTAGATAAGCCTTTCTCGGATGCCAGGCGCTCGAGAACGGCCATTTCCTGGGCGCTCAAATTTAAGGTCATTGTGCGTTTCGTGGTCATGCGTTTTCCCTCCAGCGGAAGAAGTATAGTTGTAGTCAGCCAATAGTTCAACTAAATAAGGCCAAATAACGGCTAAAAAGTGGCTATACATTAGCCATTATCCGTGGTAAGGTGTATCTCGAACTCATAAATTTGATTGGAGAACGCTGATGTCACATGAAAATTATCAAGATATTGAAAATCTGGCCCAGGAAGGGCGCTTGCCTACAGGAAGTCAGCTGCGTGTCCGTATCGATGGTGAATATTATTTGATTGACGATCCGGTCGTGACGGGACGGCAGCTGTTGAATCTGGCTGAGCGGAATCCTGTGGAAGAACACCTCATCTACTATTTGACCCCCGCGGGTGTTCTGGAAGACCTCAGTCTCGAGGAAAAGGTCGATCTGCGTACTCACGGGGTCGAGCGTTTTTTAACGTTCAACAGTGACCGCTCATTCCGTTTCGAGCTGGATAGCACGCGACAGGATTGGGGCGCCCCTCAAATCACGGAGCCGACCTTAAGAAGGCTGGCAGGGGTGCCTGATGACTATCGGGTTTGGCTGGAGCGGCGTGACACAGAAGATGAGTTGCTCAAACCCGGTCAGTCGGTACCGCTGACAGGGGCGGGTGTCGAGCGGTTCTACACCGGGACTGATGCGACAACAGCCGGATCAGTCCCGCAGGCACTTCCGGAGGCCGATACCCATTATTTGCGTGACCACCAATTGTCTTTCACCCTTGTTCAACATGGTAATCAGGCGGGCGTGATCTTCGAGAACTACCCGATACCGTCTGGTGCTCTGGATATGTCGCAAGCGGACCTCCTGGTGCTGCTCCCTCCGGGTTACCCGGACAACGGTCCGGATATGTTCTACCTGCACCCGTGGGTCCGTATGGCACTGTCCGGTAACTGGCCCGAAAGAGCGGATCAGGCCTTTCAGTTCGGAGACCAGGATTGGCAACGCTGGAGTCGCCACAATAATGTATGGCGTCCGGGTGTCGATGGTATCTGGACCGTACTGCGGCGTGTCGATGCCGCACTTCGAGCCGTGCCATGTGCCGCCTAGCACTTACGCTCAGGGAAGAGCAGCTCAGTGCGTTACGTCGGCTGCTCTTCCCGGGCACGGGGCATGAAGCGATGGCCTATGTCCTGTGTGGTCAGGCACGTTCCATGGACCCGATCTCAGGCCAACCGTTGGAACGTTTTCTTGCGCGGGACATCATCCCGATTCCCACCGAAGATGTGCACTCCTCATCCCCAGCCTATATCACCGTGGATACCAGGGCGCTTGCGCGTGTGCTGCGTTTAGCAAAAGACAGTGGCGCGACTGTCATGGTAGTGCATTCGCACCGTCCAGGGCCTGCAGAATTCTCGTCGCAAGACGATGCGGATGAACCGCAACTCGTCGAGCTTGCGCAACACAGGAATGGGGATGAAACTCGACTGGTCAGCATGATTGTGAGCGAGGCCGGACCAATAACGGCTCGGGTTTGGTACGGTACAGGTTCTTATGCGATGGTAGATAAAGTGGCTGTAGTGGGAGATCGGTTTTCGTTGCCAGTTATTACATCGACTACCAATGAACACAGCAGTGAACAAATCTTTGCCCGCCAAATTCTGGCGCTCGGGCCACGTTTCCAGGAGCTCCTTGGTGTTCTGCGTATAGGCATTATCGGAGCAGGTGCAACAGGCAGCGCCGTTGCGATGTTACTCGCGCGACTAGGGGTTAACGAGTTCGTCGTCATCGATGAAGATATAGTGGAAGACACTAATCTCAACAGGTTGCATGGAGCGACCTTTGGCGATGCTGAACAGGGCACCCCGAAAATCCTTGTTTTGGAACGCCATATCACGTCATTTAGACTTGGCGTCAAGGTGTACGGCATAAAATCGTGGGTCGGACATCCAGACTGCCGAGACGCGCTACGTACCTGCGATGTGATATTTAGCTGTACAGATGACCACGATGGGCGGTTATTACTGAACCGCTATGCCTATTTTTACCTGACGCCTGTCATTGACATGGGTATCGGCATCGATTTTATCGATGATGAAACACCTCGCATCACCGATGCTGCAGCGCGTGTGACGACGTTACTCCCAGGTCACCGTTGTTTGCTTTGTCGCGGTGTTATTGACCCGGAGATTGCCCGGGAAGAGGCGCTCAAACGTTCCAACCCTGAGGAATACCGGCGGCAAAAGAAGGAGGCTTATGTCCGCGGCGGAGGGGAGCCCAGTCCTTCTGTTGTGACATATACCACTGAGGTGGCGTGCATGGCTGTTGATGAATTGATTCAACGCCTGACGGGGTATAGAAAAACGGGATCAATTGCTCATCGTGTCAGAAAGTACCCGTTGGCAACAGATAAAACGCCTGGCCTGAACGATAGCGAGATAACATGCCCGCTTTGTCAGGACAGCCAGTACTGGGGGCGTGGCGATATGACGCCGTTCCTGGACCGGATGGGTTAGCAGTGCGTATCCGTCGCTGGTTACATCGATTCTTTGAGGCCGTAGGCTGGGCATCACAGAGCGATATCACGGCTCGCTATGTGGGACGCCATCCTGCTCCTGCAGATTTACCTGCGGGAGAAATACTTGTCGTGCGAAATGGCCGTCTACTAAAGACAGTATGTCTTCACTGCCCGGGTGGATGTGGCGAAAAAATCATCCTTTCTCTGAGCAAAAAACATGTCCCAAACTGGACGATATCGTTAGATTATCTTGCGCGCCCCACTGTTTATCCCTCGATTCGGCAGTTAAATCAGTGTCGGTGCCATTTTTGGTTGAAAAAAGGGAAAATACTGTGGTGTGAAGACTCCCGCCGTATGCCACGCGAGAAATAGTTGGTGGGTGAGGGGCAGTAATCAACTAATGAAAGTGGCAAGCCCCTAGTTTTCTACACAGTTGAGAGCTTCTCGTAATACTGTTTTTCGTAAGCCTCTGGCGATACGCCGCCATTGTTACCATGGCGACGGTTCGCGTTGTAGTAAAACTCGATGTAATTGAATACCTCTGTCCGCGCCTCATTCCTTGTTTTGTATATCTTGCGTTTAATGCGCTCCGTTTTCAGCAATGAGAAAAAGCTTTCTGCCACCGCATTGTCATGACAGTTGCCCCGGCGACTCATGCTGATATCAATATTGTTATCCTTCGCAAACTTCTTCCAATCACCGCAGGTATACTAGATCCCTTGGTCTGAATGAATCAGAACACGGCTTTCAGGCTTGCGGCGCCAAATCGCCATCAGCAACGCATCGATCACCAAGTCTGCTCTGAGATTGTTTTTCATGCTCCAGCCGATAATCTGGCGGGAAAACAAATCCAGAACAATCGTCAGATACAACCACCCCTCATAGGTGCGAACATAGGTGAAATCGGTCACCCAGACCTTATTGGGTTCGTCGATCTCAAACTGCCGCTCTAGTATGTTTGGTGCAACATGGCTTGTCTTGCCGCCTTTAAAGCCAGGATGACGCTTGTATCCACGCTGAGAGCGTATGCCCGCCGCTTTCATGATGCGATGAACTCGATTATGGCCGCAGGTCTCTCCGGCATCCTTCATGTTCTTGGTGATATTGCGATAGCCATAGGCAAAACCACTTTCAATCCAGAATTGCTTAATCTGCCCAAGCAGGCGCTCGTCTTCAATGGCCCGTTTGCTTTTTGGTTGATTGAGCCAGGTATAAAACCCTCTATGCTGGATTTCCAGTACGCGGCACATTGCGACGACTGAATATTCCCTGAGCCTTGATTTTATGAACATGTACTTCGCTTTGACTCGCTTGCGAAGTACACTGCGGCTTCCTTTAATATATCGCGTTCCTCCGTCACTCGACGGAGATCGGCTTAAGCCGCCTCAGTTAAATGCATGTTTTATCTCGGTGTTAGAAAACGCAAAATAATCAATAGCTTGTTCTTGGGCGCCTTTCCCCGGCTAATTTCGCAGGCATAACCGTGCCGTTGTTATTTGAAGGCATAGCCGCTCCGAACCGGCACGGTTATGCCTTTAGTGACATGCCGAGAGGTTGCTGGATAGTGAATTGGTGGAGCCGAGGAGGATCGAACTCCCGACCTTCGCATTGCGAACGCGACGCTCTCCCAGCTGAGCTACGGCCCCGTTAGGGAAAATCATCTTACCGGATTAACAGGTATTTACAATGCTGTATACACCACGGCAAACAGATCATCCGGGATTATGACGCCGCCGTTTACGTTGCTGTTCAGCCAGAAAATGCGCAATGATGCGCTCCTGATTCTTGTCCAGGCTGACGAAACGGCCACCGATTCTGAGTGAGTGGTGTACTTCGTCGGCACGTGCAAAACGGACCTCGATATTTGCCTTGAAAGCGGGTGACTGTGGCAGGGCGATCGAGACCCCGGTCAGGATTTGTCCCCGGCTCGGGACGTCACGGGTATCGATAAATGCACCGACACCCCCGGCTGACAGATCAAAGGCCTGTCCGGCAGCACAACGGCCCTCGAGATGCGGTACTGAAACAGGTACCACCAGGCCGGCATTGAGGCGCAGGCGGAAATATTCCCGTCGCTGAATCCGGATGATGCGATTCGGGATGCTGATTCTATAGAGTGCAATGCCACCATCGCTGCCGGCTTTGATCAGCCTGCACGGTATGCGCACTTCCATGCCCTGTAACCGGCAATTGATAACCGCCTTGCGTTTGCTGAGGAAGGCTTTGTGGGTCGTCCGCTGGTTGAGTTCGTCCAGGTAGTAGCAGCCCTGATCTTCCTTGACGCCAAGAATCGCGCTACTGGCCGTGTTGGCACAGCCGGGTACTCGTACACTGAGCAGTTCATGCTCCGTTTTGAGTTGGTGCAGGGTGGCGACGATCATACTGCGGCTGGTGACGTTTTCTTCACCGCTATCGCGTGTTTCCCCCCGGATTGCGCGTTTTAGTGTGGCGAACATTGGCTCCGTACAGCGTCACCTGTTACTGGCGGCACTGTTTTAATAGTGTGTCATCATGACTTTTATCAGGGATATAATCGGCCCGGGGCGGATGGTCTTTAGTCGAAAATCAGACCTTGCCGAGTTCCCGTTGCCCAAGTGTTGCCCGCGCTTCACCATCCTGTGCATAAACAGATGGGGTGCCGGTCTGGCCGCGCAGAATACACAAGGCCTGTTCGACGTGTTGGCGTCCTGATTCCAGAATACTGCCGTTACTCAGGTTGCTGGCCCGGCAGGATTCGGTGTTGTCGAGCACTTGTTGCCACAGGCTGGAAAGCCGGTCGGCACAGGGCAGGGTTTCGAAACAGCGTTGCAGGCTATCAAGGGTATTATTAAAACCCAGTGATTCGACCAGAGTGCCACGTTGGCTTTCAAGCTGTTCAAGCTGCTGGCTGCACTCGAATTTCCTGCGCGTGGTAACTTCCAGGGTGTCCAGGTCACGCTCGATCAGTGCAGCACGTTCGGACTCAAGACAGTCAAGAAGTAGCCGGGTACATTCGACTTCCTGTGTTAACGTGGCCTCCAGCGGATGCTGGTTCCCTTCGCTATGCATAATACTTTTACCTTATATCCGTGAGCGCTTGCTCAAGACTGATCATTTTGTCTGCGATGCGTTCTGGATCGATGGTGAAGGTTCCGCTTTCCACCGCCGTACGAACGGCCTGGACGCGTTGTGTATCAACCACCGGTTCACTGGCGATGCGGGCTTCAAGCGTCTGGAGTTGCCGGGCCTGGCCCGTCAGGTTGACGCTATCGGATGTCGCCGGGTTTACTGTATCGGCAGTTCCGGATGTTGAGCCGGAATTGCCACTATTCGGGTTTTCAACCGGTTTACCCTGCCCGCTGCCAGACGTGACCAGCGTGGCGACTCGGTTGTTGTCTATTTCCATTTCCGGATCCTCATGATCGGTTTCACAAATATTACAATCCCGATATCGCCCATTACTTCAATAACTTTAGGCGCTTTTTTCGGGGCTGCCACTAAAGCGTCACTTTTACGACGCCCTGTGAAACAACGATACCATCGACCACCCGTCGGGAGCCAGCCGCTTCGATACGAACGATATCACCGGACTTGCCATCGCCCAGCGCTTTACCACTACTGCGGATGCTCAGATTGCCGGTTTCAGCAATGACAACGACCTTTTCGCCACGCCGGACCAGCTTTGGCGCCTCGACTATCTGCGGTGTAATAACGTCCATGGTGGAAATCATGCGTTTTACCGTCATACCGACGACGGCATCAGCACGGGTGTAGTAGCCATAGTTCAGGTTGGCAAGATTACGCTCCACGTATTCGAGGTCAGATTTCTGTACTCTGGCGCCGCGCATAAGCGGCTGGCGGGCGGCCAGTACCCGGGCGTATACATCAATGCGGGCAGAAATATAGATATTCCAGCCGCCTCTATCCGGGCAGCGCACGCCAATTGTGGTGTTTCCTGCGTTGCGACTGCCCGGTGGCGTGTAACTTTCCAGTGGTGAATGGCAGGCTTTCAGGCGCAGGCGTGGGTCCAGCTGTCCCAGGTGGATTTCGGTGCGTGAATTTTTGAGTTTGCTCATCGTGGCCTGCAGGTAACTTTCTGCCGTGGCACGGATAGCGGCATGGTCTTGCCATTCGGTTGCCGCTTGCCCGGCCCGAATGGCCGGGCTGTGCAGTGTGGCTACGACCAGCAGCATAAAAATCCGAGTAAAATCTGATGGGTTCATGGTGTTCCCCGCTTTTAGGTCAAATCGTTATCGGGGAGAAAAGCAATTCGTGTGCCATGCCTGTTTTTGGTCAAGCTTCGTCGGTCATCGCCGATAGCCCGTTCAAGAATTTGCCTCTGTACATAAGGGAGTGAGCGCCATGAGTGGTGTTTTGGCCAATGTTGATCTACGTACCCAGCTTGCCGGACATAACCGGCTGGAACTGTTGTTGTTCCGTCTTTCCGGAAAACAGTTGTTCGGAATTAATGTTTTCAAGGTTCAGGAAGTGATCCAGTGTCCTCCCTTGACCAGTATTCCTGACTCACACCCGGTGGTGCGCGGCATTGCTAATATGCGTGGCCGCACTATCACAGTGATGGATCTTGATCGCGCCGTTGGTGGTGCGGGGGTGGAAAATCCTGCGGACAATTTCGTTGTGGTGACCGAGTACAACCTGTACGTTCAGGGCTTCCTGGTCGGCGGTGTCGATCGTATTGTGAACATGAACTGGTCGGATATCCTTCCGCCACCGAAGGGTATAGGCGATGACAATTACCTGACCGCTGTGACCAAAGTGGAAGGTGAGCTGGTCGAAATCATCGATGTGGAGAAGGTGCTGGCAGAAGTTATTGGCTGGAACGAGGAAGTCTCACAGGAGTTTATCGAAGAGGCCGAAGGTCAGGATGATGAGCGTAAGCCCATTGTGCTGGTTGCGGATGATTCTTCTGTGGCACGCAACCAGATCAAGCGAACGCTGGAAAAACTCGGTATTGGATGTGTTCTGGCTAATGATGGGAAACTGGCACTGGAACAGCTGAAAAAATGGGTTGAGGATGATGTTGATCAACCATTGCACGAACGAATCTTCATGGTGATTTCCGATATCGAAATGCCGGAGATGGATGGCTATACCTTTACCACCGAGGTACGCAAGGATCCACGCCTCGACAAGCTTCATATCCTCTTGCATACTTCACTGAGTGGCGTGTTTAATAACGCGATGGTGGAGAAGGTTGGCGCCAACGATTTCATTGCAAAATTCCAGCCGGATGTTCTTGCCAAAGCGGTACTCAAACGGCTGAAGACCTGGCAGGATGCAAAATAATAGTTAACCGGATATTGTGAAACTGCTGCGGACTCATTGAAACGGATGAGTTCAGGTTCACGACGGAACAGGGAATTCCACGTTGGCACTATCGAGTATTAAATCCGATGAATATGAGGAATTTCGACGCTTTCTTGAGGAAGCGTGCGGAATATTGCTGGGTGAAAACAAGCATTACCTGGTACAAAGCCGGCTGGGCAAGCTGGTCCGTGAAAATGTAGAAGGCGGACTCGGCGAGCTGGTCAAAAAGTTACGCACGGAAAGGCAGGGCGGTGCCCTGCGTGAGCGTGTCATTGAGGCTATGACCACCAACGAGACCTTCTGGTTTCGTGACAAACACCCTTTTGAGATTCTGGAAGAGACTGTTTTCCCGGCCTTGTCCAAACAGCGTTCACGCAATGTACGCATCTGGTCTGCTGCCTGTTCAACGGGACAGGAACCTTATACCATCAGTATGGTGACCCACCAGTATCTGTCGCGCAACCCGGGTGCATTGTCTGATGTGCAAATTGTCGCAACGGATATATCCACGTCTGTTCTGGAAGAAGCAAAGGCAGCTTACTACGATGCCATGCAGCTTGCTCGTGGATTGCCGGCAGACATGAAACAGCGTTATTTCGAGCGAGATGCATCACATTGGGAAGAACGCTGGAAGGTTCGCAAGGAGATTTGCCAGCGCGTGCGATTCACGCTGGCGAACCTGCAAAGCAGCTATAGCGTACTGGGCAAGTTCGAAATAATCTTTTGCCGTAATGTGCTGATCTATTTTTCCGGTGATTCCAAGAAAGATATTATCTCCCGCATGGCGGCTGCGCTGAATCCCGGGGGATACCTGTTCCTCGGTGCATCCGAATCTATTTCGCAGTATTCGGATGCCTTCGACATGGTGCGCTGTCCTCGCGGCACGGTGTACCAGAAAAAATAGCCTGTGTCCCTGCCCGGCCTTGCCGCCCGGCGGTCAGTGATTGCCGCCGGCAACAATCTGTAACCGGTAAAATTCATACAAGTGATTGATTTTTCGCCGTAAGGCGTATTTGGCACAGCTGTTGCTGTAGTACCTGCAAACGAGATATTGCAGGAACAGTAAGAATGCCGAACCTCATCGACAAAGCCATTGGTAATTTGCCAGCTCACCTTGCGGTGTATGGCAAGCGTTCCAGTCTGTTGGCATCCAATATCGCAAATTCCAATACACCCGGTTACAAGGCACGGGATATTGATTTCAAGGCAGCCCTGTCGGGTACCGGAAAGGAACAGATAACACTCAGAACTACACGTGGCAATCACATTGCCGGTGCAAGTTCCGGTATGTCCAACCCGAAAATCCTCTACCGCGCACCGTTACAGCCCTCACTCGATGGTAATACGGTTGATTCGCAGCAGGAGAAAGCCAGGTTTACCGAGAATGCTATTCGTTACCAGTCAACCCTGGCGTTTCTGGGTGGAAAATTCAAAGGTCTGAAACTGGCTATCAAGGGAGAGCGATAAATGGGCCTGTTTAATATTTTTAATATCTCCGGATCGGCGATGAGTGCCGAGTCGATACGTCTGAATACCATTGCCAGTAACCTGGCGAATTCACAGAGTATCGGTAGCAGTGAAAACACTACTTACCGCGCCAAGAGTCCGGTTTTTTCGGCAATGATGAAGTCAATGCAGGGTGACAAGGTCAGTTATGGTGTTGAGGTAAAAGGTATTGTTGACAGTAAAGCACCACTGGAAACACGCTACCAGCCTGAACATCCCATGGCGAATGAAGACGGTTTTATCTTCATGCCCAACGTTAATGTCGTTGATGAAATGGCCAATATGATTTCCGCCTCACGTGCTTACCAGAGCAATGTCGAGGTACTGAACACATCCAAGCAGCTGATGATGGCAACACTGCGGCTTGGTCAGTAAATGAACACAGAGCACACAGGACAATCCGATGATTGATTCACAAAATGGAATACAGGGCATCGAATTCAGATCCGTGCAGGACCTGAACAAGGAAAGTTCACGCAAGGAACTGGGTCAACAGGACTTCCTGGAATTAATGACGACCCAGCTTCAGAACCAGGACCCGTTCAAACCCATGGAGAGCGGCGACTTCCTTGCACAGATTGCCCAGTTCTCCACTGTTGAAGGTATCGGCAATCTGAATAGCGGGTTTGAAAAACTCAGTTCTTCACTGGTTTCAAACCAGGCGCTGCAGGCGTCCAGTCTGATTGGTCGTTCCGTTCTTGCGCCAACCGGAGTCGCTTCGCTTGAGCAGGGCGGCAGTATTCGTGGCAGCGCACAGATTCCTGCTGCCAGTAGTGATGTAGCGGTGAGTATCTTTGACCAGGGAGGTCAGCTGGTTCGCCGAATCGACCTGGGTTCACAGGCAGCTGGCGATGTTGACTTCCAGTGGGACGGGACGCGCGATGATGGCACGTTTGCCAAACCGGGTAATTATTTTGTGACAGCCGAGGCCAGTGTTGATGGCCAGAATGAGGCAGTCGAAACACTGCTGGCATCAAAAGTCAGCAGTGTCACTTTAAGCAACAGCGGTGGGCTGTTGCTGGATCTTAATGGTATCGGGTCACTGGACTTCAAGGAAGTCCGGCAGATTCTTTAACTGATTGGCTGAAGGAGATACATCATGCCGTTTCGTACAGCACTTAGTGGTCTAAATGCATCATCTGCAGAATTGCGGATTATTGGTAATAACGTGGCGAATGCCGGCACCACAGGTTTCAAGGAGTCGCGGGCCGAATTTTCGGATATTTTCGCAACCTCAAATCTGGGTGTGGCTTCCAATGCTATTGGTACCGGCGTCAGGGTATCCTCGGTTTCACAGCAGTTCACCCAGGGTAACATCGGTTTTACCGATAACAATCTGGATCTGGCGATCAGTGGTTCGGGTTTCCTGATTATGAACGATAACGGTATCAGCAACTACACCCGTGCCGGGGCGATGGGTGTTGACCGTAATGGTTTTGTCGTCAACAAGCAGCAACAGCAACTGACGATCTTCCAGGCGGACAACAGCGGGAATATTACCGGTGCTACAGGGCCATTGCAGCTGGACCGCTCTGATATTGCTCCGCAGGCAACGTCAACAATCGATGTGCAGGCCAACCTGGATGCCTCGGCTACGGCACCAACGATAGCCTTTGATCCGACCGATGCCAATTCCTATAACAATTCAACCTCACTGACGATTTTCGACAGTCTGGGTTCACCGCATCTGAATACCATGTATTTCCGCAAGACGGCTGATAATACCTGGGATGCCTTCCAGTTTGTTGACGGGACACAAGTGAACACCGGTGCACCAGCCGGTGAAAGTATTACTTTTGACAGTACTGGCACCATCACCGGAGGTAGTCCGACGGCCATGACTTTTACACCCACAGGTGGTGCAGCGGCAATGACGGTGAATGTCGACTACACCAGCACCTCACAGTTTGGTAGTCCCTTCAGTGTCAACGCACTGGTGCAAGACGGTTTTGCAACCGGACGTCTGAGCGGTATCGACATCAGCGTTACCGGTGTGATTACTTCGCGCTTCACTAATGGTCAGTCACGTACACTGGGTCAGATCGCCATCGCTACCTTCAACAACGCACAAGGTCTACGCCAGTTGGGTGATACCAGCTGGGCCGAGACTTTCGACTCCGGTGCACCACTGGTAGGCGGTCCGGGCACTGGTTCTGCAGGATTGATCGAGTCAGGAGCGCTGGAAGGTTCCAATGTGGATCTCACCAAGGAACTGGTTAACATGATTACTGCACAGCGTAATTTCCAGGCTAATGCCCAGGTCATCACCACCGCAGATACCATCACCCAGACCATTATCAATATCCGTTAATAGCGGACGGGAGTAGCTCATGGATCGCGTCGTTTTTGTTGCCGCCAGTGGTGCCAAGCAGTTATTTGGTCGCCAGACGGTCAGCAGCAATAATCTGGCAAATGCCAATACGATTGGCTTTCAGGCTGACATGACAGCCTTTCGCACCCGCTTGGTACAGGGAACCGGTTTTAATACCCGAGCTTTTGCCGTCGATCAGAGTATTGGTGTTAGCGGTGAAAAGGGAACAACTCAGGTCACCGGACGTACACTTGACGTAGCGGTCAATGGCAATGGCTGGATAGCGGTACAGGCAACGGATGGCAGTGAAGCCTATACCCGTGGTGGGAGTCTGAGTGTCAATATCAACGGTCAGTTGACCACCGCAGCAGGGCTTCCTGTGCTCGGCAGTGATGGTCCGGTGCTGATTCCCGAGTATGAAAATCTTGAGATTGGTAGTGATGGCACCATCAGTGTACGTCCTATTGGGCAGCAGCCGGCTACTCTGGCCGAAGTGTCTCGCATCAAAATGGTATCACCACCACATGCGGAACTGGTTAAGGGAAACGATGGCCTGTTGCGTATGCGTAATGGCAAGCCGGCACCTGACAGTACAGAGGTCTCTCTGATCAGCGGGTCACTTGAGAACAGTAATGTGAACAGTGTGGAAGCCATGGCGGATATGATCAGCCTGGCTCGTCAGTACGAAATGTCCATAAAGATCATGGCAACGGCCAAGGAAATGGACGAAAAGGCAACCACGCTGCTCAGCCTGAGTTAGCGTTAAACGGATTAATGAGGTACTAGCATGAACAAGGCATTGTGGATCGCAAAGACCGGTCTGGAAGCACAGCAGACGCGCATGAGCGTGATCTCCAACAACCTGGCCAATGTCAATACGACCGGCTTCAAGCGAGATCGCGCGGTATTCGAAGATATGTTGTACCAGAATATACGACAGGTCGGTGCCCTGTCATCGCAAAACAGTCGCCTGCCGACCGGCCTGCAACTCGGCACCGGTGTGCGCACCGTTGCAACGGAGAAAATTCATACGCTGGGTAACATTGTGCAGACCAGTAACAGTCTTGATGTTGCCATTCAGGGCAGAGGGTTTTTCCAGATCCTTCAGCCTGATGGCAATATTGCCTATAGCCGGGATGGCTCCTTTAAGCTGGATCAGACGGGCCAACTGGTCAATGCAAGTGGACTGGTATTACAGCCTGCAATAACCATCCCGAGCGATGCAACCAGTATCACGGTCGGTTCCGATGGTGTGGTATCGGCGCTGACGCCGGGTAGCGCCACACCAACCCAGCTCGGCAGCATTCAGCTGGCGGATTTTATCAATCCGACCGGCCTGCAGGCAATAGGGCAGAATCTTTTTCTTGAATCAGCTTCCAGCGGATCTCCAACCACCGGCACACCTGGCCTGAACGGGATTGGTTCAGTTGTACAAGGCGCACTGGAAACGTCCAACGTTAACGTAGTGGAAGAACTGGTGAACATGATTGAAACGCAGCGTGCCTATGAAATGAATTCCAAGGCGATTCAGACTACCGATAGCATGTTGCAGTATGTAACAAACAACCTTTAGGTATGACCGGGCAGGTATGTTGACATGATGGCATTTTCGGGAAATCCGATAAAACAAGGACTGGCACTGTTGCCGCTGCTGCTATTGGGTGGCTGTGCAACCACTCCCCCCCCCCATGACAGCTACCGTCCGACGCTTCCGCGTGCGTATATCAGCGAAGAAAGTGCAAATGGCTCGATCTACCAGTCGGCACGTGATGTTCGTCTGTTTGAGGATGTGAAAGCACGTCGTGTCGGTGACATCATCACGGTGGTGTTGCAGGAAAGCACCTCGGCCTCCAAGTCTGCTACAGCAACGACTGATAAAACCCAGGAGACGGTGATTGCCAGCCCGACAATCTTTGGTGCCTCACCAACATTCAATCTACCCGGCCTGTTTCCACTGGACAGTAATCGCAACAACACACTGGCGGCAAATCTGAATTCTTCCAATGCTTTTGAAGGTACGGGTGACGCTACCCAGAGCAACAGTCTTACAGGCAATATCACCGTCACCATTGCGGATGTCCTGCCAAACGGGAACCTGGTGATTCGTGGAGAGAAATGGTTAACGCTGAACAAGGGCGAAGAATTTATCCAGATATCGGGCATTGTGCGTCCCCAGGATATCAGCACTCTGAATACAGTGCTTTCGACACAGATTGGTGACGCACGTATTACCTATAGCGGCAAGGGGTTTCTTGCTGATGCCAACGAAATGGGCTGGTTGGCAAAGTTCTTTAACAGCCCGATTTGGCCTTTCTGACCCGGACGGTAAACCGATATGCGCAAAATGCTTTTTATTATTGTTCTTGCACTGATGGCGGGTAGCGCCTTTGCAGAACGCATTAAGGACCTCACGCATATCGCCGGCGTGCGCGATAACCAGTTGGTCGGTTACGGTCTGGTCGTCGGTCTGGATGGTAGTGGTGACCAGACCAGTCAAACACCGTTTACGGTGCAGAGTTTGAAAAACATGTTGCAGCAATTTGGTATCACAACACCGCCGGGTACCAATGCGCAGCTGAAGAATGTGGCTGCTGTTGCTGTACACGCCACCTTGCCAGCTTTTGCCAAGGTGGGGCAAACGATTGATATCACGGTATCCTCGATCGGTAATGCCAAGAGCCTGCGCGGTGGAAGCCTGTTAATGATGCCGTTGAAAGGTGCCGACGGACGTGTTTATGCCATGGCGCAGGGCGACCTGCTGGTCAGCGGTCTTAATGCATCGGGTAGCGATGGTTCCAGTGTTACCGTTGATATCCCCAGTGTCGGAAGTATACCTAATGGTGCGACTGTGGAACGTATGGTTCGGAATCCATTTCAAAGCGGTGACTCGATTACACTCAACCTGAATCGTTCTGATTTCACTACGGCAAATCGCCTGGCGAGGGCCATAAATGAACTGGTTGGCTCCGGTATTGCACGCCCGCTCGATGCCGTCTCTATACAGGTCAATGCACCGCGTGATCCTGCACAGCGAGTGGCTTTTGCCTCGATGGTCGAGAATATCGTTATACAGCCTGGTGAAGCAGCAGCACGAGTGATTATCAACTCACGTACAGGCACCGTTGTTATTGGTGACAAGGTTCGTATTTTGCCGGCAGCCATTTCCCATGGTTCGCTAGTTGTCACAATAACCGAGGCAGTACAGGTCAGTCAGCCGGGTGCATTGTCGGGAGGGACAACAGCCGTTACTCCAAGCAGCAATGTCGATGTGACGATGGAGGGTGATCGCATGTTTGTGCTCAACGCCGGTATTACGTTGCAGGATCTGGTCGATGCCGTCAACCGTGTCGGCGCCACACCAGCTGACCTGGTCTCCATTTTACAAGCACTTAAGGGTGCTGGTGCGTTACGTGCCGAACTGATCGTGATCTGACCGGAGCCTGTTTGTGACCCAGGGTATTATTCAAACCGACGTTTATACCGATTTCCAGGGTATTAATGCCCTGCGAAATCGTGTACGGACGGACGGTGACAGTGAAGAAACCCTGCGTGCGGTTGCCGAACAGTTTGAGGCGCTGTTTCTTCAAATGATGCTGAAGAGTATGCGCGATGCCAGCCTTGGCGACAGCATGCTGGATAACGATAACACCAAGACGTATCAGTCCATGTTCGACAAGCAGATTTCCATTGAAATGAGCAAGGGTGAGGGTATAGGTCTGGCCGACATGCTGGTGCAGCAGTTGCGAGGAAACAAAGGTGTGGATGCCAGCGAGAAAGCCGGTATATCGGTGTCGCCACAACGGGATTTTACTGAACTGACGAATACCAGGCCGAACCTGCTACAGGTGAAGAAACCCTCTGAAACCAGCAGCCTTGATCGCCAGGTACCGGACTGGAAACCTGAGTCACCAAAGGAGTTTGTTCGCAAACTGTGGCCTCACGCAAAACGTGCGGCCGACGAACTTGGTGCAAAGCCTGAAATGTTGATTGCACAGGCTGCACTGGAAACCGGCTGGGGACAACGCATGGTGCGTGGTGCAGATGGTCGTAACAGCTTTAACCTGTTTGGTATCAAAGCGGATAATAATTGGCAGGGCGCACGGGCAACGACCGAGACTATTGAGTTCAGAGATGGGCTGATGCGCAAGGAACGGGCACAGTTTCGTGCCTATGCATCACCCGAAGAAAGTTTTTCTGATTATGTAGATTTCCTGAAAAGTAACCCACGCTATAACGATGCATTGCGTCAGGCCGATGATGCCCCGGCATTTACCCGTGCATTGTCAGAGGCAGGTTACGCCACAGACCCGGATTATGCCGGGAAGATTAATCGTATTATGGATGGTTCGCATCTGCGCGAAGCACTCGGCGGTGTCGAAATTTCAGAAACCGGACCGCGTAGCTGAATCGGGATATACAGGATGAACAGGCAGACAGTCAGTTTTCAGGAGACAGCATCATGGCAGTAGGACTGCTCGGTTTGGCCACCTCTGGTTTACAGGCGTTTCAACGCTCCATCGCAGTTGCCGGTAACAATATCAGCAATGCCAACACGGAAGGCTACAGTCGGCAGCGTGTTGAGCTGGGTACACGTCCCCCAAGCTTCACCGGCCGGGGCTTTATGGGTAATGGTGTACAGGTTGAAGGTATCAGTCGCCTGTTTGACCAGTTTACGGTTGACCGGCTGCGGGACACCACCAGTACCAGCGCGCAGTACGATACGCTGTTTCAGTATTCCAGCCGAATATCTAATCTGCTCGGCGACAGTGATGCCGGTTTGAGTGCGAGTCTGGAGAACTTCTTCAGCTCCATACAGGATCTGGCCGCCAACCCTTCTGCTATTCCCCCGCGCCAACTGGTTTTGTCAGAGGCAGGTTCTCTGGTCGGACGTATTCAGAATCTCAGTCAACAACTGGATTCGACACGTAGAGAAATCAATAGCGGTCTGGGTGCCATCGTTAATGAAATTAACAGTCTCAGTACATCGATCGCTGAAACCAACCGCAATATTCTTGATGCCACGTCCCAGGGTGCTGGCCAGACACCCAATGACCTGCTGGACAGGCGCGATATTCTGATCAATAAGTTGTCGGAGCTGGTTTCAGTTCGTACCTTTGTGCAGGACGATGGTTCGGTCAATGTTTTTGTTGGCAGCGGCCAGTCGCTGGTGACGGGTTTTCTTGCCTCTCCGTTACAGGTTTCGCAAAACGGTTTTGATGCAGGTCGAGCAGAAATATCTGTAGTAAGTGGTGGTGTCGCAGCAGAAATAACGAGCAGTCTGACTAGTGGCAAGTTGGGCGCACTACTGGACTTTCGTGACCAGGTATTGAATCCGGCCGAGAATTCACTCGGACGTATCGCAGTAACCTTTTCGACCGAGTTCAATCGCCAACAGAATCTGGGTATGGATCTGGATGGCGAGATGGGTACGGACATGTTTTCTGTCAATCAACCCTCAACGGCCGCACATGTGAATAACACCGGAGCGGCCAGTGTCGTGGCAACATTTGATACGGCCAATATTCAGGACCTGACCACCAGCGATTACGTTCTTGCCTATGACGGTTCGGCCTGGAATCTGTCACGCGCCAGCAACGGCCAGCCGGTTACCATGACCGGTGCGGGCACAGTGGCCAGTCCATTCAACGCTGAAGGTCTGGATTTTGTCGTTTCCGGCGCGCCGGCTGCCGGTGATCGTTTTGAGATAAAGCCGACTCGTGAAGGCGCACCCAGTCTGAGGCAGTTGATTACAGATCCAGGTGATATTGCTGCTGCTGCGCCGATAGCCCTTGGCGAGACCACCAACGCCAATGGATTGCCGACCAACAGTGGTGGCGCATCACTACAGCTTCAGGCTGCCGACGGTACCTTTGCACCGCTGACTGCCGGGATTACTTTTACTTACGATACCGGCACACAACAGTTCAATTATACCGGTGATGCCACAGGCTCCTTTGCCTATGACCCGGCCACCGACAGTGGGAGCACATTCACTGTGGCCGGTATCAGCTTTGCGGTGACAGGCACGCCAGCCAACGGTGACAGTTTTGTTGCTGCAGCCAATACCAATGGTTCAGGTGATAATTTTAACGCCCTGTTACTGGCGGGTTTGCAGGTAGCCAAGACCATGGAGAATGGTAATACCAGTTTTCAGGGGGCCTATGGACAGCTGATCAGTGATCTGGGTACGCGTACCCGCAGTGCTGAAATTACCTCCCAGGCGCAGGCTGCACTGAAAAGCCAGGCCCAGGACTCACGTGATGCCTTGTCCGGGGTTAATCTTGACGAGGAAGCCGCTGATTTAATCAGATTCCAGCAGGCTTATGCTGCCATTGCGCAGGTGATTTCAGTGGCGGAATCCACTTTTCAGACTTTACTGGCTGCGATAGGGAGATAACGATGCGTATCGGTACCATGAGTATGTTTCGCCAGGGCGTTGACGCCATCCTTGCGCGACAAACAGATCTTTTCCGTACCCAGGAGCAGCTTTCTTCCGGAAAGCGTATTAATTCTGTTTCAGACGATCCTGCCTCTGCGGCACAACTGGTCGGTCTGTCGGATTCACTTGATGTGACCCGACAGTACCAGCGAAATATTGACTTTATCCGTAGTCGCCTGGAACTGGAAGACACTTCACTGGCCGCTATTGGTGATGCCTTGCAGCGTGCACGTGAGCTGACAGTACAGGGTCTTAATGACACCAATAGCCCTGAAGGGCGTGCCGGTATGGCACAGGAGATCCGCCAGATTCTGGGAGCAGTGGTTGGCCTGGCAAACAGCAAGGATGCGGCAGGTGAGTTCCTGTTTGCCGGGTTCCAGGGGCAGACCGCACCCTTTACCGGTGATGGTGCAGGTAATTTTTCCTACGCGGGTGATCAGGGACA
>CAZVBD010000030.1:3954-21656 GCA_964625255.1 uncultured Thiohalobacter sp. | reverse complement strand
GCACGCGCACGCTATCTGCTTGGCCTCGAAGAGGAGTGGTTCTGATGAACCGCAAGCTGAAAGCCTTTGTCCTGATCCTGTTCGCCACACTGTTCCCCCTGTGCGCCACAGCCGCCACCACACATGTCCTGAAATTTGCCACGCTGGCACCCTCCGGCACCACCTGGATGAATATCCTGGAAGAATGGGGCCAGGAGGTTAAAACCCGCAGCAATGGCCGCCTGGTATTCAAGTTCTACCCGGGGGGCGTACAGGGTGACGAACCGGATGTCCTGAAAAAAATGCGCTTCAACCAGCTACAGGGCGGTGCCTTTACCGGCTATGGTATCGGACACATGTACTCACCGGCACGCGTGCTTGAACTGCCTTTCCTGTTCGACAATATTGAGGAAGTCGATCTGGTTCGCCACCATTTCACGGCCGAGTTCCAGCAAGGCTTTCGCGACAACGGTTATGAATTACTGGGCTGGATGGAAGTGGGTTTCATCCATATGTTCTCGACCGAACCCATTCGTTCCATGAAAGACATGCGCACTCGCCGGGTATGGCTGTGGCAAGGTGACCCGATGGGAAAAGCCTTTTTCGAAGCCAGTGGCATATCACCGGTTCCCTTGTCGATCATTGATGTCTATACCAGCCTGTCCACAGGACTGATCGATACCGTCTATGCACCGCCACTCGGCGCTATCGCCCTGCAGTGGTTCACCAAAACAAAATATATCAGCAGCGTACCGCTGACCAACGGAATGGGCGGACTCATCGTGACACGCCGCTTCATTGACAAGCTGCCTGAAGACCTGCAAACCCTGCTCCGCGAAACCGGTTATGCCTACGGTGAAAAGCTGGTGGCCGCCACGCGCATCGATAACGCAAAGAGTATCGATGAACTCAAACGACGCGGTCTGGAATTTATCAAACCGGATGAAAGCATGAGCGATAAAGAATTGCTCGCACTGCGTAACCGGGCGGCAGATACTCTGATTAAATCCAACTACATCCCGTCCAGCCTGTTTGAACAAACCCGGCAACTGCTCGATCAGTACCGTCATGCACAGTCAACAGCGGATGCTCCCAGGCCCTGAACTGTCAATCAGTCCAGTGATGCCATGACCTTTCTGAAAATCATTCGAGACAGGCTGGTACAAGTAGAGCTGCTGCTGGCCGCCGCAAGCCTGCTGTTACTACTGATACTGGCACTTGTTCAGATCATTGCACGCAATGCTTTTGATGCCGGCATTGCAGAGGCCGATACCTTAACGCGCTACCTGGTTTTGTATGTCACCTTCTTTGGCGCAACGCTGGCAGTGGATCGCAACCGGCACATCAAGATCGATGCAGCCTCCACCCTGCTTTCCGCCGATGTGCTGAAAATGCTATACCGCCCGTTGCAGGCACTGGCAGCGGTGATTTGTGCCTTCTTTACCGATGCAGCCATTCGTTTCTGGCGTGATGCATGGGCCTACACACAGGACTATGAACGCTGGCAAACACTGGTCGGTCTGATTCTGCCGATCGGCTTTACGCTGTTGACCGTCCATTTCCTTCTTGCGGCCCTGCTTGGCCAGGATGACGACACATGCCATTTGCCATAGCGGCCCTCGTCCTGCTCGCCCTGGTCGGGCTGCCCCTGTTTGCCGTTCTCGGTGCCGGTAGCCTGCTCTATGCGCACAACAGTGAGCTGGACAGCGCACTGCTCATCGTCGAACTGAACCGACTGGCTTCCTCACCTAACCTCACCGCTATCCCACTGTTCACCCTGGCCGGTGTCATCCTGTCTTCCGGTGGTGCACCGCAGCGGTTGATCCGCCTGTTTAACGCCTTGCTCGGCTGGTTGCCCGGCGGCCTGTCCATCGTCGCCATTACCGCCTGTGCCTTCTTTACTTCCTTCTCCGGCGCCTCGGGTGTCACGATTCTTGCCCTGGGTGGTCTGCTCTACCCGGTGCTGAGTAAAGTCCACTACCCGGAGCGGTTCTCGCTTGGCCTGCTGACCACCTCCGGTTCACTGGGACTGCTGTTCCCCCCCAGTCTGGCCATTTTGCTGTATGGCGTGGTCGCCGGTGTGAATATCGATGATCTGTTCATGGCCGGTATCGTTCCCGGGCTTGTCCTGATGCTCATGCTCTGGATCTATGCCGCCAGTGTTGGTGCACGTTTCAACATCCCACGCCATCCGTTTTCCCGGGACACACTGGTGCAGGCCTTGCGTACCGGCTTTGGCGATCTCCTGCTACCAATACTGATTGTCGTGGGTATCTTCGGTGGCTACGTCACCGTCAGCGAGGCTGCGGCCTGTACAGCGCTATATGTCCTGGTACTGGAAAGCGTCATTCATCGCTCCATTTCACTGCGCAGACAGCTGGTGCCCATACTGGGCGACACCGCCGTACTGGTCGGCAGTATTCTGATCATTCTCGGTATCGCCATGGGGCTGACCAATCTGTTAATTGATGCACAACTGCCCATGCGTTTACTCGAATGGATGGAAAACAGCGTCGATTCCCAGTTGAAATTCCTGCTGCTGCTCAATCTGTTCCTGCTGGTGGTGGGTGCGATGATGGATATCTTTTCCGCCACCGTGGTGGTGGTACCGCTGATCCTTCCTCTCGCACAACGCTTCGGCGTAGACCCGGTGCACCTCGGCATCATATTTCTTGCCAACCTGGAAATCGGTTATTCCACACCGCCCGTGGGTATCAACCTGTTTATCGCCAGTCAGCGTTTTGAAAAACCGGTGCTCACGCTGTTCCGTTCAACACTGCCTTTCCTGGTGCTGATGATGGTATGGCTGGGCATTGTTACTTACGTACCAACCCTGTCACTGTGGTGGCAATGACATAAGGATGTTCTGATTAATGTGATGCCCTGGATTCTGTTATTCGGGCTTCAGCGTGGCAACCGCTTCATCCAGCGCCTTTGACACATCCTGCTCGATTTCACGGGCAACGGACAATGCCTTGCTGCCAGCCGCTATCACTGTGGGTCGCGAGAAAAGAATGCGTGTCACACCGTCCTTTTGCACCAGCGTAATGTGTAAGGGGCACAACGCCATCATATCCGGGTCAGCGTTACTCACGGCATTGGCATACCACCCGTTACAGAAGATCATGGAGCGGATACCTTCCAGCTTGTTGCGGTTATAGTTGTCACCCCAGCGCTCGGCAAAAAAGCTCAGGTTATTCTGGATATCCGGCTCAAACACCACAAAGAAATTATTGTTTTCCAATGCCTTATAGACTGTATCGTAAGAAGTTTCGAGGCTTTTGCCCGTCTCCCAGACCAGAACGGTACGATCAGCCACGGCGGCTTGCGTCATAAACAGCAGGGAAATCAGACAACACTTGAATAACGTCATTTCTACCACTCCTTGTTTTATTGATCTTTCAATCAGTAATTCACGGCCAGCAAACCCATATCAAAATCCTCCGGCGCCATCGGAATACGCATACGATGACCGCTGCCAGGTGCTACCTCCACGGCTTGTCCGTCACTGTTACGCATTTCAGTCAGCGTGAAGGTTCGGTTACCGGCGGGCAGGATCAGCTCCAGTTCATCACCCACCGCAAAATGATTCTTGACGATAACTTCCACGGTACCACTTTCCGCATCATAGTCACCAAGCTCACCAACAAAACGCTGCTGCGCACTGGTGGAATGGTTATCGAGATAGTTCTGGTAGTCCTGCTCGTGATGTCGCTGAAAAAAACCGTCGGTATAACCGCGGTTGGCCAGGTTTTCCAGTTTGCCTAACAGCGTCGGGTCAAACGGTCGTTCCGCCACTGCATCATCGATCGCCTTGCGGTATACCTGCGCTGTGCGTGCCGCATAGTAGTGTGACTTGGTGCGCCCTTCTATCTTGAGACTGTCTATACCCATTTTCACCAGCCGATCAACGTGCTCAACGGCACGCAAATCCTTTGAGTTCATGATGTAGGTACCGTGTTCATCTTCCTCGACCGCCATCAGTTCACCCGGGCGGTTAGCTTCTTCAATGAGCCTGACCTTGACCTCTGCCTGTGCTGGCGCTTTCACAACAGGCGTCAGGTTACCCATATCGTCTTCACTGGCTTCCTTGACTTTGTAATCCCAGCGACAGGAATTGGTACACGTCCCCTGGTTGGCATCACGATGATTAAAGTAACCGGACAACAGACAACGACCGGAATAGGCAATGCACAACGCACCATGAACAAAAACTTCCAGCTCTATGTCCGGACATGCCTGGCGAATTTCCTCAACCTGATCCAGCGACAGTTCACGCGACAGGATAATGCGTTTGATACCCATCTGTTGCCAGAACTTCACACTGGCATAGTTCATGGTATTGGCCTGTACAGACAGATGGACCGGTATGTCGGGCCAGCGTTCCCGCACCAGCATGATCAAACCCGGGTCTGCCATGATAAGCGCATCCGGACGCAGTGCGATGACCGGCTCCATATCGTCGATGAACGTCCTGACCTTGCTGTTGTGTGGTAATACGTTGCTGGCAAGAAAGAAGGCCTTACCCGCCGCATGCACAAACGCGATACCCTCGGCCAGCCGTTCAAGCGTGCTGAAATCATTATTACGCACACGCAGGCTGTAACGTGGCATACCGGCGTAAACCGCATCGGCACCATACGTGATCGCATAACGCAGGTTTTTGAAGGTGCCGGCAGGGGCAAGGAGCTCAGGAGATTTCATTACATCAACTCGTACAACAGACACAGGGGTTGCGCATTTTACTGCCTGGGACAGGGTACCGGTAGTTGTTTCAGCGACATCTGTAAACAACCGGACATTTCACGTATAACCGATTGTTTTAATTAATATTATTCAAGTTATTTTATGTGTGGATATCGATACTGAAAATAACAGTTGCCACACAGGGAATATTTCCATGCTGGAAGCTCTCTACTTTAGATGTAATCCAAGTTAATGCCGGGCCTGCCAGTGTCATCTGTGGCCGTAACAGTGTTTCACCATCATCATTAGGAGAGAGTTCGATGACAAAAAAACTAACATCATTTTTATTTGCTTTTGCGATTTCCAGCGTACTGGCGCTGGGCAGTCACAATCTATCAGCCGCAGAATACCCGATCGACAAGAAGCTGGAACAATGCGATGCGGCATTCAAGGCGATGCACAGCAAAACCGCCACCCGTGAGGAAGCCGCCAAGGCCCGCGTCAAACACCTCACACTAATGGTTGAAATCCTGCAAAATCTCAATGACGCCAATGTGAAGGCTGCTGATGAAGGCCGACCACTGACGCCAGAAGAACTGAGCCGTAGCGTGCGTGTAATGGGGCATCTGGTTGAAATGCTGGCCAAGAACCACATGGCCGCTACTCCGGAGTGGTCTTACCTGTATTAATTTAATCATCCATCGCTAATCATGCCGATAACCTGCCGGAAACAGCAGGTTATCGGTTCACTACCCGCCCTTCACCGCCCTGTCCATTGCTTGCAGCGCGGCATCCCAGGCTTCACCCTGGTTTCCTCCTTCGGCCATTAACTCCATCAACCCGTAAGCGAGCTGGCGGTGCTCCGGTGACAAATCACGCAATTTACGTAACAGGTACAGGTAACCGCTGCTTTCCATCTTCAATGTGCTGATCAGTGCATAAAGATTCAGGCCCGGGCCACTGTGCGGGCTGGCCTCGATGAGTTCAACGACCTGTTGCAATACGTTGTTCTGCATGTCACACCTTCGGTTTCGGTTTGTCAGCGACATTGTCGCGCAAATAGACAGGGCTGGCCTGTTCCGGAGGAATTGCTTCACCAGCCTGATACTGTATGACAGCCAACCGGGCCACATCAGCTGCATGCACTTGCCAGTCGGGCAGACAGGCTGTTTCCGGCAGGGCACAACGCGCTGACAGTACACTGGCGTAAGCGTCCCAACCGCTGCCGGCACCCAGCCAATCGTTACTCTCAGGTACAGGTACGGCGTCAGGTGAACAAACGTGTTCTTCACCGATCAACACGGCATGAGCATCAGCGTCAAATTGATAAGCACCCCAGTAAACTTCTTTCATCCGTGCATCCAGTGCGGCAAGAATGTTTGCCTTGCCGCTGTACTCATACGCACCGCGCGCCAACGCCGCCAGTGTGGAGACAGGCACTACCGGCACGTCGGCACCAAACGCCAGTCCTTGCGTAACACCGGCCGCAATGCGCAAACCGGTAAAGGATCCCGGGCCACGACCAAAGGCGATGGCATCGAGCTGGTTAAGTGTGATCCCTGCATCAGCCACTAATGCTTCCACCCACGGCAGTACCAGTGTCGCATGCTGGCGCGGTGCAATCTCAAAACGTTCCATCACCTCACCGTCCTGATACAGGGCAACAGAACAGGCTTCGGTGGCCGTTTCAATGGCAAGCAGGCGCAGCATGATTACAGACTCAACGCATCGCTGGTGTGAAAAAATTTCACCACGTCATCGAGGTCACGGGTGCGTCCCATGTCCGGCAGACTGTTGAGGAACACCCGACCATAGCGTTTGCCGAGCAGGCGCGGGTCACAGATGACCAGCACACCACGATCATTGATATCACGGATCAAACGACCCACACCCTGCTTGAGCATAATCACGGCGTGTGGCAGTTGCTCGTCCATGAAGGGATTACCGCCGCGTTCCTTCATCGCATCGATACGCGCCTGCCAGACCGGATCACCGGGCGAGGCAAACGGCAGCTTGTCGATGATCACACAGGACAACGCCTCACCACGCACATCAACACCTTCCCAGAAACTGCTGGTCCCGAGCAGCACGGCATTACCCAGTTCACGGAAGCGTTCCAGCAGTTCATTACGTGGCGCATCGCCCTGTACCAGCAGCGGGAACTGACAATTGTCGCGCAAGCGTTCGCGGGCGATATTCATGGCACGGTAACTGGTAAAAAGCACAAAGGTACGGCCATGCGCCGCATCGATAATGGCTTCTGCCTCGTCGAGCATGCGGTTGGTGAAATTCGCATCAGACGGTTCTGGCATACCCTGGGGCACATAGAACAGCGCATTGTTGGCGTAGTCGAACGGGCTGTCGAGTTGCAGGGTATTGGCGTCTTCCAGCCCCAGCTTGCTGGCAAAGTGACTAAAGCTGTCATTGACCGACAGGGTTGCCGAAGTAAAGACCCAGCAATCCGGTAACGAGTGCCGCTTGCTGTTGAAATTCTCCGACACATCGAGTGGTGTGAGATTAATGCGGAAGGATTGCCGCCAGGTTTCAAACCAGTGGATATACTCAGCCGGTGGTTGTTCGGTGGTCTGCGCCAGCAAGGTCTGTACGCGCAAAGTACGCTGGTAACAGTTATCCAGTCCACGACTGCGCTCGGACAGGGGTTCCAGTTGCAGTGCCAGTTCGGCAAGTGCCGTTTTCAGTGCATCACGCGCCTCGGCCAGCGCCTCGTTGTCGGCCAGCCGTGACCAGGGCGCGCGCTGATCGCCCTGTCCCATGACCAGGCGGAAGTCACGGATGGCTTTTTCCAGTTCACGGGCGACATCCGGCAAACCGTCCAGTTCACCGGTTTCACCCACATACTCATTAATGCTGTCCTGTGCCAGCTCCAGCAGTTGCCGGCTGGACAGCGCCATCCCGAAAAAACGTGAAGCGGTTTCCGGCAACTGGTGTGCCTCATCAATAATGAAGGCTTCGGCACCCGGCAATAATTCACCAAACCCCTCTTCCTTGAGCGCCATATCCGCACACAACAGATGATGGTTGATGACAACCAGGTCGGCATTCTGTGCTTCGCGACGTGCCTTCATCACGTGGCAGTCAGAAAACCAGTCACAATCCGAGCCAAGACAGTTTTCTGTGGTAGACGTTACCCTGGGCCAGATGAAGGCGTCTTCAGGAATGTTGGACAGTTCGGCAACGTCACCACTGGCGGTGCGCCCGGACCAATCGAACACCTGCTCCAGCTGATTAGCCTGGCGACGGTCACTGAGGCGGCCTTCGCTACGTGTCATGTGCAGGCGTTGATGACAAAGATAATTGGCGCGTCCTTTTAACAATGCGGCCTTGAGCGGTACCCCCAGTGCCGAGCGCACTGTCGGCAGATCACGGTGAAACAATTGATCCTGCAAATGGCGGGTACCAGTGGAGATAATGACTTTCTTTCCGGATAACAGTGCCGGCACCAGGTAGGCAAAGGTTTTGCCGGTGCCTGTACCGGCTTCAACGATTAATGCCGATGCTCCGGTCAACGCCTGTTCCACGGCGGTAGCCATTTGTTGTTGCTGGGGACGTGCGGCGAACCCCTGCACTTCACCCGCAAGTAATCCGTCGCTACCTAAACAGGTGGCGGCCTGTGTGATGTCATCAGCCAGGGGGTCTGCGGTCATAATACGGATAGTCAGGTGTCGGAACGGTTATCCCGGACTTCGTCACCGAGCACGCCTTCATCGCGAGCCCACACCAGCCGGGAAATAATCCTGAAACGTGCAACAGTCATTGCGCCGCGTTTCTTGCGGTTACTGGATGCTGATTCATTCATGGCATCCTCGACTTCTTCACGAGCAGCCTCATAGATCTCAACAGCCTCATAATTTTCATCCATGATCACCAGTACAACACTGTCCCAGTCCTTGTCGAGCTTGAGCTGGCCGATACGCTGGCCGGATTTTTCTTCATCAAAAATGACCCGGCCCTTGATTTGAATGCGGTCACCTTCACGACGACCGCGACCGATGGCATCGTACCCCCCGGGACGTTCTTTGCATAACTCCAGGTCCAGCAGACGGGCGGCATCATGCTCGGCAATTTCACCGCTGACACCGGGCAGCGGTTTACCGGTGGTGCGCCGAAACTCCGCCGCCAGCCGGCGGGCCTCGGAAATCAGCTTGTCAACAGAGTAGACGCCCACTAGTTCATCTTTATCGTTATCAGTTGTGGATAGTGACGATTGTACACGGAACCCTCGTCAACGATGCGCTTCAGCGGCTTTGCGCTCAGCCTTCTGTGCGCCAATAGCGTCATCCTGCGCCCAGCGCGCGCGCGCCACCAGTGCCCAATTGCGTGCCAGCAAGGTTCTGTCTCCAGCCGATAGTGCATTTGACTTGAGCGCCAGCTGCTCTGCCTGGGCTGCCCGCCCCTGTTCCAGACGCACCACGGCCAATTGATACCACAGACGGGCATTGCGTGGGTCGATACGTAGCGCACGCTCCAGGGTGGCCGAAGCGGAATCTGTATCACCGAGTCGCCGATAGTGTTCCGCACGATCCAGCAGCGCAATCACAGCACCCCGACTGGCACGGTTTTCCGGTGGTGCCTCGATAACCGGTGCGGGAACTTCAGTGGACGGCAGTGTTTCAGTGGATTGTGAGCCACTTTCAATCACCGGGGGAAGCCGGGCCGGTGGGCGGGTACTACAGGCACTCAGCACCAGCACCAGCAGAAAAAATGTATGTTTCATTGCAACCATTCAGGCATCCACTTCGGCACACCCCGACCGGCACAGGGTGCGGACGGAGGCAAGCTGCCGGTTTCGACAAACGGTAATTGTACGGTATCCGTGCAACCCTTGCCGACCAGCCCGCCACTGCCCCGGTCCACGTCATGCCACACGATACCCTTCGGAACGGCCAGTTGATTGCGTACGGCGCCGATCTGCTCATACAGACCGGACCATACCCGCAAGGCGCCACTGGCACCGGTCAGGCCCATGGGCTGATTGTCGTCACGGCCCATCCAGATGACCGCCAGTCGTGCGCCGTCGTAACCGGCATACCAGCTGTCGCGCAAGTCGTTGGTGGTGCCCGTCTTGCCGGCCAGCCCCAGCCCGGCTGAGAAACGCGTATTGAGTGACCGTGCCGTACCTTCTTTCACCACGGCCTGCAAGGCATGGTTAATCAGAAAGGCCGACTGAGGATCGATCACCCGCGCCACTTCCAGGTCATAGCGTTGCAAGGGCTCACCTTCGGCATTGAGGATAGAACGGATAGCGCGCAGCGGGACATGAAACCCGCCACTGGCAAAGTTCAGGTACAGGCGTGTCACGTCCAGCGGGCTAAGATCGGTGGCCCCAAGGAACAGCGACGGATAAGGATTTAGCGGACTGCTCACTGACAGGCGACGCAGGGTGCGGATCACCGGCTTAACACCCAGATCCAGGCCAAGTCGTGCCGTCGCCACATTATAGGAGTGCGCAAGTGCCTGGTAGAGCATGACCTGACCATGAAACCGGTGATCATAATTATTGGGTTGCCATATACCGTTTGTCTGTTTGTATTCCAGTGGACCATCATCAAGCAATGTGGCAAGACTGTACTGTTGTGGCTGTTCCAGCGCAGTGAGATACACCGCCGGCTTGATCAGTGACCCGACATGGCGTTTTGCATCCAGCGCACGATTGAAACCCGCAAAACCGGCTTGTCTGCCACCCGCCAGTGCCAGCACTTCACCGTTTGCCGCATGCGTCACCAGACCGGCACCCTGCATTTCCGGGTGCTTCCCGAGCAAGGGTTTAATGCGCTGGTCAAGGCTCTTTTGCAAGGCCCACTGTACTTGCGGATCAAGTGTTGTGAATATCTTCAGGCCTTCACTGACCAGATCTTGCTCACGGTAGTCACGCCGTAACTGACGTCGCACCAGGTCAAGAAAACCCGGGAACTGTTTGCTGGTACCAGCCACGGCGCGCACCAGCCCAAGCGGTTCATTGCGTGATTTCTGATACTGCGCCTGTTTGATCAGACCCTGCTCGTACATCACCCGCAATACCAGGTCACGGCGCTGCTTCGCACGCTTTGGATGACGGCGCGGATCATAATAGGATGGCCCCTTGACCATACCCACCAGCAAGGCAATCTGCGCTGTGCTGAGTTCATCTACCGGGCGCTGAAACAGGAACCGGCTACCGAGTCCGAAACCGTGGATGGCACGCTGACCATCCTGTGCCAGGTACACCTCATTCAGGTAGGCTTCGAGAATTTCATCCTTGCTGTAGCGACGTTCCAGCAACAGCGCCGTCAGTGCCTCATTGATCTTGCGCCACAGGCTGCGTGTGTTGGTCAGGAAAAAGTTCTTGACCAGCTGCTGTGTCAGTGTGCTGCCGCCCTGCACCACTTTTCCGGAACGCACATTTATCCAGAAAGCCCGTGCGATAGCTCGTGGCGATACACCATGGTGCTGATAGAAACTGCGATCCTCAACAGCGATCAGTGCTTCGGTGAGCGTATCCGGCACATCACTGAGCTGTACCAGAATACGATCTTCCTGACGTGCTGTATGAACACTGCCGATTTCCAGGGGTTCCAGCCGTGCCAATGCTATTTCACGACCGTTCCGGTCATCCTGCAATTGTGTGACCTGCTGCGCCGAAAAGGTCACGCGAAGAGTTTGTGACCGTTCACGGCCATCCCAGAACGTAAAGGGTCGGGTGATCAACTGAAAACGATTGCCCTTTCGAACCACCTCCCCGGCACGTTGCGGGCGGCTGACGGAACGGTAGCCAAGTGCGCGCAGTTCGCTGGCGAACTGCGCCGGCCTCAGGGACAGTCCCGTATACAACTCCAGCGGTCGCGCATACACCCGCGCCGGCAATGACCAGCGTTTGCCCTCGAACTGACGATACACCTGGAAATCCAGCCAACCGACGTAGCCCACAAAAATGAGAAGCAGAATCAGGGAGATTTTAATCCAGGGGAAATGGAACCCCCTGGTTTTGCTGCGTTTACCCGGACGACGGCGGGTTTTGCGTTTTTTGGGTGGCATGCTGTGCAGTATACCTGCCCGGCATCGATTCAGGCAGCCCGGCCTCCGCGCAAGGTGACCGGGCGGTCAGGCGCTCTGCTCGCCGGTTGCCTCGCGATATTTTCCTTCCAGCGCGTGGTACTGCTTTTCCAGTTCCTCGATGGTGGCATCCTTGAATTCAACCAGTGCTTCCAGCTCCTGGACCTTGATTTCCATCTCCTCTATTTGCTCGCTGGTGAACGCTGCAGCGGCTTCTTCAGCAGCATCCGGCACCGCAGCAACCTCGGCCTCACGTTGCGCATCCTGCTCTTCAAGCTGGCTGACTATCATCTCCAGCTCGCTGCGCAGCAGGGTGTTCTCATCCTCCAGCACCGTGACACAACCGGACAGCTCCTGGTTGGTACGCTGGATTCGATCCAGCGTTTCTTCCAGCTCCCCGGCTTTGTCTGCCTCCGGCATGAGTTCTTCGATCAGTTTCCTGAGGCTGCCTATGGTTTCCTGTTGTCCACCCACCATATCCTTTAACCCCGCCAGCTGGGTCGGGTCGGCTGGTTCGATCTTCTTCGCGGCATCACTGCTGTCGTTCTGCGCCGCCTTGAGGCGCTCGTTCTCACTCTCCAGTACCTGTAGACATCTTTCCAGTTCTGTACTCTGTTTTTCGAAGTCTTCCAGCTGCTTCAGCGCAGCGTCCATACCTTCGACCTCAGCATGTTCTTCAAGTTGTGCGCGCAGGGCGGACATCGCATCCTGTTGATTATTGATCACGTCCTTCAGGTGATTAATTTCCTGCTCCGAGGTGTCGACTATCTTGCGTTCGGACGCTTCCTCACCTTCATCACCCGGTGCCTCTTCAAGCTCCACCGCCATGGGTGTCTCCGCTTCCGGTTCTGCTTCGACAGATTCAGCATCCGGCCGCATGACTTCCATCAACTCACAAAGTCCGGCAGCAATTCGGTCCTGGAAAGCAACCGGGTTGCCCTCCAGCGCATGCGCTTCAAGCTCAATTTCAAGGAATCGTTTACGGAACTTCAGCAGTTCAGCCGCTTTCTTTTCCGATTCGTCCTGCGACGCAGCCGCCTGATCGGTCAACGCCTCGTTACGAATAATCTCATCACGAAGATACTGGTCAAAACCCACCGGCTCACTCGCCTCTGCCGACATATCCAGCTTTTTTTCAAGCACATCTACCTTGCGTGAAAGCCGGTTTCCGCGTAACAGGAAAACAATACTGGTAACCAGCAACAACATAGCCAGCTCCAGCGCACCAAGAAAGGCAAATAAACCGACCTGCGCGTCACCCATCGTTACTTGCCGCCCTCTTCCTCGTCGGCCTCATCGTCTTCTTCTGATTCATCATCCGCGCCCTTCTTCTTGCGACGCTTCAGGAACCACCAGACGCCAAAGCCGATAACACCGAGCAGCACGTTGATGCCGGCAAAGATACCGATGGCCATGCCAAGACCCATTTTCTTCTTTGCCGGTTTTTCTTCGACGGCTTCATCTTCAGTCACCGCCGCTTCGGGTTCCTCTACAACAGGTTCAGCTTCCGGTTCCAGCGCAGGTTCGTGTTCAGGCTCTGCAACAGGTTCCGGTTCGGCGACAGGCTCAGGTTCCGACGTCTCAACCACCGGGGGTGGCGTGACGCCGGGTGGCAATGCCTGCACCTCAAAATGTACCGTCTTCTGCCGGCTGAACGTTTCACTCTCCGCAATCAGGCTGATCTGGTAAGAACCGGGGTTTTCGTAAGCAAGCACCGTTGAATACCGACCATCTGCGGCTTTTTTGTCACCTTCACGCCCCTGGTCCTTCAACTCAAAACGCGCGGTTTCACCACTTGGCACCTGGATTTCCATATAAAAGTTTGTATTGGTCAACACGGCTTCCTTGTCCAGCAGCTTGCCATCCTGCTCCAGCCAGGCTTCCAGCACCATGTCCTCATTGACCTTGAGGCTGGGCGTTTGCGGGCTATGATTCAGGCTCATGTTGGTCACAATGTAAGCGCGGTTCTTGCCGCCGGTATACAACAGTTTCCAGGTGCCCGGCTGGGGATTTTTCAGGGTAATCATGTCGAAGTGGTGTGACAGGAACCACTTCAGTTTGTCATTCGTGTTGTCAGAGCTGAGCTTTGTGCCATCCGGTGCCTGCAGGTAGATGCGTACATCTTCCCGCTCCTTGGATGCAACGATCGTCACCTCTTCGATAGAAGCATCAATCTTGAATTCACCACCCTCAATGGGAAGCATGTCGGGGTCTTTGGCACTTTCAAAAATAGCACTGAACACATCGTGCAAATCCTGGTCGTTACGCGCCAGCTTGAACAGACCACCGGTTTCTGTGGCGACATCACGCAACAGGTCCACGTCGGAGGCTTCAGTGAAAGCAATGGTGTATACCTTGACACCACGTTCCTTTGCCTTCGCCACGAGATCTTCCTGCAACTTTTTGGTGAGTGCCCAGTCTTCATCCGTATCACCAACATCCATCTTGCCATCCGACATCAACACCAGCATCGGTTCCTGGCCTTTCTTGCCTTCCTTCTCCAGCATCGCCAGGCCCTTGTCCAGCGCAGCATACAGGTTGGTATAAACACCCTTAGATGACACCCGGTCAGCCGAGGAAAGAATGCGTGCTCTGGTTTTGGGACCAGGTGCAGTCAGGTGCAACACCGGGTAGCCGTTATCGCTGAAGCTGATCAGGCCTATACGGTCTTCATTGCCCAGCAGTGACATAAACATCTTCGCGGCCGGAACACGCAACTTGTCCGGATCATTCTTGGCCATGCTGCCGGAACTGTCGATCAGCAATACCGCATCGACACCGCTGGTCTTGTCCGCCGCCAGTGCAGGCCAACTGACGATAAAGCTGCACAGCAGGAGCCATCGAAGCACCGTTGAAATGAGCACACCACGCGCGCCAGCGCTGACGCCAGCCGGATAAGTCCTGTTCATGCCTGCATATCCTTATATCCTGTTGATAAGGCTAATTATTTTCGTGTAAATACGGGTTTGACCCGTAACTCAACCTCTGTAACGGCAACGGGTAGAATTAATTGAGATTCAATCGCTTATTAGATGATTCTAGAATAGGACGAGGAAGTGTCCAGTAGTGTTTACACCGACAGACATACTTGTCGGCCGCGCTTGTGTCGGCCTGACAGGTTAACTGACAGCAAACCGGGGAGGAGCTTGATGTTGTACCGATCACTTATCCTGACTGAAAACCTCATCAGTACGTGCCGCCATGATGAAATCATTGCGGTGCAATCCCTTGATCTTGTGCGACCACCAGGTAACAGTGACCTTGCCCCATTCCGTCAGCAGCGCGGGATGATGGCCTTCAGCCTCTGCCACCTCCCCCACTTTGTTGGTGAAAGCCAGTGCTTTGATGAAGTTGTCGAAAACGAATATTTTTTCCAGCTGCATAACACCGTTACGCACTTCGATATTCCAGTCGGGTATTTTCCCGAGCAGTTCCTTTAACGCTTCATCGGATACCTTCGGTGCGTCAGCACGACAGGCTTCACAGGATTCCTTGCTCAGGTTAGTCATGGTGTTTTCTCTCCCTCATACCGCAAATGAAAAACATTTTCAGTCATATGCGTGACG
This sequence comes from uncultured Thiohalobacter sp., assembly GCA_964625255.1. Taxonomy (GTDB): domain Bacteria; phylum Pseudomonadota; class Gammaproteobacteria; order DSM-19610; family DSM-19610; genus Thiogranum. The sequence continues at coordinate 6,375 of CAZVBD010000030.1, read as the reverse complement.
CCGCGCTCACGGAAGCGCGCTTCGCGCACCAGCACGTCATCCGCATGTAGCTGCTCAATTGACCAGCTTTCTTCGAACAGGTCCTGTACTTCACTGGCGCTGACGGCAAACGGTGGGCCACCCATTTGCTGCTGCGGGTAGTCGAGTGTAATGAGCAACATTTCTACGCCGACTGGCAACACGGCTGCCAGGTGACTGGCGTATTGAGGGCGCATGTCAGCGGGCAATGCAATCAACGCGGCACGGTCATAGACAGCCCTGATATGGGAAAGCTGCCCGGGCTGTGTATCAAAAAAATCGCCACAGAGAATGCGGATACTGTCGTTTTCGCACACACTGAATTTGCCTTCCTGTGTATATCTGGAAGTCAGATCATTCTCTTCAAAGAAAGCTTCCACTGCAATCGGGCTGAGTTCAACACCGGTTACCGGGTGGCTTTCCGCCAGCCACAGCATGTCGAGGCTTTTGCCACACAGAGGAACGAAGACCGGATCGCCGGCTTCGAGCGGCAGGTGTGACCAGAAGGCCTCCAGCTGCGGGTTAACGCCGGGCAGGTGGAACCCGATCAGGTTATCGCGCCAGCGTTGATGCCAGAAGTCAGATTCCATCAGATGTGGGGCGTGCCGCCAAACGGTCTCGGGTCCGCGCCTGGCAAGGGGTTAAACCAGTGCAGGGTCTTGTGCAGTTCAACCACCGTACCGACGATAATGATGGTCGGTGGTTTGAGCTTTTCTTCTTTTACCGAGCGTTCGAGATTTTCCAGGTCGGTGATGATCACGCGCTGGTTCTGGGTAGTACCTTGCTGAACCAGTCCTACCGGGGTTGAGGCTGGCAGGCCGTGCTTGATGAGCTGTTCTGACATGGCAGCAACACCGTGCAGGCCCATATAGAACACGATGGTCTGGTTGGGGTGTGCCAGCGCCTTCCAGTTGAGGTCTACCGAACCGTCCTGCAAGTGCCCGGTAACAAATACTACCGACTGTGCATAATCGCGGTGTGTCAGCGGGATGCCGGAGTATGTGGCGCAACCGGAGGCGGCGGTTATACCCGGTACCACCTGGAAGCTGATGCCGTTTTCCATCAGGGTTGAAATTTCCTCGCCACCGCGCCCGAAGATGAACGGGTCGCCGCCCTTGAGGCGCACCACGCGCTTGCCTTCTTTCGCCAGCCGGACCAGCAGGTGGTTGATGTTTTCCTGCGTGAGGGTGTGGTTGTCACGCTCCTTGCCGACGTAGACGCGCTCCGCATCACGGCGCACCATGTCGAGAATCTGTGTCGAGACCAGACGGTCGTAGACCACTACATCAGCCAGTTGCATCAGGCGCAGTGCACGGAAGGTCAGCAGGTCAGGATCACCAGGACCGGCGCCGATCAGGTAAACCTCACCGACTACGGGTGCATTGCTGTCTGCACCGGCAAGTGCATGTTCCAGGCATTCACGGGCATGTTCATCCTGGCCGGTAAACATCAGTTCGGCGATATCCCCGTCCAGCAGTTCTTCCCAGAAGCGCCGGCGTTGTTCAACATCCGAAAACCGTGCCTTGACCTTGTCCCGGAAACTGTCCATCAGCTTTGCCAGGCGGCCGTAGGCGGCGGGCACGTAACTTTCCAGACGGGTGCGTAACAGGCGTGCCAGTACCGGTGCGCTGCCACCGGTGGAAATCGCAATCTGTACCGGTGAGCGATCAATCATCGATGGCATGATAAAACTGCAAAGACCCGGCTGGTCAACCACGTTAACCGGCAGATGCCGTTTATGCGCCAGTTCCGAGATGCGCTGGTTCACATCCTGCTGGTCTGTCGCAGCAATAACCAGCGTCTTGTTGTCCATGTCACTGTCTTCAAAATGACGAGCACGATGGGTGATGACACCATCGGCCACCAGCGTCGCCAGCTCGTCGCAAAGCTGTGGTGAAACGACTTCAACCTTCGCCTTTGCACGTACCAGCAATGTAGTCTTGCGCGCGGCAACCCTGCCCCCACCCGCCACGAGGCAATCGCGGCCGGCAAGATTCATGAATATCGGGAAAAAATCCAATGTCGTCGATCCTCAGGCTCTGGCAGCGTTCAGTATGGGTTCAAGTAAAGGATCGAGTTCGCCATTCCGTTCCAGAGCGGCAAGGTCATCGTAACCACCAACATGATAATCCCCGATAAATATTTGCGGTACGGTATTACGGCCGGTCAGTTGCTCCATTTCTTCCCACAGGGCCTGATCACCGCCAACCGGTATTTTACGTGCCTCGACCCCTTTACTGCTCAATAACCGTTCGGCGCTGCCGCAGTAGGGGCAAAAACGGGTGTAGTACATGACAACTTCTGACATAAACAATCTGCCTGCTCGTTAAATTACTGTAATTTAACCTTACCACGCAGCTGTGCAAACTGCTGCTGTATTGGTTCGGTTACCGGGATAATTTT
>CAZVBD010000030.1:1292-3854 GCA_964625255.1 uncultured Thiohalobacter sp. | reverse complement strand
CTCGCGCTCCAGCATGCGCCGGGCATTGTCTGCTACCGGCATAGCCCACCAGGCACGTCGGGCAATTTCGTCAGTGAGACCATTGGCATGAACGACAGCGACCACGGCCTCGGGTTCACCGAGTAACAACAGCTGTTCCAGACTGTCATCACGTGCCTGGCCCATACGCGTCCAGCGACGCAGAAACACCGGGTAACCACCCGGCGAACCCAGCACCTGGCTGGATAACAGCTCACGTACTTTTTTCAGGTACTGGTCATCCCTGCCCTGCGGGTTCAGCGGCACTTTTGCCTCACCCCCGCTGGACAATGCATGCACGACCATTTGCGACTCATCAATACGTACGGCTTGCAGTTCGTTCGCCAGCAACACATGGAGACGCAACGCATCTTCAGACGACAGTTCCATTAACGCTCGAAGCCGGCGGCCCGGTAGAGTTCATTGGCCTTGTCGATGTCCTGTTCAACACCGTTGCCTTCCTCGTACATCATCGCCAGTGTAGTCAGTGAACCGACCAGCCCCTGCTCCGCCGCTTTCTGGAACCATTCGACGGCCGCCGCCGGCTCTTTTTCGACACACTCGCCTTCCAGGTACATGAAGCCCAGACCGTGCTGGGCAATCGGATAACCTTGTTCCGCTGCTGCTTTCATCCAGCGCAAGGCCAGACCACCGTGCTGGGCGACGCCCAGACCGTTCTGGTACATAATCGCCAGCCGGTGCTGTGCTTCCGGGCTGCCATCATTGGCAAAAGGCGACAGCAGCTGGGCGGCTCGTGAAAAATGTTTGGCCTCGAAAGCGGCCATGCCGCTGGCGAAAGTCACTTCGTCTTCGTTTGTATCGACTGAATCAGACATTGTGCGCCCTCCGAAAAAGAGCGCATTATATAGATCTGCCCTTTCCTTACCAAATTACTCGGGATTTATTTCGCCCACAGGCGTTATTACCATAATTATTTTACGGTATTATCCCGCTGGGGATATATAGCGGATTCCTGATATAGCGGTATACTTGCGCGCCATCAGATTCTTAAAAAATTCGAAACCTTGTCGAAGGAGATCGCAACAATGGATCAGAACTACTACGATTTTACTGTCAAGATGGAAAAAGACGCTGTTAATGCCGAATACATTGAAGGCTGGCAGAGTGGCTATGTTCTCAACCCGCCACGTGAAGAACAACGCCTGACAGAAGCCTATGAAGCCGGTTATGCCGACGGCAAAGCACGTAACATGGATAATTACTCGAACTGGGCCGGCAAGTAAGCCTTCCCTGCTTTGAGACAGAAAACGGGCCTCTGGCCCGTTTTTTTATGGCCGCATAAGCCATGCTTGTGGCCAACCGGTGTTTACCATCGTATTATCCAGCAGCGTCTGACTAAAAATAACTAAAGTCACACTGAGTGTGGCCACAATACTGTTTTTTTGTAACACGCCAAGGGGAATTCACCATGAAGAGACGGTTTCCGAGAACCGTGGCAGCCTCATTGCTGCTGCTTTACGCCGGCACCCTGCCCGCCGTGGAAAATATACAACTCAACGGTTTCTTTACCGTTGGCGCTGCGGGCAGTAATGACAAAGTCAGTACCCAGAACGGCAATATCAGCGACGACATTGGTTTTGATGAAGACACGCGCATTGGTGTGCAGATTTCCGCCGACATCAACAAGCGTATGTCAGTGACCGCACAGTTACTCGGTGCATCCGATCAGGGCCAGTCCTTCGATGCAACGTTTGACTGGGGCTATGTCAGCTACGCACTCACGGAAAATGCCGATATCCGTGGTGGCAAAATCAAGTTCCCGACCTTTCTGATTTCAGAATATATCGAGGTCGGCTACGCCTACCCGTGGATTCGCCCACCGGCGGAGGTGTACGGCAGTAACCCCATCACCGCTATCACAGGGACCGACCTGCTGTTGCGTATGCGTGTCGGTGAGGGTGACCTGCTGTTCCAACCCTACTTCGGTACCGCAAGCAACGAGGACGCGCTGGTACCGCAGGAAGCACTGCCGGCACTGGCATTACCTGCCGGGACCGTCAAGTATGCCAACTTCGACGCCAAAAATATGGCCGGCATCAATGTCGCCTATACGGGCAAGGCCGGTACGCTACGCGCCGGTTATCTGCAAACCGAGATTACTGCCAGTGACTTTGGAATCACCAAGGCTGAAGATGTCACCTTCTGGAGTGTCGGGGGAAATCTCGACTGGAACAACATTATCGTCTACAGCGAATATTTCGAGCGTGAAATTGACGGTGCCGCCAACGCCTTCTTTCCCAGCCAGAAAGGCTGGTATGCCACCCTCGGTTACCGGATCGGTCTTTTTCTTCCGCACATCACCTACGCAACGCTGGAAGACAACAACAGCAGCGGTGATCCCGGCATTGCCCTGGAGCAGGAATCCATTACCGCCGGACTGCGCTATGAGCTGGGCACCGGTGCTGCGCTCAAGCTTGAAGCACAGCGCATAGAGCCGGAAAACGGCACACGCGGGTTACTCATCAGCCCTGCCGATGACATCACCATCTACAGCCTCGCTGTCGATGTGATCTTCTAGGGGGC
>CAZVBD010000030.1:0-1192 GCA_964625255.1 uncultured Thiohalobacter sp. | reverse complement strand
CTGTCCCGATACTGGTCGCGACGCATGTTCTCCGGCAAGGGACATCCACCACGGACTGTCGAAAATGATAACGCCGTCATTGAACGGGTTATCGCTGACCCGGGAAGCATCGGCTACATTGACGCAGACTCGGTGGACGACCGTGTCAAGGTACTGCTGCGTATTCCATAAGGGACACGCGGGTCAGGAAAAGAAAATTCTTGGCCAGCGCTCGTACAGGGCATCTGGGCATTGCGGTTCTACCACCACCACGTAGACCCGCCGCTCATGGCCCTCGTGCGCAACCAGTCCCTGAATCCATTTGCCTTTCGGCAAATCAAACCAGTGTGTGCACCCTTCCATATCCCGTTCCATAAAGCGTTGCACATCAAGTTTGACGGGAACGGGAAACCATTTATCCCAACGCCCGGCGTAAATACTGTCCAGCCGGGCACAACAGCCAAAGGGCAGCCCGCCCTGCTGTGCTTTTCGTCGCCCCCAGGGCAGCAGGTTGCATTCACCGCTTCGGGTTCTGACCGGCAAGGTCGCTTTTGAATTGCTGAAGTACATGCGCAATGACACATCCTGGTAACAATAATCGACACCGAGACACATAATCAGACCGTTTTCCGGTGCCCGAACGGTTTCCAGGCCGGTGCAATAACATTCGGCATCTCTGAGCGGTTCAACAGGCGGGCGGGGGCCAGGGCAAATTCACCATAGCGTTCATTGACGCAATCCATGACCTGGTTGAAGGCATCCATTTTTCGTGTGTCATACCCGAATAGACTCAGCTGCTGTCCTTTCGGCTGTGGGCGAAGCGCGGTCACCTGAACCTGGAAGATACCCTCGCCATCCCAGCAGGTATCAAGCACCCGCTCACACAGTGCCATAATGTGCTGACCATGCTGTGTCGGGTAAGCCGTCTTCAGGGTAGCGCCCGCCCAGTCCTGTGATGTACGCAATCCAATACTGAACTCACCGGCCTCCATGTTGTGACGACGCAGGCGTGTCGCCACTTTTTCGCTCATGTGGAGAAAATAGGTGTGGATGACAGCCTTGTCTCTGGTGTTCGGTGGTACGATCTTGCCATGCCCGATGGATTGGGGTGGTGCCACACGCGTGATGACTTTCTCCGGATCCTGACCCTGGCACATGTACCAGATGCGCCGCCCGGGGTTGCCGAGGCGCCGGGCCAGTTCACCGATGGGTA
>CAZVBD010000029.1:0-21843 GCA_964625255.1 uncultured Thiohalobacter sp. | reverse complement strand
ATAATGACGTAATCGACCTTGATGCTGTGTGCCTTGCCGTCGCTGTCCTTGTACTTCACTGTGACGGCGCCGGCCTTGCCGCTGATCCTGTCAATCTGCACAGAGGTGTGCACGACCAGACGCGGGTCGTCATTGAGTACGCCGGTCAGGTGTTTGGCAATTTCCGGTTCCACTTCGGCGAGGATGCGGTCTTTGGCTTCCAGTAGCGTCACATTCGTACCAAAGTCCTGGAAGATCTGCGCCATTTCCAGGCCGATGGCGCCGCCACCGATAACCACCAGTTTCTTTGGCTGTTGTTCAAGCTGCCAGACGGTATCGGAAGTGAGAACACCGCCGCCTTCGACCAGTCCTTCCACGGCGCCGGGAATCGGCGGCACGAAAGGTGGCGCACCCGTCGCGATAACGGCACAACCAAAGGTCATTGTCTCGCCTGTGGGTTTATCCGTATGTTCCGCACGGGTGTGCGGATCATCCTGGTTACCGGAGGTATCGACAAACACGGTGTGATCATCCACAAAGCGACCAAAGCCCTGTACATATTTGATCTTCACGCCCTTGTCAGTCTTCAACGCCATGTCACCACGGGTTTCCAGCACCTTGCGGCGCGTGGCTTCCAGCGCCTTCCAGTCCAGCTTTGGCTTGCCCGGTGTGATACCGAGGTGACTGTCTTGCAGACGATCACGAATACGATCCGCTGCCGCCCGCCAGGCTTTTGAGGGGATACAACCGCGCCATAAACACTCGCCACCCGGGAGGGGCGAGTCGTTAATCATGGCCACTTTGAGGCCGTGCGCCACCAGGTCGCGGGCGCAATCTTCGCCACCGGGGCCGCCGCCGACGACGACCACGTCGTAATCCCAGTCACCTTCCGGAATAGCCGGGCCGCTCGGACCCATCCAGGCATCGGGTTGCTCGATATGATCTTTCAGCGCCTTGAGGTACAACGCGACTTCAGCACCGTTTACAACGCGATGATCAGCGGTAATCGTAAATGGACTGCCCTGTTCGGTATTGGCCGAGATTGCGAGAATCGCAGCAATACCCGGTGTGGCAATGGCATCGAAATGGTTGACACCAAACATGCCCATGTTGGAAATCTGGAAAGTCGAACCGCTGTACTCATCCGGTTTCAGACGACGCTTGCGGGCGCGCTCGACCAGGTCTTTCCAGTCTTTACCCAGGTCATCCAGCTCGCGACTTTCACAATGGCGTAATACGGGAACCACCAGACCGCCACCGTCTGCGGATACTGCCATGCCAATATCGACGTTGCTGCGTTCCACCAGCTTGTCTTGCGGCTGGTAGCACCAGTTCATTTTCGGGAACTGCTGCATGGCCATGGCGCAGGCTTTGGCGATGGTGACTGTCACCGACGCACCCTGCGCCTTCGAAGCCTTGATCAGAGCGCCAAGCTTGATGTACGAAGTGACATGGAACGTCGGCATGCTCAGCGAGGAGGTCATGGCATCGCTGATAGCTTTTTCCAGTTTGCTCATGGGACGACCATCGCCCGGAACATCAACCTGTGGGAAGCCGGCCGCTGCCGGTGCAGTAGCGGGTTGTGCGGACTGCACATCGGCGGCGACAATCACGCCGCCCGGTCCTGTGCCGCCAAGACCGGACAGATCAATGCCACGCGCACCGGCAATGGCACGCGCATAGGGCGTCGCACCACGACCCGGGGGGCGAGGTGCCGGTGTACCACCGGCAGGAATAGTCACTCGTGCAGCTGGCGCTGCGACTGAAGACGCTGCTGCCGAAGTCTCATCACCTGCCACGACAGCCGTTGCCGATTCAGCCTTAACTGCCGCAACGGGCGCAGCATCTTCGTTGATAACCTGTGATTCACGGTCAACCAGATAAGCCAGTGGATCGCCCACCGGCACGGTGGCATCAACTGGCACGCGCGGACCTGACAGATACCCCTCGCGAAATACCTCCACGTCCATAATGGCCTTGTCGGTCTCAACCTGCGCGACGATGTCGCCACGTGCAATCTTGTCACCGATATCTTTTTCCCAACTGACCAGCACACCTTCGGTCATGGTGTCGGAAAGCTGCGGCATAGTGATGGTATAGGAGGCGCCCTCCGGCGCTGTACTTTCCGCAGCTGCCGGCGCATCACTGACGACGACTTGCGCTGTAGCCGGTGCGCTGTCAGCGACAGATGCCGGTTCACCGTGCCCTGCTGTCTCCGCCTCCGAGTCTGCCACCACTGCTGTCGATGCCGGTGCATCACCGCGATTAACCTCTTCCGGTGTTGCCACCAGCCAGGCCATCGGTTCACCGACCGGCACGGTACTGTCAACAGGTGCGAGCGGCCCCGACAGATAACCCTCACGAAACACTTCCACGTCCATGATGGCCTTGTCGGTTTCCACCGTGGCGACAATATCACCGCGCTCGATCCTGTCGCCGACATTTTTCTCCCAGCTCACCACCACGCCTTCGGTCATGGTGTCAGACAGCTGGGGCATTTTGATTACATAGGATTCAGCCATTATTGTCCAACCATCTTCCGTGCTGCTGCAACCACATCATCCGGGTTGGGGATGGCGGCCTTTTCCAGGGTATGGTTATAGGGAATCGGAACATTGACGGCCGACACACGCTGTGGCGCGGCATCAAGTTCAAAGAAACACTCTTCGTTGATAATCGCCATCACTTCAGCACCCACACCGACCGGCGCTTCCGCCTCTTCGACAATAATGGCGCGATGAGTCTTGCGCACCGAGGCCGCAATACCGGCACGATCCAGCGGTGACAATGCGTACAGGTCAATAACTTCCGCTTCAATACCAAACTGTTTCGACAAAACAGCCGCCGCCTGCACACACCAGTGTACGGAAATATTGTAACCGAACAGTGTCAAATCACGGCCCTCGCGCACAATATCGGAACCTTCCAGCGGGAGGAAAAATTCTTCATCGGGCACGTCACCTTTCATGTTGTACATCAGTTCATGCTCGTTGATGTACACCGGGTCATTGCAACGCACGGCAGATTTCAGCAGGCCATACGCCTGCTTCGGTGAGCTCGGTGTGACCACACGCAGACCGGCGATGCCCATGAAGATTTTTTCCATGCGCGCCGAATGCTGCGCACCAAGCTGATGCGCAGTACCACCGGCAGAGCGCATCACGATCGGTGCCGTCAACTGACCGCCAGACATATAACGCACCTTGGCGGCTGAGTTAAATAACTGGTCCATCGCCAGCCAGGCAAAGTTCACTGACATGATTTCGATGATCGGACGCACACCGAGGAATGATGCGCCGATACCCAGACCGGTATAACCGTTTTCCGAAATCGGTGTATCGATCACACGCTCCGGACCGTACTTTTCAAACAGTCCCTTGGTCGCCTTGTAGGTGCCGCCGGCTACACCGATATCCTCACCCATGCAGATCACCATGGGATCGTTGGTCATTTCTTCATCGTGGGCACGACGAATCGCTTCCCAGTACATTAGTTCAGCCATCAGTGGCCACCTCCCAGCACCCAGGGATCGTTCTCCGCCAGGCAATATTTCTCCAGCTCCTCGACGCGCGGCTCGGGTGACGCTTCGGCAAATGCAATGATCTCATCCTCGATCTGGTCGAGCACTTCAGTATCCATCGCCTTGTAGTCATCCTTGTTCATCTCATCGACCTCGATCAGGCGATCACGCAGTAAAATAATGGGGTCGCGCTTTGACCACATACGCTCTTCATCCCTGGAGCGGTAAGCATTGGAGTCAGACATGGAGTGACCGCGATAACGGTAAGTCATCAGCTCAAGGAAGTACGGACCCTTGCCGGAGCGCACATGATCAACGGCTTTCTTCGCTGCCTTGAACACGGCCTCGATATCCTGACCATCGGCCTGTGCGGAAGGAATGTCATAACCGGACACGCGTTTGTACTGGTCGACCACCGCCGTGGAACGATCGATGCGGGTACCGATACCGTACAGGTTGTTCTCGCACACATATAACACCGGCAGGTTCCACACCTTGGCCATATTCAGCGATTCGTGGAAGGTGCCCTGGTTGTTGGCGGCATCGCCAAGAAAACAGATCGAAATCTGATCCGTTCCTTTCATTTTGATGGCCTTGGCCATACCGGCGGCCAGCGGAAACGGCCCGCCAACCAATGCATAGCCACCCATGAAGTGATGCTCGACATCGAAGATGTGCATGGATCCGCCACGCCCTTTCGAAGACCCTGTCTCCTTTGCGTACAGTTCGGCCATGACCTTTTTCGGGTCAGCACCACACTTGATCGCATGGATATGGTCGCGGTAGCCGGTGATGACATAATCATCACCGGGGCGTGCGGCTTCCAGCACCCCGAGTGCACAGGCTTCTTCACCCGAATACAGGTGCAGAAATCCGCCAATTTTTCGTTCAACGTACGCTTCGTAGCAGCGCTCCTCAAAGCGCCGCGCAAACAACATTTCGCGCAGCAGCCGTTTTTTGTCGGCAACGTTCATGAGGCTCCTTGCAGTCCAGAGACCCGGTTGGCCTCGTCAATGAATTGAAAGTATTGATATTTTACCGAATTTTCCGCATGCTCCGACAACGTTGTCTGGCTACGCTGTCGCGCTTGGCGCGGATTGCTCGAAGCAACCGCCACCTGGCGAAAACCGAGCACGATATGATCTGTGTTTTGCCTTCCAAGGTCAAGGCGAAAAGTGCCGTAAACGGGCGCAAAAGCGTCGGAAAATCAATGGAAAACAACCGGAATTTACACACATGAACCTGACAATCCAGCGCCCGGACGATTGGCACCTGCACGTACGTGACGGCGATACCCTGCGTGCCGTGATCGCGCACACAGCACGACAATTTGGCCGTGCCATCATTATGCCCAACCTCAAACCGCCCGTGACCGACACTACCGCCGCACAGAACTACCGCCGACGAATTCTCGATGCGCTGCCCGCAGACACACACTTCGAACCACTGATGACGCTGTACCTCACTGACAATACGTCACCCGACACCATCCGTGCCGCACAGAACAGCCATATCGTAACCGCCATCAAATACTACCCGGCTGGTGCCACCACCAATTCCGATGCCGGCGTAACCCGCATCGAAAACACCTGGCCCGCACTGGAAGCTATGCAGGAAACCGGCATACCGTTACTGGTTCACGGTGAAGTCACCGATCCTGCCGTGGATATCTTTGACCGCGAAGCCGTGTTCATCGAGCAGGTACTGGAACCGATCTCGAAGCGGTTCCCTGCACTGAAAATTGTCCTTGAGCACATTACGACGCAACAGGGCATTGATTTTGTCATCGGCATGTCGGACAAGATCGCCGGTACTCTCACTGCCCACCACCTGCTGCTCAATCGTAACGCCCTGTTTGCCGGTGGCATCCGTCCCCACAACTACTGCCTGCCGATTCTCAAACGCGAGCAGCATCGCGAAGCGCTTGTTGAAGCCGCAACCAGTGGTAACCCGAAATTCTTCCTCGGCACCGACAGCGCCCCGCACCCTCGACAAGCCAAGGAGAGCGCCTGTGGCTGCGCCGGCCTGTACACGGCCCACGCTGCCATTGAACTCTATGCCGAAGCCTTTGAACAGGCAGGTGCTCTGGACAGGCTCGAAGCCTTCGCCAGCCACTTCGGACCGGATTTCTATGGCCTGCCGCGCAATGACGGCACCATCACGCTGATCAGGGAAGACTGGACGGTGCCGGATCACTATCCCATGGGTGATGACAAATTGATCCCCATGCGTGCGGGTGAAACCTTGCGTTGGAAGCTGGCGGGTTAGTTGTTCTACCCCCGAAAGTTCACCCTGACCGAACCCTTCCGGTATGCTTGTTCAATGCCAGATGAAAACGCCACCGCAAAACTCGCCAACCGCTTCCGCGGTTTCCTTCCCATCGTCGTCGATGTCGAAACTGCCGGTTTTAACCCCAAGCGTGATGCCCTGCTGGAAATTGCCGCTGTTATTCTGGATTACGATGATGAGGGAAAACTGTGCCCGGTGGAAACCCATGCCTGCCATGTCGAACCCTTTCCCGGTGCCAACCTCGATGAAAAATCACTGGAATTCACCGGCATCGACCCCTACCACCCGTTCCGCATGGCCAAGTCCGAACCGCAAGCGCTGGGCGAAATTTTTCCTCCCATACGCAAGGCCGTCAAGGAAGCCGCCTGTACGCGCGCCATCCTGGTCGGACACAACCCCTCTTTCGACCTGAATTTTGTTAACGCTGCTGCAGATCGCTGCAAAATCAAGCGCAACCCCTTCCACCCCTTCAGCAGTTTCGACACCGCTTCACTGGCCGGGCTGGCCTTTGGCCAGACCGTACTGGCACGCGCCGCCCTCGCTGCCGGGATGGAATGGGATCAGGAGCAGGCACACTCGGCAAAATACGATGCGGAACGCACGGCCGAGTTGTTCTGCATTATTGTCAACAAGTGGGACGAATTCACCGGACAATAGTCACCAGCCGCTTACTGACCCGTCATAATCGACCACCCCGGTGTGGCTGGTAATCGTGGCAAACGCTGCTCGGGAAACTCACCCGTCAGCGCATTCAGGAAAGCCTCAATGTCTGCAACCTTCGCATCGTCAGGATCGACATTCAACTGCACCTTGGCCATCACCCGGATGGCTTCACCAAGCGTGGCGACCGAACCATTATGAAAATACGGTGCCGTCAGAACCGCGTTGCGCAAGGTAGGCACCTTGAATAAATACGTATCCGCCTTGTTGCCGGTCACGTCGAAACGTCCCTTGTCCTTCGCAAGATCATATTTTTTCACATAGTCATTGTTTGCAAAAGTCGGGAATTTCATGAAGAAGCCGGTACCGGCTGGCATCGCAGGGCCGTTGAATGCAGCCCCGGAGTGGCAGTTGGTACAGCCTGTCTCAGCAAACGCCTGCATACCGCGCTGTTGTTGTGCTGTCAGTGCGGTCTTGTCACCTTTCACGAAGCGATCATACGGACTGTTGGGAGTGATCATGGTGCGTTCGAAGGCAGCCACAGCTTTGGCTGCATTGTCGACTGTCACGGGGTTTTTGCCACCAAAAGCACGTTCAAAATACGGTTTGTAGCCCGGGATGGCACGCACGCGGTTTATCGCTTTCTCGAGGTCGCTCATTCCCATTTCCACTGGATTAACGACCGGCCCCTTGGCTTGCTCTTCCAGACTGGATGCCCGTCCGTCCCAGAACTGCGACGAAGCAAAGGCGGCATTCCACACCGTCGGTGCACTGCGCCCACCGGTCTTGCCATGTACGCCCATGGAAAAATCACGGTTATCATCACCACCGAGCATCAAATTGTGGCAGGAGTTGCATGAGACTGTGCCGGTTTTGGAAAAACGTGGATCGAAATATAGCATCCGGCCAAGCTCGACCTTTTCCGCCGTCGTCGGATTATCGGCCGGTTCAGGGGCCTTGTCCGGCAGTGCTTGCCAGTCTGCGGCCACTGCGGCGCCAGCGTAAATGGCTGAAACAAGCAGCATCCGGGCTAAATTGATCGTTTTTAACATGAGGAATGACTCCCTAAATCTGTGTTAATTTCCACGAAAGCACATTATTATCCCACACAAAGGGACCCCACACGCAAACGGAAAAGGTAGACTCATGGTTATGCTTCCTGAAAAAGACCAGCAAATCATCGAAGCCCACACCGGGCTGATTCACCGTGTGGTAATCGGCTGCCAGAACCGCGATATGGTGCCGGATCTCGATGAAATCCTGAAACAGGCCGAGCAAAATGGCTGGCAACAACTGGTTGTGGCCATCCGCAAGATACTCGCCGGTTCACGGGATATGGCCACGCTCAACAGTCTCGATGAGGAAGATGCGGTCATTGTAGGCTCGATCCTGCGCGGTCTGCAAAACCCGGAGACACTCCCGGACCTCGGTGAAGGCATAAACGGCGCCATGGCCGCACCCGGTATTGCCGCCATGGTAAACGGTGCCCGCACCGGCAACCTGGAAACGCTGCAACTGCTTGGCAGCATGGCCCAGCAAATGATGCAGGCCGGCGGTGATATGGCTCGTCTGGCCGGCATACTGCGACCACTGGTGCAGGGTGTTCGTGATGCCGAGGAATTGACCGAAGGCATGAGCGACGAAGGAGAGAAGCTGGTACTGGGCATCCTTGCCGAACTGGAAAACCTGGATCAACGCCACTGATTCACCAGCGGACAAAATAAAACCGGACTACTGACCCCATTCTCGGGTAAAAATAAAAAATTCATTTAAATTCCACGCACTATGTGCCGCTAACGGGGCCAACACCGTCTTATAACAAGCATCTGGATCCCGTTGTGACGCAAATACCTCTCCATAGAATGATGAGCAGCGACGTTGAAATACTCAACCCGGAGACCTCTCTGCGCACCGTGATACACACGATGCACTCGAAACGCCATTCCTGCGTTGTACTCGGAAAGGATGATGTCCCGCTGGGCATTATTACGGAACGCGACCTGGTCGGCGTACTGAAACGTATTCTTGACGAACCTGGCCTGGCCGATGAAGCCGCCTCAAACTTCATGTCATCCCCGCCCTGTACGATAGATTCCGAAAAGACTCTTTTCGATGCCCTGGTGATCGCACGCGCCGATCATGTTCGCCATCTGCCCGTAGTCAATGACTCACAGAAACTGGTCGGACTGATTACCCAGACCGATCTTGCACAGGCACATTTTCGGGTCATCGAAGAACAGCAGCATTTAATAGAACAGGCTATCCGTGAACGCACGGAACAATTACTTGCGGCTAATGCAGAATTGCAATCCTTGTCGATGGAAGATGGCCTGCTTCATATTGGTAACCGTCGCGCCATGGAAGTTGATATGGAGCACACACACGCACGTGCCGTACGCTATGATCAATCCTATACTACCGTGTTACTGGACGTTGATTACTTCAAGGCCTATAACGATCACTATGGTCACATGGCCGGAGATGAAGCACTGAAGCAAGTCACCTCAGTTATAACATCCGCTATTCGAAAATCAGATCGACTGTATCGTTATGGCGGAGAAGAACTGTTATTGCTGTTACCGGACACGGCACCTGAGGGTGGAAAAATTCTCACGCGCCGTATCCTGAAACAATTACAGGATGCCGCCATCACACACTGCAAGAGTCACTATGACGTAATCACAATGAGCGCGGGCATTTCCCACTTCAGTCCTGAACAGCAGTCATCAGTATCTGACTGGCGTGATGTCGTTAATGCTGCAGATCAGCAGTTGTACCAGGCAAAAGAAACCGGACGTAACCGCGTCGCATAACGAGACAAGGGCGCGCTGAAGTAAAGGACAACAGAAAGGAGCTGAAGGATGAAGCAAACCACTCTCTCGACCTGCCACTATTGGCTAACCGGTATGTTGCTGACCGTGCTACCCGGTCTGTCCCTGGCTTCCGGCGATGCCATGCACCCACAGAATTTCACCAGCCATTGGGCTGGCTGGCTGGCAATCGGTATTTTCATTCTGGCCTATGCCCTGGTTATCGGCGAAGAAGCGCTGCATCTTCGCAAGTCCAAACCCACCATGGTGGCAGCCGGATTCATCTGGCTCATTGTGGCATTACTCTATATCCAGGCTGGCGACATACATACAGCCGAGATCGCGGTTCGCCATAACCTGGAAGAGTTTGGCGAGTTGTTCCTGTTCCTGCTCGCCGCCATGACCTACATCAACACCATGGAAGAACGCGGCGTGTTTGATACGTTGCGCACCTGGCTGATCGGGCGCGGGTTTTCTCTGCGCAAGATATTCTGGATAACCGGTGGACTGGCATTCGTCATATCACCGATTGCTGACAACCTCACCACAGCATTACTGATGGCCACGGTGGTAATGGCCGTGGGAGGCTCCGATCACCGCTTTGTTGCTATCGCCTGTATCAACATTGTTGTTGCCGCCAATGCGGGTGGTGCATTCAGTCCGTTCGGGGACATCACCACATTGATGGTATGGCAAAAAGGTGTCGTACAATTTCAGGAATTTTTCGCCTTGTTTGTACCGTCGGTGGTTAACTGGCTGGTACCCGCCGTCATTCTTGGCATGACTGTCCCGAGTACGGCGCCACAAGCGCAGGGCGAGGCGGTTGAACTCAAATATGGCGCCTGGGTTGTGGTCGGTCTTTTCATTCTGACCATCGGTATGGCGGTTTCGGCCCACAACTTCCTGCACCTGCCACCCGTGCTGGGGATGATGACCGGCCTGGGTTTCCTGAAATTTTATGGCTATTACCTCAAGAAACGCACACCACACGAAACCGTAGAAGCGCTTTCCGGGGAAACACTGGAAATCGAAGGCAAACCGTCGACGGATGCCAATTTCAATATCTTCAAGTCACTGGAACGCGCCGAGTGGGATACGCTGATGTTTTTCTACGGCATTATTCTGTGTGTCGGCGGACTCGGCACACTCGGTTATCTCGCCGTCGGTTCACAACTGATGTACGGCGATCTTGGCCCTACACAGGCCAACATCCTGGTCGGAGTCCTGTCTGCCATTGTGGATAATATTCCCGTGATGTTCGCCGTCCTGGCGATGAATCCTTCGATGGATCAGGGGCAGTGGCTACTGGTCACCCTGACGGCAGGCGTAGGCGGTTCGCTGTTATCAATCGGCTCCGCCGCCGGTGTTGCCGTAATGGGTCAGGCACGCGGCATCTACACTTTCTATACACACATGAAATGGACCTGGGCCATTGCGCTCGGTTACGCCGCCAGTATCTGGGTACATTTCCTGATTAACGCGAAGCTGTTCACCCCGGGTTAATCCTCCCGGTCTATCAGGAAGCTTTCCCGGCCGCTTCCTGCAACAGTGGCTTGAGTTCACCCTTCTGGAACATCTCCAGGGTGATATCGTGACCGCCAATCAACTCGCCATTCACATACACCTGCGGAAAAGTAGGCCAGTTGGCAAACCGTGGCAGGTTTTCGAAAATCTCCGGGTCAGCCAGCACGTTAACGTGACCGAATTCAACCTCACAAGCCTGCAGAACCTGCGCAGTACGGGCTGAATAACCACAGCTGGGCAGCTGAGGCGTGCCTTTCAGAAAGACAACAATCGGCTGACTGTCCACAGCTTGCTTTATACGCTCCATTACATCCATGGTCACTTACCTCTCGATTCAATATTCATTCAACTGATCGATTGATTGTACGCAGCCAGGGGGGCTTGAAAAAGCTTTTTTTAGAGGGGTTTTCTGCAACGCAGGTCAACCCGCCGCATCGACATTGCGTTGCAGCCAGAATTCCAGTGCTGCAAGGTGCCACAATTTACTGCCCTGGAGGCGGGTAAACTGCTGTTCGGGGTCCTCCAGCAGCAGTTGCACATAGCTCTCACGGTACAAGCCACGCTCACGGCAGGCGCGGGATGTGAGGATATCACGCATGAAATCCAGGAAAGGGCCACTCACGTATTTCAGTGCCGGCACAGGGAAATAGGCCTTGGGACGATCAATGACAGCATCCGGGATCAGCCCACGTGCAATCTTCTTCAGCGGGTATTTGCCATCGTCACGGAGCTTCAATTCCGGCGGCATGCGTGCCACCAGCTCAACCAGTTGCTGATCGAGGAACGGCACACGGGCTTCCAGCCCCCATGCCATGGTCATATTATCAACACGTTTCACCGGGTCATCAACAACCAGTGTCGTGACATCGAAGTGCAGCACCTTGTTCAGGTACTCATTCGTGTTAGCGGCTTTCAGGCGTTCCGCAACCAGTGCTTCCGTATAATCCGGGCCTGCGTACTCTGGCGTTACCATTTGCAGGTATTCCTGGTGATCACGATCAAAATAGAAGGGCTGGAAACGTTCAATATCAGAGCCGCGTGCGGCATGCATACGCGGATACCAGAAGTACCCGGCGAATACCTCGTCAGCACCCTGCCCGCTCTGCACGACCTTGACATGCTGCGACACCTTTTCCGATAGTAGATAGAAGGCCACGGCATCCTGGCCAACCATGGGTTCTGCCATCTGGTCGATGGCTTCCGGCAAGCGATCAAGGACTTCATGGTTTGGCACATGAATCTTGTGATGCTGCGTGCCATAACGTTCGGCTACTGCATCCGAGAATTCGAACTCATTGCCCCGTTCATCCGCGTGATCCTCAAACCCGACCGAGAATGTCAGCAGGTCATTGCCGCCCTCCCGGGCCAGCAGGGCTACCAGCAGACTGCTATCCAGCCCGCCGGATAACAACACTCCAACCGGCACATCGGCAATAACCCTGCGCCGGCGTACCGCTTCCAGCAGTGCGCTACGAGTTGCTTCCAGCCACTCGTCTTCACTGAGTGGTTTGTCAGGTGGTGATGCATCAAGCTGCCAGTACGCCGACAGGCGTTCCTTGCCCTGTGCATCTATGACCATAAGATGGGCCGGTGGCAGTTTGCGTATACCCCGCAACAGGGTGCGCGGCGCCGGCACCACAGCGTGCAGGGTAAAGTGATGGTGCAGGGCTACGCTGTCAAAACGGGTATCGACACCACCGGCAGACAACAGGGCCTGGGTATTGGACGCAAAGCGAAAGCTGTTGCGCGTATGCCGATAGTAGAATGGCTTGATACCAAAACGATCACGTGCCGCCAGCAACTGCTGACGTCGGTCATCCCAGATGGCCAGGGCAAACATCCCGTGCAAGCGGGAGACGAATGCCTCGCCCCAGTGGGCATAGGCCTTGAGGACCACTTCGGTATCACCATCACTGACAAACGCTACACCGGCATCAATCAGTTCGGCGCGCAATTCACGATAATTATAGATTGCCCCGTTAAAGACCAGCGCAAGACCCCGTGTCTCATCGACCCAGGGCTGGTTTGACGCATCAGACAGATCGATAACCGACAGGCGACGGTGCCCCAGCGAAACCGGACCTTTCAGATAACGCCCTTCATGATCAGGCCCACGCCGCTCCAGCCGGGACAGCATACGCGTTACAACCCCTGTATCGGGGGCCTTCCCATCAAAACGGAGTTCGCCGCAGATTCCACACATAACTTGAAATGTTTCAGCCCTGGAAAAAGGGCAAGTCTACGACAATCATTTGTCCGGGGACAGGACGTAACGCCAGCGGAGTACTCAGGAAGATTTTTTTGTATCGCGTACCAGCGAAAGGGGCAGTTTTTTCACACGCAGGCGTGCCGAATCAGAGGCTTCCCTGCAGCTGGCGTGCACGATAATCCGATTACGCCCGCTGGCCTTGGCCTCATACAGTGCCTTGTCTGCTGCACGCATCAGCCGGGACAGTGAACCTTCTCCCGAACGCCCTGAGCAACAGCTAATACCGGCACTTACTGTCATTGAAATACTTTCGCTCTGATAATTGGCCGGCGATTCACTCACCAGTTCACGCAATTTCGCAGCCAGCGCCACACTGCCATCCGGGGTTTCCGCCACATTCAGAATGAGAAACTCCTCACCACCGATCCTGAACAGGTGATCATTGGCTCTGGAATTGTGTTTGAGCAGACGCGCAAAATGCACCAGCACGGCATCACCACCAAGGTGACCGTATTCATCGTTAACCGCCTTGAAATAATCCAGGTCGAGAATTATTGCCGTCAGGTAACGGCCGTCACGTTCGACCTGGGCAAACAGTCCGGGATTGATTTCCTGCAGGTAACGCCGATTGTACAGCCCCGTCAGGCTATCGGTAATGGCGGTTTCCTGCAGCTTCCTGTGCGCGCGCTTCACCTTGGCCTTTTCCCGTCGCAAGGCATCCAGCACGTCGGCAAAGCGGTTCAACAACTGATCCAGTTCGGTTCGTGATTCACTTCGATTCAGAACAGGCAAACGTCCATGCACCATCGCCTCGGTCGCTTCCATGAGCTGTGCGAACGGTCGACGAAAGTTTCGTATCATCAGCCAGCAAAGCAACACGACAGTCAGCCCACCCAGCAATGAAAATGCGTAGGCCCAGTTCCGATAGCGGGTAAGCATGTGCAACAGATAGGTTTCCGACGCAGCAAACCACAGATGAGGCATATTCTCTGCCGTCCCTTTCAAATGGACCTCACGCAGATAGAAAGACCGCTTGCCGTCGACGAGCATTTGTTTGTTCCTGTCGATCAGTAACCCCCGATAATCCGGGTTACTGCTCCACAATATGCGTCCATCACTCTCGAAAAATATCAGGTAGTCTTCGGACTTGCTTTCCTGCCGTTGTAGCCATCCGCTACCGAGAAGACGGGCCACTGCACTCGTTGCCAGAACCTGGTCCTGATAGGTGAGCGGCTGCGTTGCCACCATGACGGGACCATCGGGTGACAGGAACAGAAACTGCTCACGAACATGGCTGCCTTTCCGTTTACGCAAAGCATCAACCAAAGACGTGTATTCACCGCCATACAAGGCATCGCCATCATTGGAAACAAGCACGTGCGCATCGGTCGGTAATGAGCTGAACTGGCGGTCATAGTATGACGCAAGACCTTCCTTGCTGGCCCCCAGCTCGATAATGATATACAGATATTCCTGCAGACGAAGGTCATTGACAATAATATCTGTGTAGTTCAGCAGCTCCTCACCTTCCAGGCGAATGGTCTCCTGCTTGCGTATGGTTGCATGCCGCAGATGATCGCGTGAACCGGAAATAACAATATCAGTTGCTGCCCGAAAGGACAGCAACATCATCCCTATGAGTAATACAATCAACATCCCTACGTATAGAAATATACGGGATGTGTAGTTCATCGATCGTGTACTTGTGCTTTTTGCAGGGGGAGCAGGTTGTACTTGACGGCAATCTTGCGGAACGCAGGACCGGTCTGTACTTCGTGGATAATATCCAGCACATCAACTGAGGGATGATAGTCGGTCACTGCCGACAACTCCCGATAGAACGGATACTTTTTCAGTTTTAAATTCTCGGGTGTTGGCATAAAACCATTGACGCTCAGCACTTTGAGCCGGCTGTCAGGGCCAAATTCCCAGGTTGAGCCAATGTGTCCAAATGAACTTTTGAAATCGCTGATACGCTGCACCATGTCAGCAGCACTTTTAACGTTCAGTCGCTTCTGACGATACAGCGGGGCATCAGGCAGGATTGTCTTCCAGTGACCGGGACGCTTCTTGCAGTGCAGGCGAGCCACCAGCACGATGGGTTCGTCCGCCCCGCCGAGTTCTTTCCAGTTAATCACATCACCGCGCATCACAGCACGGACCTGTTCCTCGCTGATATCGTTGATCGGATTAGCCTGGTTTACGACGACGTAAACAGGCTCCAGTGCAATGGGATACACCTTGAGTTTTTTACTGGTGACTTCTTCATCACTCAGCGGGCAACAAACAAAACCAAAGGTTTCATTGTCGGGGCTGTTCTGTAACGCTGTTTTAATACCGGCATTACACCCCATGCCCAGCGTGGAATTGCGACCATGTAACTTGATGGTGCGGCCCGACACGCTTTCCAGATCGGCCTTGAGGCTGTCAAAAATAACCCACGCAAAATGTGCGCCGGCACCGGTAATGACCTTATCCGTCTCGGCATGAAGATTTTCGAGGGGTGTTATCCATATCACCAGAAACCCGGCACAAATACCGAGCCACTTTTTCAGCATTCTCATAACAACTCCGGATTTTTTTCAGCTGCCACATATACCAACTCTGTGACTCGCTAGCGGCAAAGCGTCAAAAATCTGAACTTGTTCACAAAATCTTGCGTGGTGGATTTTTAAGCCATTGTTATTTATTGTTATATTTTTTATTCTTTAAAGCCATAAAGTGTGACTCAGGTCACATTTTGTGTTCCGTACCCCCCGCCTCCCGGCGTATGAATACCCAGTCGGTCACCCGCTTTGACTGAGACAGCAACCTTGGGTGCCAGTCTCCTGCCATTGAGCAGATTCTCACCAACAGCACCGGGCTGCCCCCCCGATAGCCCCCAGGGTGCATGATTTCGTCGTTCGGTCAACAAAGTCACTTCAGCCTGATCCAGAAATTCATATTCCCGAATAAGCCCGTCACCCCCGCTTACCTGACCGGCGCCACCGGAGCCGTGGCGTAGTGCATAACGCCGTATGCGCAGTGGATAAGCCGATTCCAGCACTTCAATCGGCGTATTCAGTGTGTTGGTCATATGTGTTTGCACACCGCTCAGGCCACCACCGGTGGCACCCGCCCCCATACCACCACCGAGAGTTTCGTAATAATCCCAACCCTGGATGCCACGTGACCCCATCGCCAGGTTGTTCATGGTGCCCTGGCTCGCGGCCGCCACGCGCTGTGGAATCACTTGCGCCAGCGCACCCAGCACCAGGTCAACTACCCGACTGCTGGTTTCAACATTACCGGCAGCCACAGCTGCCGGTGCACAGGCGTTCAAAAGGCTGCCCTCCGGTGCAAAAATTTTTATAGCGCGAAAACTCCCCGCGCAGGCCGGTACGCGTTCATCCATCAGACACCGGAACACATAAAATACCGCAGCGGCTGCAACCGACAGGGGGCAATTGATATTGCCTTTAACCTGTTCGGCGGTACCGGTGAAATCCACTGCCACTTTGCCCGCGTGAAGCGTCAATAAAACCTGCAATTTGATATCACTGTTGCCCTGACCATCATCGTCCATGTAATCAGTAAAAGGGTATTCGCCGTCTGGCAGATCAGACAAAGCCTCCTTTGCCATGCGTTCGCCGTAAGCATTAATTTCCACGAGTCCGGATAACCAGTGAGCGAAACTCGCAGCCAGAACCAGTGACCTGACCCGGGCAACCCCGACACGGTTGGCGCTGATCTGGGCAGAAAAGTCCCCCTCGGTTACAGTCGGGTTATGCGTCGCTGCGATAATAGTCTTGAGCACCGCCGCTATTGTTTGCCTGTTTTTGACCAGCAGGGTTGGCGGAATAAGCAGCCCCTCTTCCTCCAGCCGGGAAGCGATGGGCATAGACCCGGGGCTGTCCGCACCAATATCGGAATGATGAGCACGATTGGCCACAAAGCCTGCACAAAGCCCGTCGACGAATACCGGTGCTATCAGCGTGACATCGGGTAAATGTGTGCCCCCCCGGTAGGGATCATTCACCACCAGCATGTCACCATCCGCCCATTCACGACACGCTACAAGATCCCGCATGGCATAGGCCATACTGCCAAGATGCACGGGAATATGCGCCGCCTGTGCGCACAGTTCACCCTGCGGATCAAAAACGGCACAGGAATAATCCTGGCGGTCGCGGATGTTCGGCGAGAAGGCCGCCTGTTGCAGTACCGCCCCCATTTCGCTGCACACCGCCTCAATACGACTGGCAAACAGACCAAGTCCTATACTGTCCATGGTCGGCTATTATGCCCGAGCGGCAAACGGATATTGCATTAGCCCATAACGTGCCGTAAGCTTCGCAATCCTGACTAAATTAGTCAGCTATTCCAACTATCGCAAAATCAAAGTAAAACCCATTGTTTCGAGGAGCAGTAACAATGAACCCGTTAAAATCCATCACCGGCACTATCGTTTCAGGCATCGTGCTGGCTGTTATCATCGCCTTCGCCATGAGCAACGGCCAGGGCAGCCCCATCGAATGGACCGTATGGTTCCATGTCATTGTGGGCATCACCTGGATCGGCCTGCTGTACTACTTCAACTTCGTGCAGGTACCGGCTGTAGGCCAGGCACTGGCCGACAAAGACCCTGGCCCGGCGGCCATTAACAAATATGTGGCACCGCGTGCATTGCTGTGGTTCCGCTGGTCCGCCCTGCTGACCTGGCTGTCCGGCGCTGCCGCGCTGGGCAAGATGGGTATCATGGCCGAGGCATTCAGTTTCGAGAACTTCACCTTTGCCGGCAGTGCCTCTGTCATTGGCATGGGCGCCTGGCTGGGTACCATCATGCTGTTCAATGTCTGGGGGCTGATCTGGCCGAACCAGAAGAAAATCCTGGGCCTGGACGGCAAAGAGCACAGCGCTGAAGAAATCGCCAAAGCCAAGTTTGTGGCACTGATGGCCTCGCGCACCAATACCCTGCTGTCGATCCCCATGTTGCTGGGTATGACAGCCTATGGGCATGGTCTGCCATTCTGATTGCTGCACACCAGCGTATCGAAACCCGGCCTGTGGCCGGGTTTTTTTTGCCCGGATTCCACCACCAATCCGGGGAATGACTTGGAAAAACCCGGGATAGTCTATAAAATTCCCGTTTTGCGGTGGCGGCTTCTCTGGGGCTGCCTTTTTATTTTGGGAAACCCATGCCTGACCACTTGATGAATACCTACCTGCCGCTGCCTGTCAGCTTCACTCATGGCGAAGGGGTATGGCTGTTTGATACGGACGGAAAACGCTACCTGGATGCGCTCGGCGGCGTTGCCGTGTGCGCACTGGGTCATGCTCATCCGGCTGTTACTGAAGCCATCTGCGATCAGGCCGGTCATCTGCTGCACAGTTCCAACCTGTACCGCATCGACAACCAGAACACACTTGCCGACACACTGTGCGAAAAAGCCGGCATGCAGCGAGTGTTTTTTTCCAACTCCGGTGCCGAAGCTAACGAAGCCGCGCTGAAACTGGCACGCCTGTATGGCCATCAGAAAGGTATCGACAGCCCGCAAGTCATCGTCACCGAAGGCGCTTTCCACGGTCGTACCCTGGCCACCCTGACCGCTACTGGCAACCGTAAGATACAGGCCGGCTTTGAACCCCTGGTGCCCGGCTTTTTACGTGCGCCCTATAATGACATGGAAGCATTGCACACGATAGCCGGCAACAGCCCGGACGTTGTCGCTATCCTTGTCGAACCCATTCTCGGTGAAGGCGGTATACGCATACCGGATGATGACTACCTGGCTAATATTCGGGCACTGTGTGACGAACACGGCTGGCTGATGATGCTGGACGAAATCCAGACCGGCATGGGTCGTACCGGCCGCTGGTTCGCACACCAGCACGCTGGCATCAAGCCCGATGTGATGACGCTGGCAAAAGCTCTGGGTAACGGTGTGCCTGTCGGTGCCTGTCTGGCAAACGGGCCGGCTGCCGAGGTATTCCAGCCCGGTAACCATGGCTCAACTTTCGGCGGTAATCCGCTGGCAATGCGCGCCGCATTGGCTGTCATTGAAACGCTGGAGAAAGACAAGCTGATCGAACGCACAGCCATACTTGGCGAACGACTGTTGGCGGGTTTTCATACGCGCCTCGATAGCAGGGACGGTGTTACTGATATCCGGGGCAAGGGGCTGATGCTGGGTATCGAACTTGACCGTGCCTGCGGTGTACTGGTGCAACGCGCGCTCGACACGGGGCTGCTGATCAACGTTACTGCGGATCGCGTTGTACGCCTGCTACCCCCCCTGATTTTCAGCGATGAACAGGCCGACACCCTGTGCAACAGCGCCTGTGAACTGATCGAAACCTTTCTGGATGAAACGTCATGAGTGCCAGACATTTTTTAACCCTGCTCGACTTTTCGTCTAACGAACTGCGCAACCTGATCACACGGGCCATCGAACTGAAACAATGGCAGCATGAAGGACGCATTTTTGAGCCGTTAAAAAATAAAGTGCTCGCCATGGTGTTTGAGAAATCTTCCACCCGCACCCGTGTGTCGTTTGAAACGGGCATGGCGCAACTGGGGGGGCACGCCCTGTTCCTGTCACCCAAAGATACCCAGATTGGTCGTGGTGAACCTATCGAGGACAGTGCCCGGGTATTGTCGCGGATGGTAGATGCCATCATGATGCGTACTTTTGAGCATGATAAAATTACACGCTTCGCTGAATTCTCCAACGCCCCGGTCATCAATGCACTGACTGACGACTACCATCCCTGCCAACTGCTGGCCGACATGCAGACCTGGTTCGAGCACCGTGGTGATATCCGTGGTGCAACCGTCGCCTTTATTGGTGACGGTAACAACATGTGTCATTCCTATATCAATGCGGCACGCCAGTTCGACTTTCACCTGCAAATCGCTGCACCGGAAGGCTACCGGCCAAAGACAGACATCATGGCCGCTGCCGGCGATCGTATTGCACTCTGCCACGACCCGATGGAAGCGGCGAAGGGCGCTGACCTGATCGTGACCGATGTGTGGGCCAGCATGGGCCAGGAAGAAGAGCAACGGGAACGTGAAAAAATGTTTGCCGGCTACCAGGTGAATGCCGAGCTGATGGCACGCGCCAACAAGGATGCCCTGTTCATGCACTGCCTGCCGGCACACCGGGAGGAGGAAGTCAGTGCAGACGTTATTGATGGGCCGCAAAGTGTCGTATGGGATGAGGCTGAAAACCGTCTGCACGCCCAGAAAGCGTTACTGGAAACCTTGCTCACCGCGTAAAGTGCTGTTTGTGTATTTCCGTCAGGTGATCCGAATACGCACCACATTCATGACTTCAAATTCCATTCCCGCCAAGGTCACTGCACTGGGATAATAGGTCAAATTGACGCTTTTTCCCTGTAGATTCTTATATTTTTTGGCTCGTTTATATTTAAAGGGAACCTCGCAACCTTCAATCATCAAGGTATTAAGGAACCAGTCTCCCTTTTCTCGTTGCACATGAGAGGTTACTTTCACACAATCTGAATGGACTAACTGGTCATGTTTTTTTAGCAGTGTTTTGGGATCGGTTTTCATTCGGAAAGCATCCGGAAGCCTGCATGGGCCATTTTATGGTTCAATATTTTAATGCCTTTTAGATGGAAGTACATACCGCTCACCTATTTGTGGTAACTACGCTAGAATATCGCCCATGAGCGAAAATAATTTCTGTCCCTGTGGTTCCGGGCTCCCCCTGAATGCATGCTGCAAGCCAGTGATTGATGGCACAGCAAGGGCATCGACCGCCGAGGTGCTGATGCGCTCCCGGTACACCGCCTATACCTTGCAGAACATTGACTACCTGGCAGCCACTCTGAGTCCCGGTGAGTTACAAAGCTTTGATAAAGACGGTACTGCCCTGTGGGCCAGGGAATCGACCTGGATGGGACTTGAGATAATTGAGACGTCTGCGGGTTCTTCGGAGGATAAGGAAGGCACCGTGGAGTTCAAGGCCCGTTCCCGACGAAATGACGTGATACAGGAACACCATGAGATATCCCGGTTTCAAAAAATCGATGGTGCCTGGCTATACTGCGGCGGGAAAGATGTTGGCCCCGTGCAATTCCGGCGTGATGCACCAAAGACAGGACGAAATGAGCCTTGTCCCTGCGGGAGCGGCAAAAAATATAAAAAATGTTGCGGGAAATAATCGAGTATTTTGTCTCTTTTTTTGCAATGTCAACGACGAATGAAACTTTAGTTATATGTGTGGCTATTTACAGCTCCATTCAGTTGGAGGGCATTTTTTACAATCCTTCGGGTTATCCGGGTCCACAACCAGACAAGCTCCCCCGCAAAACATTATTGAATCACCAGTAAAGTTATCGTAATAACTCTCCGGCCCATCAACTTCAGGAACACAACTCAGCTGGATTATCGAATTGCATATTCGAGGTGTATCACACATCATTTGTTGGCTTAGGTCATCGTATATCGTCTTTATTGTTGGGTGCAACAATGACGGATCGATGACTTCCGACGAAGCAAGTGATTGACTGCTAGACCCTCCACAGCCGTTAAGTAGAAACGATATCAGAATGATAGCGGCAACCCTATTCATTTGATATACGTAACAACCCCGGATAAAAGACCGAGTATAGAAGTGGTGCATAATACGTCCCTGTCCTGGCATCTCTACGAGATGCTTTCTGTATTACCGGCTGTCAGGCCTGTTGCGATGGAGCGAGAAACACAGGGAACCCGCGAAGCGGGTGCCTTGACCCGAAGGGTAAGGTACCCGTAATGAAGCCCGAAGGGATTCTATGGGCAAACCATCGGCTGAAAAAGAGAAGACCCGCCCACGACGAATTCAACCCGACTGATCAACCCG
>CAZVBD010000028.1:0-22085 GCA_964625255.1 uncultured Thiohalobacter sp. | reverse complement strand
CCACACGTTCGACTGGATTTTGGCGGTTTTGCCAAAGGCTATTCTGTCGGCAAGGCCGTCGAACTGCTGGAAAGCCGTGGTATCCACAACCTCATCGTCAACGCCGGAGGCGATCTCTGTCTGCGTGGCAGTCGTGGCGGCGAGCCATGGCGTATCGGTATCCGCCACCCGCGCAACAGCGGCACAGTCGCCACCCTGTTATTGCAGGGCGCCACCTGCGTCTTCACCTCCGGCGATTACGAGCGTTACTTTACCTTCGAGGGGAAACGCTATCACCACATTCTTGACCCGCGTAGCGGCTACCCGGCGACCGGAACCCGTTCGGTCACTGTGATCGCTGATGATCCGACGCTGGCTGATGCCGCCGCCACAGCACTGTTTGTCGCGGGTGCGGAACGCTGGCAGTCAGTTGCAGTCAGTATGGGCATCAGGGACGTGCTGCGCATCGATGACCAGGATGTCGCCTGGGTCACGCCCCGACTGGCAAAACGTATTATTTTCGACCCAGCCTGGACATCCATCAGGGTCGTCTCGCTGAAGCCCTGACCGGGACGTCCCGGTATGATTACTGCATACTGCAATGCATGAGCAACAACCGAACCACACCGTGACAACCCTGAGCCAGGCTCCGCTGGAAGCGCCCACCACCGACCGGCTGGCGCTGATGCTGTTTATTGCCACCGCCTTTCATGCACTGATCATTCTTGGCATCAGTTTTGATGCCTTCGACCGTAACCCGCCGGACCCGTACCTGCCAACGCTGGACATTACTGTCGTCAACCCGGGCAAGGAACTGCCACCGGAAGATTACGATTACCTGGCGGAATCCAGTCAGCAGGGTGCCGGCAACACCACGGAAAAGGTCAAGGCCCGTCAGGAAATGCAGGCACAGACCAAAACAGCTGCCAGCCGCGAACTGCAGCCGGACAAAACCCGCCTGCTCACCAGCACCGACAACATCCGCAAGACACCGGACAGTAAAGACCCGCAGGAGAAACCCAGGCAGCCCGATGCCGCAGATATCATTAACCGCAGCAGGGAAATGCTCTCGCTGAACGAAAGCATTCAGCAGAATGCCCTGGTTTATTCAAAGCGCCTGACCGGCGCCTATATCACCGCCAGTACCAGGGAAGCCCGCTATGCCAGTTACATGCGCGACTGGGTACACAAGGTTGAGCGCGTCGGTCAGCTCAACTACCCGGACGCCGCGCGACGCCAGCGCCTGTCCGGAAAACTGATGGTGGAAGTCGCCGTCTACCCGGATGGCAGCGTGCGCAATATCACCATACTGAAACCGTCAGGATACAAAATACTCGATGATGCGGCTGTGCGTATTGTCAAACTCGCCGCCCCTTACGCGCCCTTCCCCAAGAGTATCCGCAAGGACAATGACATTCTCTATATTACCCGCACCTGGATTTTTTCCAGCAGCAACAAGCTCTCTACCCGCCCCTAACCCGGTTTTTCCAAGCCTTCGATCTGCTCAGCCGTCGTTGCACACCGGCGTTTGGCAACTTCCGGATCGGCCGTAATCGGTCGGTAGATTTCAACGCGGATTCCTTCTTCCACGATAGCATTCAGTTTGGTTGGTTTGCCAAATACACCGACTTTCTGTTTTTCAAGATCAATCTCCGGGAACTGCTGCAACAGACCGGAGCGTTCAATAACTTCCCGTACTGTGCTGTTCTCCGGTACATCCAGTCGCAGCCACACTTGTTTTGTACTGCTGGCGTAAGCCACGCCTACATTCATGACATTGTGCCTCCCTTTTCGTGTTATCAGGTAGCCGGTACACTGTTGATGAGTGATTCGCTTTCTTTTCCCTTTAACCGGGTTTGTTGTGTGCGCCGGTCAAGCATACGTTTTCCTGCGAGCAGGAAACCCAGAACCAGGAATCCTCCAGGCGGCAGGATTAACAGCAGGAAACCCTTGTAGTCCGGTATCAGGGTTAACTCCAGAAAAGAAAATGTCTGCCCCAATAACAAGGCTGCATTGGCAAACAAGGTACCACTGCCCAGCATTTCGCGGGTGGCACCCAACACAACCAGGGCCAGGGTGAAACCCAGTCCCGTTACCAGCCCGTCAATCAGGGAAGGAGGAACAGTCTGGCGGGAGGCGAAGGATTCTGCCCGGCCCAGGATGGCGCAGTTGGTAACGATCAGGGGAATGAACAGCCCCAGCACCTTGTGCAAATCATGCATCCAGGCATTCATTGCCATATCGACCAGCGTAACAATGGTGGCGATGATAAGCACAAATATCGGGATGCGAACCTCCGGCGTAATCAGTTTACGGAGGGCGGAAACACTGAAACCCGACATGAGCAACACCGCCGTGGTTGCCAACCCCATCCCCAACCCGTTGGTGGCGGTGCCGGTGACGGCGATCAGAGGACACAAGGCCAGCATCTGGACGAATACCACGTTGTTGTTCCACAGACCGTCACGGATGAGTTGAGGGTAATTGGTGTTCATAGCTCAATGCCTTATGGTGGAGATGTTTTTTCTGGCGGTTCGGTAGCCAGCAACTCGGTGCGGTGGGCTTTGAAGAATTCCAGTCCTTCCCTGATGGTCCGGATCACCGCCCTGGGTGTAATAGTCGCTCCGCTGAACTGGTCAAACTGGCCGCCATCTTTTTTAACCCTCCAGGCGGAGGCAGGTGGTTTTCCCAGTGACAGGCCGTTAAAACCCAGTATCCAGCTATCTTTACGCGCCTCGATTTTGTCACCCAGCCCAGGTGTTTCCGCATGCGACAGCACTCTTACGCCCAGGATTCGACCGGCATCATCCACGCCCATGATGAGTGAGATTTCTCCACCATAGCCCTGACCGTTTATCCGGTAGGCCAGCGCGGTGATGCGGTCTCCCTGTCTGGCGCGGTAGATGGTGACCTTCCCGCCTCTGCGCGGGATAACGATCGGGTTGTCGAGAAGGTTGTTGTCGTGCAGGTCTGGTGGAACCACCTGGTTTAACGATGCCTGCATATCTTCTGCCTGCCGCTGCGCGATGGCACCCCGGGTACTGAGGCTGCCGATGATCAGCAAGGCCGCCGAAAATGTAGTGAAGGCCCCGAGCAGGATAGCTTGGTATACCACCGATTTTCCGTTGTGTGATTTTGCCAGCTCAGTCATCGCCATTTTCCGACCGGGCGGGACAGTCGAGAGGTTCACCTTTTCGGGTGCGACCATAGATACGCGGTTTCACATAATGATCGATCACCGGGGTCAGCGCGTTCATCAGTAACACGGCGAAGGCCACGCCTTCCGGATAATTTCCCCAGGTACGGATAATAAATACCAGCGCTCCGCAGCCTGTACCAAACAACAGCTGGCCACGCACTGTAACCGGTGATGTCACAGGGTCGGTGGCGATAAAGAAGGCGCCCAGAAACGTGGCGCCGGACAGCAGGTGAAACAGGGTGCCGGGATAACGATCCGGTCCGATCCCGTGGAACAACGCCGAGAGCAGAGCCAGCACGCCGATCATGGCTACCGGGATATACCATTTAATGATCCCCTTGATCAGTAGCAACAGACCACCGGCCAGGATCAGTAATGCCGATGTTTCGCCGAGGCTGCCCGCTACCGATCCCGTTGCCAGGTCGAAGACGTCGGCAGTACCGCTAAGGGCATCGGCCAATGGCAGATGCCGTCCCAACTCGGTTTTGACATGGCCGAGAACCGACGCACTGCTCATGGCATCTACATCGAACCCCCTGCCGAAGCTGATGGAAAGAGCCTCCGTAAAGCTCGGAGCCTGATCTGAGAGCAGGGGTCTCGGGGATACCCAGGTAGTCATTTCCAGAGGGAAGGAAATAAGCAGTGCCACCCGCGCCATCATAGCGGGGTTGAACAGGTTCTGGCCGATGCCGCCGAAGACCTGTTTGCCAACAATGATCGCCAGCACGGCACCGGTCACCCCGATCCACCAGGGCGCCCAGGGTGGCAGTGTCATGGCCAGCAACCAGGCGGTGAGCAGGGCGGAGCCATCCATGAGGTAAGGTCGCACCGGCTTGCCGGCTACACGCAGGGCAAGAACTTCCACCATCAGTGCCGTGAAAATGGTCACCAGCCACAGAAACAGGGCCGGCCAGCCGAACTGGTAAAGACCAAATGCACTGGACGGCAGTAGAGCCAGTATGACCCAGCCCATGGTGCGGGTGATACTGGTCGCTTCGTGGCTGTACGGCCCGCTGACGAGAGATGCCCCGTTCATATCGTGGCTCTGGATTCGTTTTCAGCCAGCTTCCTGTCGGCAGCCATCTCCGCCTTGCGCCGGGCCAGTGTCTCCCGCCTGGCTTGCTTCTGACGTTCCAGTCTTTCCTGGCGGGCGGCAGCCAGTCGCCTTGTTTCTTCCTGCTTGTGTCTGGCGCGCTGTTGTTCGGTGACAGCTCCCTTGGCATAGTTGAAGTATTGCACCAGGGGAATATGCGCCGGACAGACATAGGCACAGGAACCGCAGGAGATGCAATCCAGCAGTCCGGCGTTCACTGCGCCGTCCAGGTCGCTGTTTCGGGCCAGTGCGGCCATTTCCAGCGGCAGCAGACCGCAGGGGCAGACGGATACACAACTTGCACAGCGAATACAGGGCATGGGCTGTTTATTGGCCATCTCGGCCATCGTGAGTGCAACAATACCGCCGCTGCCCTTAACAATGGGGACCCGGGTGTCTGGCAAGGGTTGACCCATCATCGGACCACCGGACAGCATCTGCCCCGGTTCTTCTGTCAACCCCCCACAAGCGTCGAGCAGCACAGAAACCGGAGTACCTACAGGGACCAGAAGATTACGCGGTTCACGCACTGCGCCACCCGTAACGGTGACGACCCGGTGGGTCAGGGGGCGACCAAAGCGGATGGCCTGCTGTATGGCATGGGCGGTTGCCACATTATGCACGACGATACCGATGTCAGCCGTCAGTGCTCTTGCCGGTGTTTCCCTGCCGGTCAGTGTTTGCACCAGATGTTTTTCCGAGCCCATGGGATAGCGTACCGGTACCGGGATAACAGTAATTTCGGAAAATGCCGCCGCCGCCCTATGCATGGCCGCCAGGGCTTCGGGTTTGTTCTTCTCAATCGCCAGCAGGGCGCGGTTGACCTGCAGGCCGTGCAGCATAATACGAATTCCATCGATAATATCACCGGCATTCTCACGCATAAGCCTGTCGTCACAGGTCAGGTAGGGCTCACACTCGGCACCGTTAATCACCAGTGTCTGCAAGGCATAGCGTTTACGCAGGCTCAGCTTGACCGCCGAGGGGAAGGTTGCACCACCCATACCTACAATGCCGGCGGCAGCAACATGCGTGGCAATGTCATCCGGCTCCAGGCCGAAGGGATCAGAAGGTGGCGCAAGTTCGATCCAGTGGTCATCAAAGTCCGGTTCGAGCGTAATGGTGCGCACTGGCAAACCGGAAGGATGTGGAGCAGGGTATTTGCCGATGGAGATAATCCGGCCGGAGGTGGGAGCATGTACGGGTGCCGAAATAACGCCCTGACTTTTGGCCAGAAGCTGCCCCCCGAGTACCTTGTCGCCACGGCGCACAGCCGGTTCAGCCGGAGCACCGATATGTTGTTGCAGGGGAATTCGTAGCAGTTCCGGCAAGGGAAGAAGCTCGATGGACTTGCTGCTCGTCGCCTGCTTGTTCGCCTTTGGGTGTACCCCTCCACGGATACGAAATAATTTTATTCCAGCTAATCTCATCCAGGTTCCCTATGCTGCTACGGCGATGGCGGGTTTGGGCCAGTACCAGGTTTGCAGCCGTACCGGGATGGGTCGCAGCTCAAGACAGTCTGTCGGGCAGATTCCGACACACTTCTCACAGCCAGTGCAGGCATCACCAATCACAGCATGAATCTGTTTAGAGGCACCAACAATGGCATCGGTGGGGCAGCGTTTGAAGCAGCGGGTACAACCGATACAAAGATCACCCTTGATGTGGGCAATCAGGGGCGGCTTGTCTTCCATATCAGCAAGGTCGGCGTTCACCCCCAGCTTGCCCGCCAGTGCCAGCGCCAGCCTTCGACCACCTGGTGGACACAGACTTACCGGTGTTTCCCCGGCGGCCAGGGCGGCAGCGGCCGGTGTACAGCCGGGAAAGCCACACTGACCACACTGTGAGCCGGGCAGCATCGCTTCAATCTCAGCCTCCAGGGGGTTGCCCTTAACATTCAGATAGCGGGCGGCCGTGCCCAGTAGTGAACCCAGAACAAGCCCCAGAAGGGACAGACTGACAATAGCGGTAATCATGAATAATTCTCCTGTGGGCCGGTTGCTCAGTGAGTATCGAGTCCCGCAAAACCCATGAACGCCAGTGAAAGCAAACCGGCAACTATGAAGCCGATCGGGGCGCCTGCAAATGCGCCGGGAACCTGTGCCAGGGCCAGGCGCTCGCGAAGTCCGGCAAAAATGACCATGACCAGAGTGAAGCCCAGTGCTGACCCAAAACCATAGAGCAGACTTTCCAGAAAACTGTTTTTTTCCTGAATGTTGAGCAGTGCTACACCCAGCACCGCACAATTAGTGGTAATAAGGGGCAGGAAGATGCCCAGCACCTGATAGAGCGCGGGTGAATAACGGCGTACCACCATCTCGGTAAACTGCACCACGGCCGCGATGACCAGGATAAAGGTCAGGATGCGCAGGAAACCGATATCCAGAGGCTGAAGTACATAATGTTCCAGCAGCCAGCTGGCCACGGCCGCCAGAGTCAGGACAAATGTGGTGGCAAAGCCCATTCCCAGGGCTGAGTTCAGCTTGTTGGATACGCCCATGAAGGGACAGAGTCCAAGAAACTTGACCAGTACCACGTTATTAACCAGCGCAGTGCCCAGCAGGAGGAGTAAGTAGTCCGTCATTAGTGGGTAAAAACTCAACTATATGGATGTACAGGTATTTGCATCATCTGTGCCAGCGTATTAAATCCCTGTAAAACAGCTTGAAACTGTGCAGTTCCAGCAATGCTGCCCCATGAAGTGGCAGAACAGGGTGTGGTGAATGAAACAAGCTGACCGACAGCCAGGGGCATGTGTAGCAAAAGTGACAAATAAGCCGGGTAGAAAGACGTTATTAACCGGAATAATGAATAAATTGTAATGGGTACGGTTATTGCAACACAGGTTATGAAATAACCCGATATGGTTTTTGCAATGACTGGTCACAAACATACGTTTGGGAAAGCGACAACACAGATATCCGGTACCGCGAATCTCACACTCATTGAGGCTGAGCTTGAGACGCTGTACGGGGTTGGTCAGTTGCTAAGCCGTTCCCTGGATCTGCGTGAAACGCTGCAGGCCGTGCTCAAATTATTGAACGATCAGGGGCGCCTCAGCAGCGGTATGGTCAGCCTGCTCGATGAGGAGACCGGTAGACTCATGGTCAGCGCGCTGCATATCGACGGTTTTCATCCCTTCGAAACGGTGAGTTATCGTCCCGGTGAGGGGGTGGTGGGCGTCATCATGGAACAGGTTGAACCCCTGGTCATACCCAGGATTGCCGATGACGGTCGTTTTCTTGACCGGCTGGGTGTTTACGACCGGAGTCTTCCCTTTATCGGTGTACCCATCCGTATCGGTACAGAAAGCCCTGTTGGCATTATCGCCGCACAGCCGCCAAGTGACGAGCAACTGGAAGAGCAGGCACGCTTTCTGGAAATGGTCGCCAACCTGGTCGGGCAGGCAGTAGACCTGTCACGCAGGGTGAAGAGCGAACGCCGCGAGCTGGTAGATGAGCGGGACAAGTTGCGTCGGGAGATTAAGGCGGAACATGGTTTCGACAGCATCATCGGTCATACCCCGGTTATGCGCAAAGTATTTGACCAGGTGCGCCAGGTGGCCAGGTGGAACACGACAGTTTTGATCCGGGGGGAATCAGGTACTGGCAAAGAGCTGATCGCCGATGCGATTCACTACAATTCTCCACGTGCCGGCAACGCCTTTATCAAACTCAATTGCGCCGCACTGCCGGACAACCTTCTGGAGTCCGAACTTTTTGGTCATGAAAAGGGGGCATTTACCGGTGCCGTCAGCAGACGCAAGGGACGTTTCGAACAGGCCGACGGCGGCACAATTTTCCTCGATGAAATCGGTGAAATCTCCGCTGCCTTCCAGGCCAAATTGTTACGTGTGTTGCAGGAAGGCGAGTTCGAACGGGTGGGTGGTCAGAGTTCCCTGAAGGTGGATGTGCGCATCATCGCCGCCACCAACTGCGATCTGGAAGTGGATGTGGAAGTGGGTAATTTTCGTGAAGACCTCTATTACCGACTCAATGTTATGCCCATCAACATGCCAGCCTTGCGGGAACGGGTAGAAGACATCCCGAACCTGGCACATTTTCTGGTGGACAAAATTTCCCGTCAGCAGGGACGGCCCCTGTCCATTATGGACAGTGCTATTCGCCTGCTGATGCGCCACGAATGGCCGGGTAATGTACGTGAGCTGGAAAACACCCTGGAACGTGCCGCCATTATGAGTGAGGACGGAACCATAGATCGTGACGTTATCGGTCTCGCCGGCCTGGAAGAAAAACTGCAGCCTGGCGATAGCACGCCGGTAAGAAAGGTCGATTTTAACAACCCTGATCTGAGCGAAAGGGAGCGTGTCATTGCGGCCCTGGAAGAAGCTGGCTGGGTTCAGGCCAGAGCCGCCCGCTTACTGAGTATGACGCCACGGCAGATCGCTTATCGTATCAACACCCTCAGGATCAAGGTGCGGCAGATCTGATGCATTGATCTGTTTGTGCACCTTGTTACAAAGACGACACGCTGTTCCCCCATCCCTGTTGTACACACGACATTAACCGTCTTTTATCTGGCTCGACTGGTTAAAGGAATCGCTGTAAAACCGCTGATTACAGGTGTTTCAGTGAGGTAGGCACGGTCCTTGCTCTTAAGGAATCCAGGTGATTTCTTTTTCCGGTTCCTCCGGGGAACCCCAGGGGTAAGGTGGTGCAATGAAACTTGATGTGTTTGATCAGACAGACCCTTTAAAGGCCACGGGTTGTTCCTCCGGTAGTTGTGGCGGCACGAGTGACCAGCTTTCGCATTTGCCCGAAACCATTCGGGCGAAGATCCACAACCACCCCTGTTATTCCGAAGAGGCGCATCACTATTATGCGCGCATGCACGTGGCAGTGGCGCCTGCCTGCAACATTCAGTGCCACTACTGCAATCGCAAGTACGATTGTGCCAATGAATCCCGCCCCGGCGTAGTTTCCGAGTTGCTAACGCCTGATCAGGCGGTGAAGAAAGTTGTGGCTGTGGCAGCCAGTATTCCGCAGATGACTGTACTGGGTATTGCCGGTCCCGGAGACCCCCTGGCCAACCCGGAACGTACCTTTGAAACTTTCCGTCAACTCACCGCTAAGACACCGGACATCAAGCTTTGTGTATCAACCAATGGTCTGATGCTGCCGTCCGTAATGGATGAACTGTGCCGATACAATATCGACCACGTCACCATCACCATCAACTGTGTGGACCCGGAAGTGGGTGCCATGATCTACCCCTGGGTATTCTGGAAAAACCGTCGTATCAAGGGCAGAAAGGGCATAAGCATCCTCATTGAACAACAGCAGAAAGGCCTGGAGATGCTTGTCGAACGTGGTGTGCTGGTGAAGGTTAATTCCGTCATGATCCCCGGCATCAATGATGAGCACCTGAAAGAAGTGAGTCGGGTGGTAAAGGCCAAAGGCGCATTCCTGCATAATGTTATGCCTCTGATCGCCGAGGAGGAACACGGTACATTTTACGGTATCAAAGGTCAGCGCGGCCCTACCCACGATGAACTCCAGACATTGCAGGATGCGTGCGCCGGCGACATGAATATGATGCGCCATTGCCGACAGTGCCGCGCCGATGCCGTGGGCATGCTGGGTGAGGATCGTGGTGATGAATTCACTCTGGACAAGATTGAAGACATGGAGATTGATTATTCAGCGGCCATGGAGAAGCGTGCTGCCATCCATGCGGCTATCGAAAAGGATCGCAAGACACGGAAGAAGGAAGAGTCCGATTTTCTCGTTCCCCTCGGCACCCTCAGGCGCGAAGAAGAACCTCGCCCCGTGCTGATGGCCGTGGCCAGTTCAGGCGGCGGTGTGATCAACCAACACTTCGGTCATGCGCGTGAATTCCTGGTCTATGAAGCCTCATCCGTCGACGTGCGGTTTATCGGTCATCGCAAGGTCGATCATTATTGCACGGGTGGTGATAGCTGCGGGGAAAAGGAATCCCTGTTGCAGAAAACCCTGCGCGTGCTGGAAGGTTGCGAAGCCGTGCTTTGTTTCAGAATAGGCTATGAACCCTGGATTCAGCTGGAGGAAGCCGGTATCCAGCCCAACGGTGAACACGCTATGGAACCTGTCGAAGAGGCCGTGGCGGCCGTGTATCGGGAGATGCAGGAGAACGGCTTGCTGGAAAAACCGGTTCCGGCCCGGGAAAGAATCACTGCTTAAGAGGAAAAGAGCATGACATACCGCATCATTGAAGATTGTGTGAACTGCTGGGCCTGTGAATCACTGTGCCCCAGTGATGCAATTTATGAAGCGAAACCGCATTTTATTATCGCTGCAAAAAAGTGCACAGAATGCGAGGGTGAGTACGCCGATCCACAGTGCGTCAGCATCTGCCCCATCGAGGGTGCCATTCTGAACGCACTTGGGGAACCGGCCAATCCGCCGGGTTCCCTGACGGGTGTATAGCCGTTGATCAAAAATGTCTTAATGTCTAATGGGAGAACGTAATTAATGGCAAAAGCAAAAGTAACATTCACTGAAATTGATCTGACTATAAATGTTCCTGTGGGTACTCGCGTTATCGAGGTTTCGGAAAAGGTGGGTTCCGGCATTATCTATGGTTGCCGGGAGTGCGACTGTGGAACCTGCATGATGGAAGTGACGGAAGGCTGGAGCAATCTGAGCGAGCCGACGGCACTGGAAGACAAGGTGCTACGCGAGAATATGGCCGGGAGACACCAGCGCCTGGCCTGTCAGGCACAGGTTCTGGGTGACGTAACAGTAAAGCCTGCCTAGCAGCCCGGGCTATCAGGAAACCTCTGATCAGTTCATTGTTTTATCCATAGGTATATCGATGTTGTTGAAAACGCATGACAACAGACTGTTGTCCCTGCACGCCCGGATCATGGCATGCAGTCGGGGCAGGGACAATGATGACACGTTCGCCTGTATTCTCGCCACATGGCAAGCTGGAAAAAGTGTTTTGCCGGACTGGCTGGGCCTTGGGTCCGAACAGTTTTTCAGGATGCTGGCATTTCATTTTCCTGGCCTTCCAGCAGACTCCTTACCCGGCTTCGGGCGTGAACCGGCTACGCATCGATACGATGAACAGGACGAACTGCGTAAGCTGTTACTGGCCCACCGCACCGGCGTCAGCGAATCGGAAATCTGGATGGCGGAGGTTGTGGCTGTTGCTTCAATGGGCCTGGATCACCTGTGGCAGGACATGGGGCTGTGGTCAAGAAAGGATCTTGGCGAACTGATGATGCAAAACTTTCCGACCCTGGCCAATCAAAATAACAGGGACATGAAATGGAAGAAGTTCCTGTACAAACAACTTTGTGTTACCGAGGGTGTTTATACCTGCCGCTCACCCTCCTGTGAACGCTGTACCGATTACGAGCAATGTTTCGGGCCGGAAGAGTAGATAAGCCCTGACTCATTTGTCATTGCTGCGCTGCATTCACAATGACAAAAGTTTTGAGTTAATCGGCTTGTCGCTCACCTTACACAGATCGATAGAATTGTTGCTTATGCCACCATTGTTTTAACCGCCCACTCTCGCAAATAAGCAATATAAACCTGTAGATAGACACTAAAACCAACTGTGGCACAGGCTTTGCAAAAGTAGTGTGTACCCAATTCCTGTTTAACGTAATTACTTCGAATAGCAAAGGAGAATCAACCATGGCGATGCGTCAATGTGCAATCTACGGCAAGGGAGGCATCGGCAAGTCCACCACGACCCAGAACCTGGTCGCCGGACTCGCCGAGCTGGGCAAGAAAGTCATGATCGTCGGCTGCGATCCAAAGGCCGATTCCACCCGCCTTATCCTTCATGCCAAGGCACAGAACACCATCATGGAGATGGCTGCCGAGGCCGGTTCGGTGGAAGATCTGGAACTGGAAGATGTTTTAAAGACCGGTTATAGCGAGATCAAATGTGTCGAATCCGGTGGTCCCGAGCCGGGTGTAGGTTGTGCCGGCCGTGGTGTGATTACCGCCATCAACTTTCTGGAAGAAGAAGGCGCCTACGAGGAAGACCTCGACTTCGTGTTCTACGATGTGCTGGGTGATGTGGTATGCGGCGGCTTCGCCATGCCAATTCGCGAAAACAAGGCCCAGGAAATCTACATTGTAGTTTCCGGTGAAATGATGGCCATGTACGCAGCCAACAACATTTCAAAAGGTATCGTGAAATATGCCAGTTCCGGCAGCGTGCGACTGGCCGGTTTGATCTGCAACTCCCGCAACACTGATCGTGAGGATGAACTGATCGAAGCCCTGGCTGACAAGCTGGGTACACACATGATCCATTTCATACCCCGTGACAATGTGGTGCAGCGAGCAGAAATTCGTCGTATGACGGTTATTGAGTACGACCCCGGAACCAAACAGGCGGATGAGTACCGGACACTGGCCAAGAAGATGATCGAAAACGACAGGCGGGTCATTCCAACACCCATCACCATGGATGAACTGGAAGAACTGCTGATGGAATTCGGTGTGCTTGAGGAAGAAGACGAAAGCATCATCGGCCAGACCGCAGCCGGTACCACCGTCTGATCATTAATTTATTTATCTGTCTACTTGCTGTCCACGGATGAGTGGCTGCAATGCAGGAGAACCGTCATGACAGTATTAAGCCGAGAAGACACCGAAGCGCTCATTCAGGAAGTGCTCGAAGTCTATCCCGAAAAGGCAAAAGAAGATCGCGCCAAACACCTCACGGTCAACGACCCTGAGGCGGAGCAATCCAAAAAATGTATCACTTCTAACCACAAGTCACTTCCCGGTGTAATGACCGCCCGCGGTTGCGCCTACGCCGGCTCCAAGGGGGTGGTGTGGGGGCCTGTCAAGGACATGATCCATATTTCGCATGGCCCGGTGGGTTGCGGCCAGTATTCCCGCGCCGGCCGTCGCAACTACTATGTTGGCAACACCGGCGTTGACGCTTTCGGCACCATGAATTTTACCTCCGATTTCCAGGAGAAGGACATTGTGTTCGGCGGTGATAAGAAAATGGACAAGCTGATTGATGAGATTGAAGGCCTGTTCCCGCTGAACAAGGGCATCACCATCCAGTCAGAATGTCCCGTCGGTCTGATCGGCGACGATATCGAGGCAATGGCAAAAAAGAAGAGTAAGGAGCACGGCAAGGTTGTTGTTCCTGTTCGCTGCGAGGGGTTTCGTGGTGTCTCCCAGTCACTGGGTCACCACATCGCCAACGATGCATTGCGTGATTGGGTACTGCCCAACCGTGACGACCAGGAATTCGAATCAACGCCCTACGATGTTGCCATTATCGGTGATTACAATATCGGCGGTGATGCCTGGGCCTCGCGTACGCTCCTCGAAGAGATGGGCTTGCGTGTTATTGCCCAGTGGTCCGGCGACGGCACTTTGTCAGAGATGGAGTTAACCTCCAAGGGAAAACTCAATCTACTGCACTGTTACCGTTCCATGAACTACATTTCACGTCACATGGAAGAGAAGTACGGTATTCCGTGGATGGAATACAACTTCTTCGGACCGACCCGAATCGAGGAAGGCCTGCGCAAAATTGCCGCTTTCTTTGATGAAAGTATCCAGGCTAACTGCGAAAAGGTTATCGAAAAGTACAAGTCCCAGTACGAGGCGGTTATTGCCAGATACCGTCCACGTCTGGAGGGCAAGAAGGTCATGCTCTATGTCGGTGGTTTACGTCCACGCCATATCATCGGTGCTTATGAAGATCTCGGCATGGAAGTGGTCGGAACGGGTTACGAGTTCGGCCATAACGACGACTACGACCGCACCATCAAGGAAATGGGTAAGGCCACCTTGATCTACGATGATGTCACCGGTTATGAATTCGAGGAATTCGTCAAGAGGATCAAGCCTGATCTGATCGGCTCCGGCATCAAGGAAAAGTATATCTTCCAGAAGATGGGCATTCCCTTCCGCCAGATGCATTCCTGGGATTATTCCGGGCCGTACCACGGCTACGACGGCTTTGCCATCTTTGCCCGCGATATGGATATGACCCTGAATAACCCCTGCTGGAGCAAGCTGCGGGCACCCTGGCTGGATAAGACCGAAGGTGAAGAACCGATGGCGGCCAGCGCCTGAATCCATCGCTATCCATGATTCCATCACGTGAGTCCACCGATGCGTGGCGCGTTAAGGAGACCTGTAAATGAGTCAATCAGTAGACAATATCAAGCCCAGTTATCCGCTGTTTCGCGATAACGACTATAAAGAAAGCCTCGACAACAAGCGGACGATGTTCGAGGAATGTCATCCTGAGGAAAAAATCAACGAAGTATTCCAGTGGACAACCACGCCGGAATACCAGCTGCTCAACTTCGAGCGCAAGGCGCTGACCATTAACCCGGCCAAGGCCTGTCAGCCCCTCGGCGCTGTGCTGTGCGCTTTGGGTTTTGAGAAAACCCTGCCCTATGTGCATGGTTCCCAGGGTTGCGTTGCCTATTTCCGCACCTACTTCAATCGTCACTTCAAGGAACCAATTGCCTGTGTATCTGATTCCATGACCGAAAATGCCGCAGTGTTCGGTGGCCAGAAGAATATGTCTGATGGCTTGAAGAATGCCATAGCACTCTACAAGCCTGAAATGATTGCCGTCTCGACCACCTGCATGGCGGAAGTTATTGGTGACGATCTGAATGCCTTTATCGGCAACTCCAGAAAGGAAGGGTATATCGATGAGAACTTCCCCGTGCCCTTTGCCCATACGCCCAGCTTTGTGGGATCTCATACCACCGGCTGGGACAGTATGCTGGATGGCATCCTGCGCTACTTCACCCTCAATGATATGGACAACAAGAAAGTCGGTAGCAACGGCAAGATCAATATTGTTCCGGGTTTTGAAACCTATCTGGGCAACTACCGGGTTATCCGGCGCATGCTGGAAGCGATGGATGTGGATTACACCCTGCTTTCTGATCCGAGCGAGGTGCTGGATACGCCAGCCGATGGTGAATACCGCATGTACGAGGGTGGCACCACGATGGATGAAGTCAGGGATGCCCCAAATGCCATTGATACCCTGTTGTTGCAACCCTGGCAGTCGGTGAAAACCCAAAAGTTCATCAAGGGCACCTGGAACCAGCCGGCCAACGCAGTCAATATTCCGATGGGTCTGGACTGGACCGACGAGTTCCTGATGAAAGTTTCCGGAATCACTGGCAAGCCCATTCCCGACAGCCTTGCCCGGGAACGCGGCCGCCTGGTGGATATGATGACCGATTCGCATGCCTGGCTGCACGGCAAGAAGTTTGCACTCTGGGGCGATGCCGACTTCGTGATGGGGATGAGCAAGTTCCTGCTGGAACTGGGCGCCGAGCCAAAACACATCCTCTGCAACCAGGCCAACAAGCGCTGGAAGAAAGCTATGGAGGGTATCCTTGCCGAATCGCCCTATGGTGCCAATAGCGAGGTATACACCCGCAAGGATCTGTGGCACATGCGCTCGCTGGTGTTTACCGACAAGCCGGATTTCATGATCGGAAATTCCTACGGCAAGTTTATCCAACGTGACACGCTGCACAAGGGTA
Source organism: uncultured Thiohalobacter sp. (assembly GCA_964625255.1). GTDB lineage: Bacteria > Pseudomonadota > Gammaproteobacteria > DSM-19610 > DSM-19610 > Thiogranum. The sequence goes on along the minus strand of CAZVBD010000028.1, from coordinate 6,299 downwards.
AGGCGTTCGAGGTTCCGCTGATTCGCATCGGCTTCCCGATCTTTGATCGTCACCACCTGCATCGTGATACCACGCTGGGTTACGAGGGTGCCATGTACATCCTCAAGACCCTGGTGAATGCCGTGCTGGAACGCCTCGATGAAGAAACCCGTGACATGGGAAGCACCGACTATAACTACGACCTCATTCGTTGAGGTTCGGATAGCGCCCTATGCCCAGTGTAATGATACGACGTAACCCGGATGGCGTACTGCTGTTCTACGTGGCGAAAAAGGATCTGGAAGCAACCATCCGTTCAGTGGAATTCGACACGTCCGGACAATGGGGCGGTGAAGTGAAACTGACAGACGGTTCCCGCTACTACATCGACCCCATCAGTCCGCCACCCGGATTCCCGACCACCCTGCGTTTCAAACGGATCTGATAATTCTGGAGATCATATTATGGCTTTAACCATTGTTGCGGGATTATGTACGGCATGCGGTGACTGCGAGCCTGTGTGCAAGACTGAATCCATTAAACCCCACAAGGGGGTTTATGCAATTAACACCGACACCTGCACTGAATGTAAAGATGATTTCGATAGTCCCCAGTGCCTGGATATCTGTATGGAAGATGATTGCATCGTGCCGGCCTGAAAGGAAAACACCTATGAATAAAACCTGTATTTCCGGGGAGAGCACTATATCCGGTTCCATCCGCGTTGCCTGCGCCTCAAACACCGATGAGGAACTGGACGGACATTTTGGTTCCTGCAGCCGGTTCCTGATTTACCAGGTGGACGAGACCGGGTTCCGTTTGATTGATACCCGTGAAACGGATGATCCTGAAACCCGCGATGACAGAAATAGCTATCGCGCCGGACTCATCGGGGATTGTCAGGTGTTGTTCGTTGCTTCCATTGGTGGCCCGGCGGCGGCCAGAGTGGTGAAGGCGGGTGTTCACCCCGTCAAACATCCGGACGGTGGCAGCATACGGGACAGACTTTCCCTTCTGCAACAGATTATCGCAGACTCCCCACCGCCCTGGCTGGCCAGGGCAATGGGTCATGCGGCACAGGACCGGGTGCGCTTTAAAAGTACAACAGGATGTGAGGAGTGTTGACAGCATTGCCCAGGGTCTTGTGTTGATGGAAGTGGAAACCGATTTTATCCGTCTTGCCAGAACCTGCGCCCGCTCAATGCCAGCGACAGGTCACGAAATACTGATCAGGAACCTGAAACGAATTGCTCCCGGATTGTCTTTTCAGCAGGTCCTGACTCGTGGCGGCTGGTATCGCGTCGGCGGAGTAGTTAACGAGCAGGGTAGGCGCGTAGCGGATAACCTGGTCGAGTGGATCGAGCGGGAATCCGCCGGGGATATCCATACACTACTCAATAAATGTGCGGAAACGCCCTACTTCGCCACCCGTTTAAACGGCCAGACGCACTACCTGGTCGCGGTGACGGGTGATCGGGCCTGTGATTTCGTGCAACTGGAAGTGGAAGAGGTACAGGAGGTCCTGGACCGGGCACTGGTTGAACCAGAGACGTATCCCGATGATCTGGAAGAACTCATCGATCCGGTGCACTACACCAGGATGCCCTTCGAGCCAGTTGCAAGTTGCCGCTACCTGCTTCGCCGGGTCACGCCACTCGCCTCATACCTTAAAAATCTGACAGCAAACCTTGATACCCGGGTACCGGTTGAACGCTTTCTGGAAGACTGGGACCGAAGCAGTGCCGGTGAACCAGGGCGGTTTTGTAAACACTGGATACTGAATCTGCGTGAATACACGGATGGCTACGGTGAGCCCGTCATGCAGGCGCAACCTGTTCCCACGTTCAGCGGTGAACTGGACGAGCTGGATCCGGATGCTTCGCTATACGGCGCCGATCTTGCCAACCTCATTCACGACTTTGACCGGGCGGCGGGTTATCCCATGGCCTGGTACTTTCACATGCTGGTCTGCAAGAAGGTTTCGCCCCGCGTGGCGGAGGCTATCCATAACGATCTTACAGGCGCCTACGACTATCTGCCGGCGCGTGACGTCAAGGTACTCAGGGACTGGGTAGCCACACCCTACGGAGTCTGATGTATGAATTGCTCCCATCGCCAGCACAGCATTGTCGTCATCGAGACAAGGCAACACACGACAAAATCGCGCGGAATCAACAAACCGCCTGTTGGCATAAGGGTTGCAATACCGTAATGGTAACGACTGAAACGGTAGTAGACCATGAAACCCAAGGATATCGCCGCACTGCTCGATGAGCCGGCCTGTTCCCATAACACGAAGTCAAAGTCCGGCTGCGCCCGTCCCAAACCCGGCGCCGCCGCCGGGGGCTGTGCCTTCGACGGGGCGCAAATCGCCCTGCTGCCAATTGCCGATGTGGCCCACATCGTCCACGGTTCCATCGCCTGTGCGGGCAGCTCCTGGGACAACCGCGGTACCCGTTCCTCGGGGCCGGCGCTGTACAAAACCGGCATGACCACGGATCTTACTGAACAGGACGTGATCATGGGGCGGGGTGAGAAGCGTTTGTTTCATTCCATCAAACAGGCCATCGACAGTTACCGGCCGGCAGCCGTGTTCGTGTACAACACCTGTGTCCCGGCGCTGATCGGTGATGATATCGAAGCGGTGTGCAAGTCGGCGGAACAACGCTGGGGCACACCCGTGGTGCCGGTGGATGCTGCGGGGTTTTACGGCACCAAGAACCTGGGCAACCGCATTGCCGGCGAAACAATGGTCAAGTACGTCATCGGTCGTCGTGAGCCTGACCCGTTACCGGAAAACAGCAGACGGGAAAATATCACGGTACATGACATCAATCTCATCGGTGAATACAACATTGCCGGTGAGCTATGGCACGTATTGCCACTACTGGATGAGCTGGGCATACGCGTACTCTGCACCCTGTCCGGTGATGCCCGCTACCGCGAGGTGCAGACCATGCACCGGGCGCAAGTGAACATGATGGTCTGCTCCAAAGCCATGATCAATGTGGCCCGCAAACTCTGGGAGGCCTTTGGTACCCCCTGGTTTGAAGGCAGTTTCTACGGGGTGGGTGATGTTTCGCGGGCCCTGCGGGACATGGCGCGCATTATTGATGATTCAGATTTGACGCAACGCACCGAGTCGCTCATTGCCCGTGAGGAGGCGTGTATCGATACCGCACTGGAACCCTGGCGTGAGCGCCTGCGGGGAAAACGTGTGCTGCTGTATACCGGTGGCGTGAAGTCGTGGTCGGTGATCTCGGCCCTGCAGGATCTCGGCATGGAGGTGGTGGCCACGGGCACCAAAAAATCGACCGAAGAGGACAAGGCCCGTATTCGTGAACTGATGGGTGAAGACGCCCGGATGATCGAGGACGGTAATCCGCGTGCCCTGCTGGACTTGGTGCACGAGCAGGGTATCGACATTCTCATAGCCGGCGGGCGCAACATGTATACGGCACTGAAAGCCCGAATTCCCTTTCTCGATATCAACCAGGAACGCGATTTTGGCTACGCCGGTTACACGGGCATGATCGAACTGGCCCGCCAGTTGGCGCTTACCCTGGAAAGCCCGGTGTGGGCATCCGTCCGCAAACCGGCTCCCTGGGAGAACAGGTTACTGGAAAAAAGTGGACGCACCCCGAATGGGCCGGAACACGTTACTGATGATGGGAAAGAGGTGCAAGCCTGATCATGGCAAAAATAGAGAAACGAAAAAAGGCGCTCTCGGTCAATCCGCTCAAGGCCAGTCAAACCATTGGTGCTGCACTTGCCTTCCTCGGGTTTCACCGCGCCATTCCCATGTTGCATGGCTCACAGGGTTGTACGGCGTTTGGTAAGATATTCTTTGTCCGTCATTTTCGTGAACCGATTCCCTTGCAGACCAGCGCAATGGACCAGGTTACTTCGGTGATGGGTTCTGGAGACAGTGTGATTGAGGGGCTGAAAACCCTGTGTGAAAAATCCGCCCCGGCATTGATTGGCGTGCCCACAACGGGCCTGTCCGAAACCCAGGGCTGTGATATCAAAATGGCCGTGAAGGAATTCCGGCAGAAGCATCCCCGCTTCAATTCTGTTCCGGTTGTACCGGTTTCGACACCCGACTATACGGGCTGTATGGAAAGCGGATTTGCCGCAGCAATAAAAGCCCTGATCGAGGTCACCGTGCCGTCGGCTGATGAAGCCGGAACAAAACCGGGCCAGAGAAAAAAACAGGTTACCGTTCTGGCGGGTTCACACCTTACCTCCGGCGATGTTGACGTGTTGAAAGACATGCTCGAACTGTTCGGGCTGCACCCGGTACTCATACCGGATCTTTCCGATTCACTGGATGGCCATCTCACCGATCTGGATTTCAGCCCGCTAACAATAGGTGGAACTTCAGTCCAGGAATTATCAACCCTGGGTTGCTCGGTGGCCACACTGGTGGTTGGAGCATCACTGTACAAGGCGGCAGATGTACTGAAAGAGCGCACCGGCGTACCCGACTGGCGTTTCGATCATCTGATGGGGCTGGATGCTGTGGACGGGCTGCTTGTTGCCCTGTCCGGGATATCCGGTGAAACAGTACCGGAAAAATTGAAGCGTAGTCGCGCCCGGTTGCAGGACACGATGCTGGATACCCATTTCATGCTGGGCATGGCACGTATCGCCATTGCCGCTGATCCGGATCTGCTGAATGCCCTGAGCCAGTTGCTAGCCGGTATGGGCGCCGAAACCGTTGCTGCCGTTTCACCCGCCAATGCGCCAGTGCTCAACGAGGTCGCCGCCGCAGTCGTCAAGCTGGGCGATCTGGAGGAACTGGAACGCCTGGCCACGGAAAACAAAGCTGAAATGATCATCAGTAATTCTCACGCGGTGGAAAGCGCTAGAAGACTGGGTGTACCGTTGCTGAGGGCGGGCTTCCCGCAATATGATTTGCTCGGTGGTCACCAACGGGTCTGGATCGGTTATCAGGGAACACAACAGACCCTGGTGGATCTGGCCAACAGTTTGTTAAGCCGGGAGCGCGGCGAGATCCCTCCCTACCACTCAATTTATGCACAAAAGCCGGAGATTCAGCATGTCGTTGCAGAGACGACTCAGGATACTCAATGGCGGCACTGAGGATTTCTGGATGGAAAGTGCCCTGAAAGTAGCCTTTGCCAGTACGGATATGAATACCGTCAACCAGCATTTCGGTTCGGCCGGTTCCATTGCCATCTATGGCCTGGACCGGGATAACACCGGACTGCTGGAGGTGGCGCAGTTCGGGTATTCGGCGCAGGACGGTAACGAAGACAAACTGGCGGCGAGGTTACAGGCCCTTGAGGGTTGTATCGCTGTGTATTCCCAGGCCGTGGGGGCGTCCGCCGTAGGCCAGCTCAAGGCCCGTGGCATACAGGCTGTCAAAGTCCTCCCCGGTACACCGGTTGCCGATCTGCTGGCATCGTTGCAGGATGAGTTGCGCACGGGTCCCAGTGCCTGGCTGGCACGCGCCATTGCCTCCCAGCAGCCGCCGGATAGCGGTCGCTTCGATGTCATGGAAACTGAAGGCTGGGAGGAATAAGCATGATTGAGAAAACCACCCGGGTAGCATCCACCCTGCGTGAATACGCCTTGTTGGATGTGCAATCCCAATCGCCCTGTGGGCAGTGCCGCGTAGCCGGTCACTGTGGAACTTCGGTGCTCCAGCGCTGGTTCGGCCGACGGGATAAACCCGTCCGGGTTCGAAATCATCTGGGACTGAAGGCGGGGGAACAGGCTGTAATCGGTATCCGTGAATCCGAGCTGGTAGAGGCATCCTTCCTGGCCTATCTCCTGCCCGTCATAACCCTGGTGCTGGCCGCATCGACAGGTGCTGCCTGGGGTTTCGGTGATGGCGTGGTTGCACTTTGCAGTTTTTGCGGACTGGGAGCAGGTCTCTACATCTCAAATTACCTTGCAACCCGTACGAAGGTTGGACGCTGTCAGGCTGTTCTGTTGCGGAAGGTGACTGAACTTGAACAGGCGGAATGATGAATAATATTACTGGTATTACCCGAGGTGATATTGAGTCGATCCCTTCCTTTATCACGGACCTCAATCAGGCCAGGCTTGTCGTTTATCCCACGCTGGCCTTACCGCATACCATCCGGATTGTCGCTTTTGCTACAAACCCATTTTGTCTTTCTCGTGAGGAAAAGCCGTAAAAACAGGCATCAAAGCCTGCTTGCCCGGTATGGCATGAGCATTGCAAACCCCTCCGGGTAACGTTGTTTGTAACACGCTTGCCAAATACCGAGGTGATGTCAGATGTGGGACTATTCCGAAAAAGTCAAAGAGCATTTCTATAACCCGCG
>CAZVBD010000027.1:0-22490 GCA_964625255.1 uncultured Thiohalobacter sp. | reverse complement strand
CCCGTGCCGATCAGCATCGCCTGTGAGGCGCCCTGTGAGCGGGGTTCGGTGATACGGGAACTGAAGCGGTTCAGTTTGTCAGCCATTGTTTTTCCTCTGGACGCCCGGATAGCGCCATTACCGGCAAAACAGGCATTGTACCGGGCAATCCGCAGCCCTCCAATGGTGCAGCCCAAAATATCCGCCCCACCGGGACAGATGCGACAATTTGCCGCTGTCGGCTTTTGATACGCGACTGCTAGAATAGCCACCATGCTGATACAAGTCCTCGAAAAATCGAGTGATTCAAGCAACCTTCGACGGCTGGCGCTACTGCGCGGGTTAATGGTTGTGGCAGAGATGCTCGCGATACTGGGTGCTCACTTTGTCGCCGCTATCCCGCTGCCGTTGACACCCCTGCTTGCTATTCTTGCACTCATGGCATTTGCCAGTCTGTGGACCTGGCTGCGCGCCAGCAGCAACGCCGTCATCAGCAACCAGGAGTTTTTCCTGCAACTGTGCATCGACGTACTGGCACTGGCCGCTGTGCTCTACTACACCGGCGGCGCCACTAATCCATTTGCCTGGCTGTTTCTTATACCGCTGATTATCGCCGCCACCGTGCTGTCTGCACCGGCGGTCTGGCTGATGGCCGCATTGACAACACTCTGCTATTCACTGCTTTTCTTTTACTACCGGCCTCTCGGCAACGATGCGCACATCTACCACAACCAGGCTTTCAGTCAGCATATTTTTGGTATGTGGTTTGGTTTTGCACTCAGTGCAGCGCTGATTGCATGGTTTGTGGTCGGCATGGCCAATACACTGCGCCAGCGGGACAAGTTACTGGCACAGGCGCGTGAACAGGCGCTACATGACGAACAACTGGTCGCCCTGGGTACGCTGGCCACCGGTGCCGCGCATGAACTGGGCACCCCGCTTTCCACCATGGCTGTGGTCACTCGTGAACTTGAACGTTCAGAGGTACCGGAAGAAATGAAGCGCAAACTGAAAATCCTGCGTAATCAGGTCGACCGTTGTAAACAGGCCCTGTCTGTCATTTCGGCCTCGGCCGGTGAACTGCGCGCCGAGAGTGGTGGACTGATTCCTGTCCAGACCTGGCTTGAACGTGTTGTGGAAAGCTGGAAAGCACAGCGCCCGGGCGCAAAGCTCTCCATCAAACTGCCGTCACAACCGACGGAAGCCGCTATTATCGACGAGCAGACCTTGCAGCAGTCCCTGATTAACCTGCTGAACAACGCCGCTGATGCCTCAGAGGAAGCCCTTGAAATCGACGCCAGATGGAATACACAGCAACTCATAATCGATATTCTCGATCGTGGGCCAGGCCTGCACCCCAACGTTGCCGCCACGCTCGGTGAATACCAGATCAGCAACAAGGAACATGGTATGGGCCTTGGTCTTTTCCTGACACATGCAACACTGCAACGGCTGGGTGGTGATATTGCCCTGTTTGACCGCCGTGACGGGGGAACCTGCACCCGTATACAACTCCTCCTGACACAGATGGATTCATCGCAATGAACGATTCCGGCAGCACGCATCCAACCCTGTTGATCGTCGACGATGATGAAATTTTCTGTGAGGTACTTAAAGATGCCCTTCAGGATCGTGGCTACCGGGTGGAGAGTGCGCACAATATCGCGGACGGTCTGGAAAAGGCCGAGGCTCTCGACCCGGAGTATGCGGTTATCGATCTGCGCATTGGCCAGGAATCCGGTCTTTCACTGGCGACACAATTGCACGCGCGTGATGAAAATACCCGCATGGTGATTCTGACCGGCTATGCCAGTATCGCCACGGCGGTTGAAGCCATCAAACTGGGCGTAACACACTACCTGGCAAAACCCGCCGATGCAGATGAAATTCTCGCGGCACTGCATAAAGATGAGGGAGACCCCGATGTTGCGGTCTCAAGTGATCCGATCAGTATAAAACGACTGGAGTGGGAGCACTTGCAGAAAGTACTGTCGGAATGCAATGGCAATATTTCTGCTGCCGCACGGAAGCTTCGCATGCACCGCAGGACCCTGCAACGCAAGCTGGCGAAACGCCCGGTCAGGGAATAGACATACCCTCCACAGGTTTACCGGACAACAAATCACCCACCAATTGTCGATAATTTTCGGTATACCAGTCACGTGGGCCGACCACGCGCCCCAGAAACCGGCCATCTGCACCAATCAGATAGCTGGTCGGTAATGCACGAACCTCGTAGCGGTTGCGAACCTCGCCATCGACATCCAGCACCACAGGAAAGCGGTAATCCCCGGACTCAATGAAGGCAGCGACCGGTTCGATACTGCCCCGATCTGCAGCCACCGCCAGCACAACGAATCCGGCATCGCGATATTCGTCCCACAAATGCTGCAAGGCAGGCATTTCCTCAAGACAGGGTGTGCAGAAACTCGCCCAGAAATTAAGCAGCACCAGCTGTCCACGGAAATCACTCAATCGCAGTTCACCACCGTTTAAGGTGGGCAGGCTAAAATCGGGGGCAGGCAGACGCTGTTTTGGCGGCGTGATGTTGAGCGAATCGAAGTCGGGCGCAGCCTGCACGCCCGGCATAGCCATCAGTAGCAGCACCCGGATCATCAGCAGGCTCCGTATCCGCAAGTTGCTCAGCCACACCATCAACGGCTGTGTTCCTTCAGATAGGTCAACAGGATGCGGCGTTCCTCGTCCCTGAATTTCTCCATGCCGCGTTCCTGCATCCGTTGTTCCATGACAGGTAACAAAACCTGCCAGCCAGCGTACGATAACCGCCTGGGGTGCGGCAGGGCATGGCAACTGCCACAACGGGCACGGTAAATATCTGCACCCACACTGCCCTCATCAGGAATGACAATGGTGGCCGGTGTGGAAATCGAACAGCCTGCAACCAGGACAACTGATGCAAGAAGCATGGCCAGGATCGGAAATACCGTTTGGCGTATATTTTTCATGACATCAGAATCCCAGCCGGCTGTCTGATTTTGCCCGGCCAATGCCGTAGCGAATACTCTTTTTAGTGGGGAATTCGATATACCAGGTCAACATGACACGGTAATCAGTTTCCAACTGCGGCCCATTGAGATCGCGATACAGAGGCACGCTGACAGTGAAATCCACGATATGTAACGGCGCGGGTTGCCACTGAAAGCCCAGCGTCGCGAATAATTGTGTACCACCATAATTGTCCGGATCCCAGAGCGGTGTCATGTAGGGCGAGTCGGGATCGCCCTGCACAACATGGCCCGATTCGCCGCTCCTTGCCTCATCCATTTCACCGTTGATGGAATCCTGATCGCTGCCATTCAGCTGCGCCTGCACCAGGAAATCATGGCGTACCTGGTACATGCCGTACAGGTCGAGCCGAAACTCGTTGCCCAGGCGATAGTTTCGTTTGTTGTCGTACAACCGTGCGGTATACGCGGCATTAGCGCCCCACCACCAGGGTGAGCCTGAACCCTGGTAGAGCAGACCGATAGTTGGATCGAACGTACCGGAACCAAGCTGCATGCTGTAGGGAATCTGCTCCTGTTGCCGGAAATTCAGCGGGTGCTCACTGTTTTTCTGATTGATGGAACCGGTTGGAAGATTCAGCCCGAACAACAGCGAGGCCTGGCTGGTGGGAATCAACGGGTCGTCGCTGAACAGCCGGTACTTGGCCATCAACATCGTGTCAGCGAGACCGTCAGTTTTCATGGTAAAGCCTTCTCTACCGGTCACACCCTGCATCATGCTGTTGAACAACATATCCATATCATTTCTTTTCCACATCAGCATAATGCCGGCGAAAAAGTCATCGCTGACACTGTAGCCCAGCGTCAGGTTCAGCATGGACATATCCATGTCAGTGGGTACCGCCATAAACTTACCTGTCGGTTGCCCCATCATGACTGGCATACCCAGCAAGCTATTCGGATTCACGCTGTCGGTACCGTCACGCAGACCATCCATACGCATAGACATGGAACTCAGCTTGACGCGCCATTCGTGGGTCTCCGGAATACCACCACCAGGAATATTCATCGGCATATTGCCACCACACTTGCCGCAGCACAGGCCGATATAGGCCATTGCCGGCGTCTGCAGGAGCAGCAGACACAGCCCCAGGTAATAGCGGATCGGGTTTGAGGTATTCATGACTTCACTCCTGGTTTTTTCGACCCTGGTTTTATATTCCAGGATTTTCAGGCTGTGCATGCACGTATCGCCCAGGAGGAAGGCTAGAACACCGGGTATTCCCCGGGAAGTGGCAGATTGTCGCGCGACAAAATGTCGCGCATGGCCGGGGCAAAAAAAAACGCGGGCTGATGCCCGCGCTAACAATCCGGTTCAGTGGGAGGGGATTTACTGAATGACTGAACCTGGAATCCCTGACTAACAACAACTTGTCAGTCTGTTGTCATTAGAGACACTACCAGGATCGTAAAAGTTCACACCGACCCGTCAATCGATACACATTACCCCCTGGCGACGAGAGTCAGCGATTCGCAATCCACACGGTGACGCGCCGGTTCGTTGCCCATGCCCTGTTATTGCTTTGTGTCACCTCCGGTTGTGTTTCACCAAAGACACGCGTTTCGATCGCACCGGCAGGGACACCACGTGAGCGCAGGTAACGAGCCACCTTGCTGACGCGCTGGCGCGACAGCACCATATTGAATGCCGGGTCACCGCGTTCATCGCTATGACCGCCGAGTATAATGCGGATATCACTCTTTTTACGGTACTCACGTGCAATGACTTCCAGAGCACGCCGTGTTTTTCGGCTCAGACTTGCGCTGTTCGTCGAAAAGAACACACGTTTTTCAGCCACCGGCTCGAAATCCAGATACATCAAACCCGACGTACACGCGAGAAACTTCGGCAGTGCCTCCCGGAAACGCACCGGCACCAATGTCACTGCCACACGGTCCTTGCCATCACCCCAGTCGTTAAATTCAATAACCGGCTGCATACCCTGCTCCAGCTCGTAATAAAGCCGCAACGCCTGCTCACGCGGAATCGTTAAAGGTGTCTTGCCCTGTTGCAAGCTGAAGTTTCCCAAATCCCGTTCCATTCCTTCAGGCTGCCAGGGTGGTGCCTCCGAACGAATATGTACCTGTTGGCGACGTACGGGCGGCTGATCGACCAGCAGGGAAAACGTCAGGCGTTGTCCGGAATACTGTTCAAAACGTGCGCGCCCGAAGCGCGGGATAGCCTGGGTCAGGGAACAATGTTTGGGTGCCGTATCAACGACCCACTCCGACGCTTCCCAGCTTGACTGAAATTGTTGCAGGCTGGCCGACGCTGAAAAGCTGACAGATAGGGATGCCAGCAGGCAGCAGGCAGGAAAAAGAGTTCTGTATAAATGGGTCATGCCCTGTTTTCGACCCGAGGTGCCTCCATCTTGAGCCACAACGCTAACATCTGACGCAAGAATTCGTCATCAAAGCGGTGCTACCCTCTTGTTAATTTCCTTAACAGAAACATCACATTTTGCCATTCTGGCATGACAAATGGTCAGTTTGGCAGGTTGCACCGTCGGAAATGACAACAAATCCGTTTACCTGTGTAATCATTCGTGGCTGGCTGATTTTAATATAAATTACAACAAGCTATATTCATAAAAAGTCATTTTCCCTATTCGAAGTGGAAGGGTGTGACTGAACGGGTAAGAAACACTCCACAAGTTCAGACGAATTCTTCCCGATTCTGTCGGAATTTTTGTCACTCGACCTGTGGTAGACGTATGTCTCTGAGCTTATGCCCATATATGCCCATATCCTTTTGTTTATTATAATGTTTTTTAGTCATGGCCCGTTACTTGCCATGTTTTCCGGTATTCACGGAATACTTTTTCAAGGCAGCAGACAACATGACCCTCCCTGATTCATCAACACCGGATGCGACTGGCATCAACGGTATCGTACGACAGCAAAACAAAAAAACCCGAATATCGATTATTGGCCACAAGGATTTCTCCATCGACAGTATGGCGCGCCTGATTGAAGCCAGCAGCGGTAACTACCAGGTGACCTGTACAGACCCCGGAGAAACCGGTCTGGCAAATTTCGCAGAGACCAACGCTGAAGTACTGATGATCCAGGACGACACTCTCAGGGTGTCACCGGAATACGTTATTCACAGCATTCTTGATACATCCCCGGATATTCGCATCCTCGTATTCGGCAAGGAAATGGACGACGAGCATCTCTTTCAGATTATACGTGCCGGTGCGCACGGCTATATCAATGAGCGAATGAATGGTGAGCACATAAAACGTGCCCTGGTGGTCGTTCTAAACGGCAAAACATGGATAGAGCGGCACATCATGGAACGCTTCATCAGAACCCAGCACGAATTCGATGATGTCCTGGAAACCCGGCTCCACGAAAACATCAATCAGCTCTACAGCGGTCTGACCCGGCGCGAGATCCAGATTCTCTGTGAAGTTTTCAAGGGGCTGGCCATTAAGCAGATCGCCGACGAAGTCCACCTGTCGCACCAGGGCGTAAAAATGCACCTCGCAAAACTGTTCAGGAAATTCAAGGTCACCAACCGCAACCAGCTGATACTCGCCGCGTTTAACGAGATCAGTCCGGGGAACGATATTTCCGCGCTACTGCTTGAGGGATCGCAGCGCAAATGACCCGCCGCCATGTCAATCACAGGGTTATCGTCTACACTCTGGGGGTTGAATGCGAACCTGTCAGATTGGCAGCACGCGTCAGGTTCAGGAGAACTCATGGGTCAGGACAAGCTCTCGGTAGAGGTACAGTCGCTCATCGACGCTCAGGATCATCCCTTTGTCCTGATCGACGATAACTATAATATTGTCGCCGCCAATAGCGCCTACAAACAGGCCTATGGCGTGGAAACCCAGGACATCATCGGCCGCAAATGCCACAAGGTGTCGCACCGTTCCGATGTACCGTGCCACCTAAACGGTGAAGACTGCCCTCACAAAAAAGTATTCGAGACCCGTGCGCCCCACCAGGTACTGCATATCCATTACGACGCCAATGCACTCCCTGAACATGTCCGGATCAAGGGTTCTCCCATCTTCGGCCAGGATGGTTCCATGTACCTTGGCGAGGCGGTGTTCCCGCTGGCGCGCAGCGATGATCTCGACTGCGAACAGCACCGACTGGTTGGCCGTTCAAAACCTTTCCTGGTCTGCATTGAAAACCTGACCCGTGCGGCAGCAACCACTGCCCCGGTTTTGTTATCGGGGGAAAGCGGCGTCGGCAAGGATCTCGCCGCTGAATATATTCATCGCCGCTCTGATCGTAACGGCCATTCGTTCACCATGGTGGACTGCAGCGCCATCTCCGAACGGGTTTTCGAAAGTGAATTATTCGGGCATGAACGTGGCGCCTTCACCGGTTGTATCGGCCGCCGCTACGGTCTGTTTGAGCAGGCAGATGGCGGCACGCTGTTCTTCAATGAGATTGGTGACCTGCCACAATCGCTGCAGGGACGCCTGCTGCGCGCCATGGAAACCGGTCAGTTCCGCCGCGTGGGTGGTCGCGAACTACTCAGTGCCGATGCACGTATCATATGCGCAACCAGCAGAAACCTGCGTCACCTGGTCGCCGGTAACAGCTTTCGCGCTGACCTCTACTACCGAATTGCCGGCATCCTGTGTGAAATCCCTCCCTTGCGCAACCGGAGAGAAGATATTTCCGAAATTGCCGAGGCATTATTGCAACGTATGAGTCACGGTAAGAATGTGGCATTGCGTCTGACGAACGATGCCCGGGAAGCGTTGAAGCACCACGATTACCCCGGCAATGTACGTGAGCTGCGCAATGTCCTGCAACGCGCGGCCGCCCTGAGTACCAACGGTATTATTTCGGCGGCGGAAATCCACACCGATTCCGCCATCGAGTCATCCCCTGCAGAGGGTGCTCAGCATTTTGCCGGCACCAATAAACCGGAACCTTCAATCAGGGGACTGGAATCCCGCTACATTGCCGAATTGCTGGCAGAACACCAGGGGAAACGTGCGCAGGTTGCCCGGATCCTGGGCATCAGTGAGCGCACACTGTATCGCAAACTCAAACAATATGGCCTGCAATCAATCGGGCGACCTGACGCCAGCTGACTGACAGCTGATACGTGGTAGGCTGCCCGGCATGCACAACACACCCGACTTGTTGGACATGATTGACGGGTTGATCTCCGCACCTTCCGTGAGCAGCGTCAATGCGACATTCGACCAGGGCAACCACCTGGTCATTGAGCGACTGGCCGGCTGGCTCGAGCCGCTCGGCTATCGCGTCGAAATCATGCCCTTGCCCGATCAACCGGGCAAGGCCAATCTGATCGCCACACTGGGCAGTGGTCCCGGTGGACTGGTACTGGCAGGTCACACCGATACCGTCCCCTGGGACGAGGGTCGCTGGAGCGTCGATCCGTTCCGGCTCACCCGGCAAGATGACCGCCTGTACGGACTCGGCACCTCGGATATGAAAGCCTTTCTGGCGCTGGCCATCGAAGCCGCCAGCTCGTTCGACGCCAGCCAGTTTCGCGAACCCCTGATACTGGTCGCCACCGCCGACGAGGAAAGCTCCATGGCCGGAGCCCGTGCACTGATGGATGCAAAACGCCCACAGGCACGCTATGCGGTTATCGGTGAACCCACTGGACTGCGCCCGGTACGCCTGCACAAAGGCATCCTCATGGAGGCGATTCATCTGCGTGGCCAATCGGGCCATTCCAGTGATCCATCGCTGGGCAATAACGCACTGGAAGGCATGCACGCGATTATCAGCGAACTGCTACGCTGGCGTGCCGAGTTACAGGCTGAACACAGAAATCCGTTATTCGAAGTGCCGGTGCCCACACTCAACCTTGGACACATTCATGGTGGTGACAACCCCAACCGTATCTGTGCCGATTGCGAACTGCACATTGATTTGCGACCGCTACCCGGTATGGAGATCGAGGCGCTACGTCACACCCTGCAAACACGCCTGTCCGGCATCGTCGAGGGTAGCGGGCTGGAACTCGATTGCCACCCGCTGTTCGAGGGCACCCCGGCCCTGGAAACCGACGCCGCCTCCGATATTGTTCGTGTCACAGAAAAACTCACCGGTTACAGTGCCGCAGCGGTTGCCTTCGGCACCGAAGCACCCTACTTCAAGCGCATGGGTATAGACACTGTGGTACTGGGTCCAGGCGATATCGACCAGGCCCATCAGCCGGACGAGTATCTTGCCTGTGAGCGTATCGACCCGACGATAAACCTGCTGCGGCAGCTGATCCAGCGCTTCTGTATCACAGCAGGTGAGTAGCCCTGCCGTAAGGAAACCGGTAATCTAGCGCGCATGCCTGACAAACAGACCAAAAACAAGCAGGACACCTTCGTCGAAAGTATCCGCCAGGCCGCACCCTACATTCAGGCGCACCGCGGTTCGACCTTTGTGCTGATGTTCAGCGGCGAAGCACTGGACGAACGCTTCGAACAACTGGTCCACGATATCGCCCTGCTGCACACTTTCGGTATCCGGCTGGTGCTGGTACACGGTGCACGCCCGCAAATCGAGCAACGGCTGAAACTGCGCAAAGCCAACATGCAGTACGTCAACGGTCTGCGCGTTACTGATGACGAAGCACTGGCCTGCGTCAAGGATGCCGTCGGCAGCCTGCGTGTTGAAATCGAAGCACAGCTTTCCATGAGCCTGGTCAATACCCCGACAGCCCATGCGCGTATCGGTGTAGCCAGTGGCAATTTTGTCATTGCCAGGCCACTGGGTGTACGTGATGGCGTGGATTACTGCCATACCGGTGAAGTCCGGCGCCTGGATGCCACTGGCATACACCAGCAGCTGGAGGCAGGTCGCATCGTGCTGCTGTCACCCCTGGGCTACTCACCAACCGGAGAAGTCTTCAACCTGAGTGCCGAGGAAGTCGCCACCGCCGCCGCCATCGCATTGCACGCAGACAAACTGATTCTGCTGACCGACAGCAATGGCCTGCGCGACAGCAGGCGCCGTCTGATCCGGCAACTGTCGTTGCAGGATGCGGAAAAACTGCTGCATTCAAGGCGCAAGCTGGATACTGACTGGGTGCGGCATATCAACCATGCCGTGGACGGCTGCCGGCGCGGTGTGCGCCGCACACATCTGGTGAACCGGCATGAGAACGGGGGGTTGCTCAAGGAGCTGTTCACCCGTGACGGTGTCGGCACCCTGATCACCGCAGAAATCTATGAAGGCATGCGTACTGCGACCATTGATGATGTCGGCGGTATCCTGCAACTGATTGCACCACTGGAAGAGAGCGGTGTACTGGTGCGGCGTTCGCGCGAAATGCTGGAAATGGAAATTGACCGCTTCGTCGTTGTCGAGCGCGACGGCATGATTATCGCCTGTGCGGCACTCTACCCTTACGCGGGCCATATCGCCGAACTGTCCTGTCTCGCCGTGCATCCTGACTACCAGACACAGGGACGGGGCGACCAGCTGCTGCAAGCCATCGAACAACGTGCGGCCAGTGCGCAGATCCGGCGTCTTTTCATTCTTACCACCCGCACGGCACACTGGTTCCGCGAACGGGGGTTTCGCCGTGCCGAACTGTCTGATCTTCCCGTGAAAAGACAGAACCTGTATAACTACCAGCGCAAATCCAAAGTGCTGATAAAATCCATTCAGACACCCGACTCAACAGGGTAGTCCGAGCGTCACAAACCCCGGGGGATGAACAGGGCGGAATCAGGTGCAACAAAACCGGACGGACAAACAACCACTACGCATAACCCAGATCACTGATACCCACCTCTATGCCGACGCCGATGGCAGGCTGCTGGGACTCAATACCCGACAATGCCTTGACCAGGTTATACAACTGGCGCGGGAACATAATGCCTTTGACCTGGTGGTTGCCAGCGGCGACCTGGCACAGGACGGTAGTGAAACCGCCTACCAGCAGGTGCGCAAACAAATCGGACAACTCGGCATCCCGGTCTATTGTCTGCCGGGTAACCATGATGAAGCCAGCGCCATCCGCAAACACCTGCACGGTGAGGAATTCCACTGTGTGCGCAGTCATCTGGCCGGAGGCTGGCAATTAATTTTTCTTGATTCCACGGTGGCAGGGCAGGATGGAGGGCACCTGAATGCCGATGAACTGAAGGCGTTGTCACAGACACTCGACACACACCCCGACCTGCCCACAGTCGTATGGTTGCACCACCAGCCGGTCTGCATAGGCAGCCGCTGGCTGGATACCATGGCGGTCGATAACCCGGATGACTTCTTTGCCATTATCGACTGTCACCCGCAGGTCCGTGCCATTGTATGGGGACATGTTCACCAGTCTTTTGCGCAGCAACGCAAGGATGTCCAGCTACTGGCTTCACCATCAACCTGCCTGCAATTCCTGCCCGCCAGCGAAGAGTTCACCGTACACGAAGTACCACCCGGTTATCGCTGGCTGGAACTCTATCCCGACGGCAGCCTGCAGACTGGCATACAACGTCTTGCCTGCATCCCCGGTAACATTGACCTGTCAGCAACCGGTTACTGATTCGACAGCGGGTAACGCTCCATCAGGTAACCCAGACAATCCTGGCGTATGACCCTTTCATCCAGGGTGAACATCGATGGCATCAGGGGACGCAGTGTCTGCAACAACCCATCCTTCACGGTGAAATAACGCGAAGCCACCTCATTACCCTGCTCGTCAGAAACTTCCAGCGGCAATGAAGTGACACCATTGAGGTTTGCCAGTGTACTGCCGGCCGGCAGCTCACGGAAATTCAGGTGATCGAGGTCTTCAATAAAACAGATATCCACTGAGCTATCACCGAACCCGAAACTCAGGCTGCGCGGTACCCGCACAATCGCCACAGTATGGAAGACGTCGACATCCTGTTCGGCAACCGGCTGGTCGTGTATTTCATTGAGGTGCAGACAGGCATCAAGAAACTCCAGTGCATGTTGCTCGCCGGCAGACTGCCCGACCTTGCCACATTCAACCGTCACTGCCGGACAGATCTCTGCAAAGGCCAGTGACTGCACACCCTTTGGTCGAGTGAAATACACCACAGTACGGCTGAACAGACTGGCCAGTTGCACATAGCGGTGATCGACCCGGTTGATACAGGCGTAGTGTGGATTGATACCGGTATTGTTGTGCACATCCACACTGGCAAAGGGCTGGCGCACACGCACAGCGTCAAATACTTCGGCCATCATGCGTTTCTCCGGTGTGTCCGGGTATTCACTGCCGGGCCAGACCCGGTTGTAATCGGGCTGCCCGGCAAGGCGACGCAAACCATCCCTGGCAGCATCGACATTACCGATAAACAGACTCAACGAACGCGGCAGTTCACGGTCATAGTAGCGCGCCAGCAGTGCCTGCACAGCCAGCAGACCGGTCGTTTCATTGCCGTGCAACAGGACGGAAACAAACAGAGGGTGTTCTCGGCGACCCGGTAAATGCACCAGTGTTGGACCACCGAGTAACGCCGCAAGCTGCTGCGGCGGGGTATCAATAAAAGCCTCTGGCAGCGTTTCAACCTGCCGTAACATGCTACCCATCAGGTGTCCCATCCATGCACGGGCTCGCCACGTTTCTGACGATCATAATACGCGTTGGTCAACGCCTGCATGTCATTACCGTGGCGTGCCAGCCAGGCACGTTGCCAGCTTGCACCGGTACAGGCATTTTTGACCCGTTGCTTGATAATGGAAAGATAACGGTCACGATCAGCCTCATCGATTCCCAGCAGTCCCAGCCCGTAACCCGCCAATGGCACCAGCTTGTCCAGCAGCAGACTTTGTGCCGATCCCTTGCGCCCGTCCAGCCAGGTTATCTGCGCCTCCAGCCCGTCACGTGCGGCGGCGTAAAAGTTGTCACGCGCCGTGGCGAACGGCAACTGGTTTTCCGGCGGGATCTCACGCTGTGCCAGCGCTTCCGCCAGTCCAAAGTAAAATGCCGCATTGGCTATACTGTCTATGACAGTAGGTCCGGCTGGCATGACGCGCTGCTCGATACGCAAATGCGGGGTACCGTCATCATCGAAACCGATGAGTGGTCGGTTCCAGCGCCAGATGGTGCCATTGTGCAAGCGCAAATGACGTAGCTGTCTTTCAGGTTCGGCATACTTCATGGGTAACAGCACAGGAAAATGTTGCTGGTTTTCGATAAAGCATTCAAACAGAGACTCCCTGACATAACCGGTACCGAAACTGACCCGGCGCACCGGGCCACCCCGGGCACCGGCCAGTCCACCCACTTCCACCGACTGTTCAAACAACGGGATGCGAGTTTCTTCCCATAATTGCTTGCCGAACAAACAGGGGGAATTGGCACTCGCCGCCACCAGCGGTGCTGACAGGATTTGTGCCGCATTATAGTAACGAGCCGCCTGCTTCTGACTGACTTTCAGATGTAACTGCAACGAGGTAGTCGCCGATTCCAGCATGACATCTTCATGCACAATATTGAGGTGTTCATGGTGGTGTATATCCAGCATCAACGGTTTGCCTCCACGTAACCGCAGCACCTGCTCGTTGAGGGCACGATAGCGTTCCAGCTTTGACATATTGTCCAGGGTCAAATCCTGCTGGCGTACGCTGGGAAGAATACCCACCATCATGAGGCGCGTGCCGCCGATACCGGCTGCCACACGTTCACTTTCACGCCAGGTATCTTCAAGCTGCCGGTGCAACCGTGACAAGGCACGATCCCTGAGAGGCTGTGGATGAACATTCAACTCAACATTGAACAGCGCCAGTTCCGGGACAACCAGCGGGTCACCCATCGCATTGAGAAAATCCTGGTTCACCGATGCCGGCCGCGCCTGCCTGTCGATCAACCAGGCTTCCAGCTCCAGGCCACAGACTGGAACATGAGTAGAGAAAGCCTTGTTTTCAAACCACTGTCCCAGCAGTGCCGTTTCCGAGGCCAAACGTTCACGAAACACTTCAAACTCGGCATCCTCAAACTGGCTGTGGCTGATTTCATCACCCATGCGGTATCGCACTCCCTGATGATGCGTTGAGTTCGGCCAGCCGTTGTGGAGAGCCGACATCGGTCCAGTGCCCGCGATAATGTTCACCGGTCACCTGCCCGTTACGCATGGCCTCTCTCAACAAAGGCGCCAGAGGAAATGCACCGGGCGGGTGCCGCGCAAACAGTTCAGCGCGATACAGGCCAATACCACTGAAGGTCAGTGCGGTTTCGCCACCGTCAGTGACGCACCCGTCTTTCAGACTGAAATCACCCTGCGGGTGATGAGACGGATTATCGACCAGTACCAGGTGCGCGAGCGACTGCAACGGATGATTCAGATTGGCATAGGGATAATCTGTCCGGATATCACTGTTTACGACCAGAAAGGTCTCATCCCCCAGCAACGGTAGTGCATTGTGAATACCACCACCGGTCTCAAGTGCGCCCTCCGGCTCGGGTGAATAACGGATTTGCACGCCGAAGCGCGTCCCGTCACCGAGTGACTGTGCAATCTGTTCGCCCAGCCAGGCATAGTTGATCACCAGCTGATGAAACCCGGCATCGCGCAATGCTTCAATGTGATATTCGATGAGCGGCTTGCCGGCCACTTCCAGCAGCGGCTTGGGTGTCCGGTCCGTCAGTGGCCGCATACGCTCACCGCGCCCGGCTGCGAGGATCATGGCTTTCACAGGGCCTCTACAGCACGCTCGGCAAGCTCACCCACAAGAGCCAGTTCCGGGTATACAGCACAGACTTCGCTCACGTAGCCCAGTGTCCGCGGAATATCAGCAAGATAACCGGACTTGCCATCCCGGTGCTTGAGGCGCGCGAAAATCCCGGCCGCTTTCAGGTGTCGTTGCACACCCATCCAGTCAAACCCGCGCAGGAAATCCGCCACATTGCCCTGATCCGTGCGCAGAATTCCGCTTTGCAGTGCAAGCTCATAATACCCGGAAACCCAGTCTTCAATGCGTTCACGCGGCCAGCTGATATAGCAATCCCGTAACAGCGAAACCAGGTCATAGGTCACCGGCCCGATCACCGCATCCTGGAAATCGAGTATGCCCGGGTTGTGCTTATCGCAGACCATGAGATTACGTGAGTGATAATCCCTGTGGACGCAAACCTGCGGTTGTGCCAGAGCGCTGTCCGCCAGCTGCCTGAAACAGACTTCCAGTGCCGCCGCGCGCGTGCTGTCCAGTTTAATCCCGAGGTGCCTGTCCAGCAGCCAGTCACGAAACAGCCCCATCTCACTCATCAGCAGATCCAGGTCGTAGTCAGGCAAGCCGCAATCCGGCGTGATGCAACTTTGTAGCGCAAGCAGTGCGCCCATGGCATCGCCATACAGGCGATCTGCTGTCGTGTTATCCAGTGCAGCCAGATAACTTTGGCTTCCAAGGTCTGACAACAGCAAAAAACCCTGCTCCAGGTCACTGGCAATGACCTCAGGCACATGCAGGCCGAGTTGCAGCATCAGGCGGCTGACGTGTATGAAAGGCCGGCAATCCTCCTGCCCAGGCGGCGCATCCATGAGAATAAAGCTGTCATCGCCATGACGAATACGGAAATAACGGCGGAAACTGGCATCCGAGGAGGCGGGTACAAGCTCCACAGCCGGCTGGTCAAACTGGCTGCACGTCCATTGCCGAAGCAGGTCTAGCCGATCTGTCATGCGTATCCCGAGGTCAGTACTGGCGGTGTTAACATGCATTATAACGACATGCCCGGTCAAAAAACCGGCCTTGCCGCCCAGCGGCAGAACAGGCGGGAGGATCGGGCGCGATTTTGCCCGAACAATTGAATATACTGGTGCTCTGCGCGATTCAGGCGCCATACCAAATTATAACCGCCGAGCCGAATACCTGTTTGTGAAAACCCCAATCATTCCTCTGATCATGGCTCTCGGCTTGTCCTTCTCGCCTGTCAATGCTGCCGACAAAAGCCCCCGTTCTTCCGATGAAGATCCCTATGCACTGATTTCCGCCTGGGCTGTCTGCCCGCCGCAGCCGGTACAAAGCTTTCATCCATTATTCAAGGGGGACCCCGAACAGGCCCCGACCACGTTAATCGGTAACACCGCTGTCCGTGATGCCAGCGGCAAACTGACGTTAACCGGTAATGCCGAAATCACCCGTGCCGACCAGCGACTGATGGCAGAACGTGTTATTTACACCGAGGGCAGTGAGGAAGTGCAGGCCGAGAACCAGGTACGCATTGACCAACCCGATATGACCATGACCGCTGACTACGGCACGATGTGGCTGAAACAGAACCGTGGCGTCTTCTACAACACACGGTTTCGCCTGTACAGCCGCCATGCCCGTGGCAGTGCAGAAACGGCCCGGTTGCTGGAACCGGGTATTACGCAATTCGACAAGACCACCTACACGACCTGTGCCGACAGCAGCAATGCCTGGATGCTGCGCGCCAGCAAGGTCACGCTGTATGAAGATGAAGGCAAGGGTGTGGCGCGCAATGCCCGCCTCAATATCAAGGGTGTGCCGCTGTTGTACACGCCCTACCTGTCGTTTCCTATCGACGAACGACGCAAAAGCGGCTTCCTGGTGCCTGGCTTCGGCTCGTCCAGTCGGTCGGGTATGGAAGTGTCCCTGCCCTACTATTTCAACCTGGCACCGAACTACGACGCAACCCTGACACCCCGTTATCTCGAAAGGCGTGGCGCGCTACTCGGTACTGAGTTCCGTTATAAACGTCGCAATCAGGATGGCATTATCAACTACGAGATACTGCCCAATGACAAAATCACCGGTGAAAATCGTAACCGCTTCACTTTCCGCGATAACCACCGGTTCGGAGAACACCTGTCAACACGCATCGACTATGACCAGGTTTCCGACAAGGACTACCTGAATGACCTGGGCGATTCGCTAAGTCTGGCCAGCGCCACCCACCTGAGACGTTCAGCACAGGCTGATTACCGCACCCTCTGGTGGCAGGCCGGTATACGCTTCGATGACTACCAGACCATCGATCGAACCATTGCACCGGCAAACCGCCCTTACGAACGCCTGCCTGCGCTGACACTGCATGCCAATAGCCCGTGGCGCCCGCTGGGGATGGATGGAAGCTTCGATGCAACGGTGATCCGCTTTGATCAGGATGCACGCGTAACAGCAGACCGCATCGATATGCAACCGGAAATCCGCTGGCCGATACGCCGCAATGCCTTCGAACTCACACCTCGTGTCGGAGTACGCTACACCGCTTACAAACTGGACCAGCAAAATGCCAGCGTGGACAAAGAACAACGCCGCACGACACCGATAGGCAGCCTGGACGGCACACTGTTCTTCGAACGTCCCCTGCAATTTGGTGGTAAGCGCTATACTCACACGCTCGAACCACGCCTCCGCTACCTGTATATTAAAAGGGAAGATCAGACTGATATCCCCCTGTTCGATAGCAGCAAACCCACTTTTACCTACCGTGAGCTGTTTTCTGACAACCGTTTCAACGGTGTCGACCGGATGGGTGATGCCAACCAGCTGGCAGCGGCTATTTCGACGCAGGTGCTCAATGCCGAAACCGGTGCCCAGCTGTTTCGCGCTTCAATTGGCGAACTGTTCTACTTCGCCGACCGCAATGTCACGCTTAATAACGCCGCCCCGGAAACACGCAGTCGATCAAGTATTGCCAGTGAAGTGGAAATCGCATTATCGCGCAGCTGGCAAGGCAAGGCGGACCTGGTCTGGGATCCATACGATGAACAGACCGAACGCGGCAACCTGCGGCTTCAGTACCGGCCCGGTTACCGCAAAATCGCCAATCTGTCCTACCGGTTCCTGCGGAACTCGCAAAGTCAGGTTGACGCCTCGATACTCTGGCCACTAACGCCATCCTGGCACGTGCTCGGACGCTGGTACTATGACCTGAACACATCGTCAAAGCTGGAAGCCATGGCCGGCATAGAATATGACAGCTGCTGCTGGAGCGCGCGCCTGATCGCACGCGAGTACATTATTCGCAACCGGGACGAGCCCAATCGTTCCATTATGTTCCAGTTTGTCCTCAAAGGGCTGACGCGGATCGGCAGTGACATCGAGTCGGTGCTGGAAAATGGTATCCTTGGCTACACCGAACGACCTGAGAACTGAGATCTGAATGAAACTGATATCCCTTTTTCTGGCTCTGGTATTTATCCTGCCGGGACAAATACTCGCCAACACACCCCTGAACCACATCGTGGCTGTGGTCAATAATGACGTTATCCTGCAAAGCGAACTGGATAACCGGGAGCACCTGGTCGCCGATCAATTGCAGAAACAGGGTGCACAACTACCCCCCCGCGATATCCTGCGCAAACAGGTACTGGACCGCCTGATACTGGAAAATCTCGAACTCCAGATGGCGGAACGCACCGGCATCCGTGTTGATGATGAAACACTCAACACCAACTTGCGTCGTATGGCCAAACAAAATGGCATGACATTGACCGAGTTTCGCAAGGTGCTGGAAAAAGACGGCTTCGATTATGTTGCTTTCCGCGAGGACTTCCGCAACCAGGTCATTATGAACAAGATTCGTCAGCAAATGGTGGATAACCGGGTGCAGGTCAGCGAGCAGGAAATCGACAACCTGCTGGAAACCGCCGCCGAATCCAATGATGAATCACGCGAATACCATCTGTTGCACATCCTGGTATCCCTCCCGGAAGCTGCCAGCCCGGAGCAGATCAAGGCGGCTAAACAACGTGCCGAGGGCATTCTTGCCCGCCTCAGGAAGGGTGACGACTTCAAAACAGTGGCCGTTGCGGAATCCGATAGCCAGAACGCGCTCAACGGAGGCGATCTCGGCTGGCGCAAGACCGGACAACTGCCTTCATTCTTCTCCGATGTCGTTGGACGACTGAAACGCGGACAAATCAGCGATTTGATTCGTACGCCCAGTGGTTTCCACATCGTCAAGATCGAGGATATTCGCGGTGATGAACAACACACCATCCACCAGACACTGAGCAGCCATATCCTGCTGCGTCCGGACACGCTGGTCACCGAAAAGGACGTCAAAATACGTATCACCCAGCTCTACGACCGGATTATCGGTGGCGATAATTTTGAAGACCTGGCGCGTGCCCACTCACAGGATCCCGGTTCCGCCAGCGAGGGCGGCAGCCTGGGCTGGGTCAGTCCCGGTCAAATGGTCCCGGAGTTTGAAAAAGTCATGAACGAACTTGAAGTCGGGGAGGTCAGCAAACCCTTCAAAAGCCGTTTCGGCTGGCACCTGATCAAGGTACTGGATCGTCGCACACACGACGATACGGAAGCCTATCGCCGCGCAGGCGTGCGCGAATCAATACGCCAGCGTAAAATCGATGAAGAACTGGAAATCTGGTTACGACGGCTGCGCGATGAATCCTATGTTGAGTACATCGATAAAGGCTCGTGACCCCGCGTATTGCGATCACCACAGGTGAGCCGGCCGGTATCGGACCAGAGCTGTGTGCTGCACTGGATGCCAGTCAATTTGATGCGGAACTGGTGTTGATCGGTGACCCGCAGCTTATGCACGAACGCGGCGCACAAACGAGACATGTTGCGCAACTATCGCCATTCGACCCGTCTGCCTCAGCACAGGCTGGACGGCGCTGTCTTTCCCCGGTCAGCCTCAATACCCCGTCACAGGCCGGACAGCTCAACCCGGACAATGCTGCCTACGTATTACAAACGCTGGATGTCGCCATTGAAGGGTGCCTGGATAAAACCTTCCAGGCCATGGTAACGGCACCGGTTCATAAGGCGGTCATCAATGACGCCGGTATCCCTTTCACCGGCCACACCGAATACCTGGCAGAAAAAACCGGCAGTGACCAGGTCGTGATGATGCTGGCAGCACCCGGCCTGCGGGTTGCCCTGGCCACCACACACCTGCCATTGTCTGCGGTACCCGCCGCCATCACCCGGGAAAGCCTTGAGGCGGTCATTCGATGCCTGTACCGGGATCTGCAATCCCGCTTTCATATCGATGCACCACGAGTACTGGTCGCCGGACTGAATCCGCATGCCGGGGAGAGCGGCCACCTGGGTCACGAAGACGACAGCATCATCCGTCCGGTTATCGAGCGATTGTCGAACGAGGGCATGAACCTCACCGGCCCGTTACCCGCCGATACACTTTTTACCCCGCCCTGGCTGGTACAAGCTGACGCGGTGCTCAGCATGTATCACGATCAGGGTCTGCCGGTACTCAAATACATGGGGTTTGGACAGGCAGTTAACATTACGCTGGGGCTACCGCTTATTCGCACCTCGGTTGATCATGGCACGGCGCTGGAGATTGCGGGAAGCCACCGCGCCGACCCCGGCAGCCTGATTGCAGCCATACAATGCGCCATCGACATGGTTCACTGATGCACAGGGCGCGTAAACGTTTCGGACAGAACTTTCTTCACGATACCGGTGTCATCCAGCGCATCGTACAGGCTGTCAGCCCGCAACCCGGACAGCGCGTCGTGGAGATAGGCCCGGGCCAGGGCGCAATCACCCTGCCACTGCTGGACGCCTGTGGAAAGCTGGACGTGGTAGAACTGGATCGGGATCTGATACAACCGCTGGCCGACAAGGCCAGCGGACACGGTGAACTGATTATCCACCAGCAGGATGTCCTGAAATTTGATTTCCGGACACTGGCTGGCAATGACCAACTGCGTGTGGTGGGCAACCTGCCTTACAACATTTCCACTCCCCTGCTGTTTCACCTGATTGACCAGTCGACGGCCATCCAGGACATGCACTTCATGCTACAGAAAGAAGTCGTCGATCGCATGGCTGCTGCGCCGGGCAACCGGGACTACGGCAGACTGTCGGTGATGATTCAATACCACTGCAAGGTCGACCCCCTGTTTCGGGTCAAGCCCGGCGCCTTTACCCCGGCGCCAAAAGTCGATTCTGCGATTGTACGACTGACGCCCTGGCAACACCCCCCGGTACAGGTTGATGACCTGGCAAGCCTGGCCCTGCTGGTCCGGGCTGCTTTTTCACAACGCCGCAAGACACTGCGCAACACGCTGAAGAAACTGCTGCCGACGGAATCTATCGAAGCCGCCAACGCAGATCCCGGTGCACGGCCGGAAACCATCACGCTGAAACAGTATGCGGCGCTGGCGAACCAGCTTGTACGAATGGGGAATCAGAAACAGGGAAACTAGTGTCGACTACCAGCGACGTTGCAGAAAAATATAACCGTCCGGGTTATCGTTGAGATTTCCGATCAGATTGTCACCACCCGCACGCAAACTACGCTTCACATGCCTCGGAACACTGGTGGAAAATTTGAGTGCCGGGCCATGAACGCCAAACGGATGAGAAATACGCAAACCATCCCCACCCTTGTCGATCTCGATTTTCGGCTTCCAGTTCTTTATCCGCGCGGCCAGATCAAGATCGGTAAAAGACTGCAACCATTCCCCGGTAAGAATATCCACACCAAATTGCTGTAGTGTCGCAGCCCGTTCCTTTACACGCTCGGAAACCCCACCCGCCTGCGCCACGCTACTCAACACAACACCAAGTGCAACACTACAGGTCAGGATAACCATCAGATCCGGCTTTCGATAACGCCTTGATTTCATAGTATTCACAGCAACACCGCCAGTGCGTTTCCGATACGTTGGTGTACGCTTGCATCTTTCACGATCACGGCAGGTATTTCTGTTAACCGGCCCACATTTCCCGCAAGTTTGTGGCTGTCAGGCTCGTGTATCCCGGCATATTGCATGAAATCTATAGACCGAGGCAATCACCTCAGGAATAGGCAACTAATTGATATAAAAGAATATTATCCGCGCAACACCAAAGCTTTAGTGGCGGGTGCCACGATAGCTGACATCAACCCAGCAACGTGGCAATGCTTCTCCCGAAGGAAAGGCCAGCTGATCCTTGGCGAACTGCGTCGGATCCTGCAACTCCTCTCCTGCGTGGTAACACCCCTCCAGTTCAGCACGGCACGGATCCACCATCGCAGCCATATCCAGCACTTCCACCAGATCACCTGTATTTTTGTCTTTCAGGAACATAACATCCTCCTGTATACACGGTACGTTCAATACAAATATAGACCCGTTTACGAAAGCCCGCCTCCCACGAAATTACAGTGGATAATCTGTACGATTCACGACAAAACACGTATCCTGCAAGCGTAATCAGGAGCAGTTATTCATGGCAACAGACAGCTACGACATCAAGGTCGATGTAGAAACCCACTACATTGAGGAACAGTCGCATCCCGAACAGGGGCGGTACGTGTTTGCATACACCATCACCATCGAAAACTGCGGCAATGTACCTGCCCAGTTACTGCGGCGTCACTGGGTCATCACCGATGCCAACAACCGGGTACAGGAAGTCAAGGGCGAAGGCGTGATCGGCGAGCAACCACACCTCAAACCCGGCGAGAACTTCCGGTACACCAGCGGCACCATGCTGGAAACCCCGGTGGGTAGCATGCGCGGCAGTTACCAGATGATTGCCGACGACGGCGTTGAGTTTGACGCTGATATCCCGCTCTTCAGCCTGTCGATCCCGCGCATCCTGCACTGA
>CAZVBD010000026.1:1911-23365 GCA_964625255.1 uncultured Thiohalobacter sp. | reverse complement strand
GGCTGGTCACTGATTATGGGCACACTGGCGGCGAGTTTCGTCGTTTGACCCGGAGCAGAAAATCATGACCCCGGAAACGGTTATTGAAGTAGGTACGCAGACGATGATTATCACGGCAACACTGGCGGCGCCATTGTTGCTGTCAGCACTGGTGGTCGGCCTGTTGGTCGGGATGATCCAGGCCGCCACCCAGATCAACGAAGCGACACTGACCTTTGTACCCAAGCTGGCTATTGTCGTGCTGGTCCTGTTGTTTGCAGGCCCGTCCATGCTAAGCGCATTGCTTGATTTTGCTACTGGCATGATCCAGAGCATACCGAACAGAATCGGTTAAACGGGACTGGATCGATGCTGTTTACCACTGCGGACATAACATCCTGGATTGGCACCTTCTTCTGGCCTTTCGTGCGCATTGCGGCCATGCTGGCGATTGCGCCGATTTTTGGCGCACGAATGATCCCGGTGCGTGCCAAGCTAATGGTTGCACTGTTGATAACCTGGGTTGTCATTCCCTTATTACCCCCCATTCCTGCCGCTGATCCCCTGTCCGCATCCGGTGTTCTGATCACCATCCAGCAGATGCTTATCGGTATGGCAATCGGTTTTAGTCTGCAACTGGTGTTCGCCACGCTGGTCATTGCCGGACAAACCATCGCCATGGGTATGGGGCTGGGTTTTGCACAAATGGTTGATCCGCAAAATGGCATCAATGTGCCGGTGATCGGTCAATATTATGTTGTGATTGCAACGTTGTTATTTCTTGCATTGAACGGACACC
Source organism: uncultured Thiohalobacter sp. (assembly GCA_964625255.1). Classification (GTDB taxonomy): domain Bacteria; phylum Pseudomonadota; class Gammaproteobacteria; order DSM-19610; family DSM-19610; genus Thiogranum. Next base: position 22,587 of record CAZVBD010000026.1, on the reverse strand, counting down.
TGGCATTAATACGTATTCTGGCTGACAGCTTTCAGTCACTGCCGATTGGAACTGACAGCCTCACGCGTGAAGAAATGCGTGGGATAGCGATGTGGGGAACTCGCATGTTCGCTGATGCCATGATGGTAGCCTTGCCGGCGGTTGCATCCATTCTCCTGGTTAATTTGTCCTTCGGTGTCGTAAGCAGGTCTGCACCGCAGCTCAATGTGTTTGGTGTCGGTTTCCCTGTAACACTGACACTCGGGTTTGTTGTTCTGGTCTTTGCTATCTCCAATCTGTTGCCACAGATGCAACACTTGCTGGACGGTGCCTTTGGTGCGGCCAGCAGTTTCGGATACGGAGGGCGTTAGCATGGCCGAGAATGAGGACGGTCAGGAAAAAACCGAAGAAGCGACCCCCAAACGCAAAGAGGAGGCACGCGGCAAAGGTCAGGTTCCTCGTTCAAAGGAACTCACGACCATGGCGATGTTGCTCATCGCATCCATTGCAATATTCATGATGGGTGAAACCATGGTTGTACAACTTGGAAAGATCATGAGCCTCGGACTCGATTTTGAACGGGAAAAAGCGTTTGATCATTGGGCCATGCTCGAATCCCTTCAGCAAGGTATCTACCAGGGTATTTCACTGTTGTTGCCGTTTATGCTGGTTATGGTAGTAACGGCTGTGGTGGCACCGGCAGCGCTGGGAGGATGGAACTTCAGTACGAAAGCACTTGAGGTTAAATTAGACAAGTTGAACCCGATAGCGGGCCTGAAGCGTATCTTTGCTGTCCGTGGTCTGGTTGAACTACTCAAGGCACTGGCCAAATTTATTCTCATTGGCAGCGTGGGCGCCTGGCTGCTCATGGGCTATTTCCCGGAGCTGATGGGGCTGGGCCGGGAACCGATTGAGAGTGCTCTTGCCCATACCGGGCATATCCTTTCTCATTCTTTCATTATACTGAGTGTCTCGTTGCTGGTGATTGCCGGTATCGATGTCCCGTTCCAGTTATGGGACCACTCCAAAAACCTCAAGATGACTCATCAGGAACTCAAGGACGAGGGTAAAAACACAGAAGGCAAGCCGGAGGTTAAATCGCGTATACGCAATATGCAGCGTGAAATCTCACAGCGCCGCATGATGTCAGAAGTGCCGAAGGCGGATGTCATTATTACCAACCCCACCCATTTCGCTATCGCATTGCGTTACGACGCTAAAACCATGGCAGCCCCGCTGGTGGTCGCCAAGGGCGTGGAGCTGGTTGCCAGCCAGATACGTACCGTAGCGGTCGCCAACAAGGTGCCGTTGTTTGAAGCGCCTCCACTGGCACGTGCGCTCTATTACAGCACAGAGATAGATCAGGAAGTCCCTGGTGGTTTGTATCTCGCTGTGGCACAGATTCTTGCTTACATTTTCCAGCTTAAGGCCAGTGTACATGGCGTTGCCGTACCTGAAAGGCCAGATGATATTCCGGTCCCGGAAGACTTTTTCCAGGGTCCCGGATCAACAACAGAAGGTGATTAAACATGGCAACTGAAGCAGCAACTCTCAGTTTACGGGATATCGCCCGCAATGGACTCGGTGCACCTATCCTGCTGGTCATGATGTTGGCGATGGTTATTGTGCCGCTTCCACCGATTGCGCTGGATATGTTCTTCACTTTTAACATAACGCTGTCACTAGCCATTCTTATGGTGACTGTGTATGCCTTGCGGCCGCTGGATTTTGGTGTTTTCCCCACGGTGTTGTTGGTGACGACATTATTGAGGCTTGCACTTAACGTGGCTTCGACCCGCGTCGTCCTGCTTAACGGTCACACGGGTACTGCGGCGGCCGGCAAGGTGATCGAGTCTTTCGGTGACTTTGTGGTTGGTGGTAACTACGCCGTCGGTCTGGTGGTGTTTTCCATCCTGGTGATTATTAACTTTGTTGTGGTGACCAAGGGTGCCGGGCGTGTTTCGGAAGTCAGCGCACGATTTACTCTCGATGCCATGCCCGGCAAACAGATGGCCATCGATGCGGACGTCAACGCCGGCCTGATCACCCAGGACGAGGCGCGTACCCGACGTGAGGATGTCACGCGTGAGGCTGATTTCTACGGTGCGATGGACGGTGCATCCAAATTTGTACGCGGTGATGCGATTGCAGGCATCCTGATCCTGTTTATTAACATTATCGGCGGACTGGCTATTGGTACTCTGCAATTTGACCTGCCAGTTGCTGATGCTCTGCGCAATTACACGCTGCTGACGATTGGTGATGGTCTGGTCGCCCAGATTCCTTCGTTGGTACTGTCCTCGGCGACGGCCATTATTGTTACCCGTGTTTCCGGTGAGACCAAAATGTCTGACCAGGTGATGAGTCAGTTGTTTGGTAACCCGATGGTGCTGGGTGTGGTTGGCGCCATCATGACGTTTATGGGGCTGATACCGGGGATGCCGAACTTTGCTTTTCTGACTCTTGGTATTGCAGCCAGCGCGGGGGCTTATTACACCTGGAAAAACCAGCAGCAGGAGCTTGTTGCTGCTGAAGAAGCGCCGGTCGAGCAGGAAACGTCACCGGAAGCCCGTGACCTGAGCTGGGAGGATGTCGGGCCCGTCGACATCATCGGTCTCGAAGTGGGCTACCGGCTGATTCCACTGGTGGATCGCACCCAGGGTGGACAGATGATGGATCGCATCAAGGGTGTACGCAAAAAACTGTCGCAGGAACTGGGCTTCCTGATTCAGCCTGTACACATTCGTGACAACCTGGAACTGGCGCCGAATGCCTACCGTATCCTGTTAATGGGTGTACCGGTTGGCGAGGCAGAGATTTATCCGGATCGCGAACTGGCCATCAATCCGGGCCGGGTATTCGGTACCCTGCAGGGCGTTGAAACACGTGACCCGGCATTCGGCCTGGAAGCCGTGTGGATTTCTCCCTCCGAACGTGACAATGCAACGACACTGGGTTACACCGTGGTCGATGCCAGTACGGTTGTGGCCACGCACCTCAGCGAGTTGCTGCAGAGCCATGCTCACGAACTGATCGGTCATGAAGAAGTCCAGCAGCTACTTGATGTGCTCGCCAAAAATGCACCCAAACTGGTCGAAGACCTGGTACCCAAGACACTGTCTATCGGTATTGTGCTGAAGGTTCTGCAGAACCTCCTGGAAGAGCGTATCCCCGTCAAGGATATGCGCACTATCGCAGAAACATTGGCCGAGGCCGGCGCCAGAAGTCAAGAACCTGGCGCTTTGACGGCCGCTGTGCGTGTCTCACTGGGTCGCTCAATTATCCAGCATATCAATGGGATGGGGCCGGAACTCCAGGTCATCACACTTGATCCATCGCTGGAACAGATATTGCAAACTTCAATTCAGGCCATCTCGGAAGGTGGTGCCGGAATCGAACCCGGCCTGGCCGAAAGGATGCATCAGTCGCTGGCAGAGAGCACGCAGCGACAGGAGTCGGCAGGGCAGCCGTCCATCCTGCTGGTGACGCCGGCTATTCGGGCCTGGTTGGCGCGTCTGGTCAGGCACAGCATCCCGATGCTGCAAGTGCTGGCCTATAACGAAATACCGGACAACAAACAGATCAAGGTTGTTGCCAATATTGGAACCGACGTACCGAGTCTCGGTGCACAACCGGGGAATGCAGCAGCATGAAAAAGGATACCAGGCGTGTGAAGACAGAACGGATGGTAAAACACATTGACGAGGTGCAGGTATGAAGGTGAAACGATTTTTTGCACCGGACATGCGTCAGGCCATCCGCCTGGTACGCGAGGAGCAGGGACCCGATGCGGTTATTCTCTCCAATCGCAAGGTCGATGGTGGTATCGAGATTATCGCATCGATGGACTACGATGAATCGCTGCTGGACAGTGGTTCGAACACACCGGAAGAACAGGCTGATGAAGCCCGGGTGCCGGAAGAAATGACTGAAACGGCAGTGACAGACAGGGCTGCCGACACCTACACACGACAGGCGGAACCAGTGGCACGGCAAACGACAGCCAGGCCTTCCGTTTCCTGGTCACAGGATCCTTCCATTGTCGCCATGCGCGATGAAATCCGGCAGTTGCGTGGTTTGCTGGAAGATCAGCTGGCACATCTTGCCTGGGGCGATATGAAGCGTCGTGAACCCCTGCACGCCGACGTCATGCGACGTCTTGGCAGCATGGAACTCAGCAGTACACTCGTCGAACAGATTTCTGCACCCGCCGTGCATGCTCGGGATGAGGATCATGCCTGGCAGCTGGCCATGACTGAATTGGCAGCCAGTATACCAGTGGCCGATAACGATTTTATGGATGAAGGTGGTATCGTCGCGCTGGTGGGTTCCACCGGCGTCGGCAAGACAACCAGCATCGCCAAACTGGCGGCGCGCTATGTGCTCCGTCATGGCCAGCGGCATGTCGCCCTGGTGACCACCGACAGCTACCGCATCGGTGCCCACGAACAACTGATGACCTATGGCCGCCTGCTGGGTATCCCGGTACAAGTGGCCTCTGATCATAATGAACTGCGTTCCACACTCAACAGCCTGTCTGACAAACGACTGGTGCTGATTGATACAGCGGGGATGAGTCAGCGCGATGTACGCCTGACAGAACAGTTCGCCACACTGGCCGATACCGGTCTTCCGATTCGCACCCTGCTGGTGTTGTCTGCCACGGTACACCCCTCGGTCATGGATGAAACCATCCGGGCCTTCTCCGGTGTGCCGCTGGACGGCGCTATTCTTACCAAGCTTGATGAAGCAGCCAGTCTGGGCGGTGTACTTTCTGCCGTCATTGAACAACAGCTTCCGCTACGCTTCGTGACCAATGGCCAGCGGGTTCCGGAAGATATACAGGTCGCACGGGTCAGTGAGCTTGTACAACAGGCTACTGTGCTCGCGAGTGAACGCGAGCTTCCCACGGAGTCGGTAATGGCCGAAACATTTGGAGGGTGCCGGGCAAATGTACATGTCTGAAATGCGGGTTGATCAGGCAGCCGGGCTACGACGTATGGCACAACCGAATCCAGTAAGAGTAATTGCAGTAACCAGTGGTAAAGGTGGTGTGGGCAAGACCAATGTGTCGGTCAACCTCGCCGTTGCACTGGCAGACACAGGTAAACAGGTTATGTTGCTCGACGCGGACCTCAGTCTTGCCAATATCGATGTGTTGTTGGGATTGCATCCTGACAAGAATCTTTCGCACGTCATCGATGGTGAGCGTTCACTGGAAGAAATCATCGTCACCGGACCATCGGGGATCATGGTTGTTCCGGCGTCATCCGGAGTGAAGCGCCTGTCCGAACTGTCCACGATGGAGAATGCCGGCTTGATTCGGGCGTTCAGCGAGCTGAATCATGATGTCGATATATTGATTATCGATACAGCCGCAGGAATCAATGAAAGTGTTACCAGTTTCAGTCGTGCTGCCCAGGAGGTTGTGGTGGTGGTTTGCGACGAACCTGCATCAATAACGGATGCCTATGCGCTCATCAAGGTGCTGAATGTGGAATACGGCATTCAGCGATTCCGGGTGCTCGCAAACCAGGCCCACAGCGCCCAGGAGGGAAGGGAATTGTTTAACAAAATATCACGGGTTACTGATCGTTACCTCGATGTGACGTTGGAATTTATGGGGACTATTCCCCACGATGACTATCTGAAGAAGGCTGTCCGCAAGCAGCGTGCCGTTGTGCAGGCTTACCCGCGTAGCCGTTCTTCGATGGCCTTCAAGAATCTTGCACAGAAAACCGATAGATGGCCTGTGCCGAGTGCCGCTGGGGGACACCTTGAGTTTTTTGTAGAGCGCCTTATCCAGTCGCACAACGGACACATGGAGATGCCGGTATGAATGGAGCTGCTATGTACGTCGCCACCCCCGATCCTGACAGTGATGACCTGGTCATAAAACACGCTGCCCTGGTCAAGCGAATCGCCTATCACCTGATGAGCCGATTACCACCGAGTGTACAGGCCGATGACCTGATACAGGCGGGCATGATTGGTTTACTCGAAGCATCCCGAAACTATGATGCTACCCAGGGTGCCAGTTTTGAAACCTATGCGGGTATCCGTATCCGTGGTTCCATGCTCGACGAAATCCGTCGGACCGACTGGACACCACGCTCGGTACACCGCAAGGCCCGGCAAGTCGCCGAAGCCGTGCGTTCAATCGAGAATGAGGAAGGTCGTGATGCACGGGATGTTGAGGTGGCCGAGAAACTCGGTATTGGCCTGAATGAATATCATCGTATCCTCCAGGATGCCACAGGCTGTCGGGTATTCAGTATCGATGATGCTGGTATCAACGGTGAAGAATCACCACAGCAGTCATCTGGCGCCCCTCGAAACGAGCCGCTCGACTGCCTGCAGACCTCTGATTTCAAGGATGCCCTGGCACTTTCCATTTCCGGACTGCCGGAGCGGGAAAGGCTGGTTATGGCGATGTATTACGATGAAGAGTTGAACCTGCGGGAAATCGGTGAGGTACTCGGGGTGAGCGAATCCCGTGTCTGCCAGATCCACGGTCAGGCACTGATACGCCTGCGAGCTCGCATGGGAGAATGGACGGGCAAGTGATGGTTATGAAAATCCGCTATTTGCCGAAACAGGGAACGACTAACAGCGTGAGACAGGAGAACACCCTTGGATACTGATATGAAAATCCTCATTGTGGATGATTTTTCCACGATGCGACGCATCATCAAGAACCTGTTGCGTGACCTGGGGTTTAATAACACGCAGGAAGCTGATGATGGTAATACGGCCTTGCCGATGTTGCAGAACGGCAATTTCGATTTCCTGGTAACCGACTGGAATATGCCGGGAATGACAGGTATTGACCTGTTGAAAGCGGTGCGCCAGGACGAGAAGTTGTCCTCCATGCCAGTACTGTTGGTTACAGCTGAGTCAAAGCGCGAGCAGATTATTGAAGCGGCGCAAGCCGGGGTAAACGGCTATGTTGTCAAGCCATTTACTGCCGTGACGCTGAAAGAGAAAATCGACAAGATTTTTGAACGCATTGAAGCCGAAGCGGGTTAATGATATGGAGGCTGCAAATAAAATAGAAAACGACACCCTGCTGGAGAACGCCCGTGCGCTGGTCGCCGAGCTCGAGTCCGGTAACAGTGATCAGGCAGAAAAAATTATCGAGCAGCTGGGGCGTATGCGTGAACAGAGCCTGTTCCAGGAGCTGGGCAAGATGACGCGTCAGTTACACGAGTCTATCAACAGTTTTGTACTTGATGATCGTATGCAGTCACTGGCCGAATCTGATATCCCCGATGCAAAGACCCGCCTGAACCATGTCATCGAGATGACAGAGAGTTCCGCCAACCGCACCCTGACGGCTGTCGAGAGCGCCTTGCCGGTTTCAGAAGACCTTAAAGTACGTGCCAATACTTTGCACGAAAAGTGGGATCGTTTCCGTAACAAGGAAATGGATGTCAATGAATTTCGCGCTATGAGTAAGGAGATCGATGAATTCCTTACTATTACGACACAGAGTACCGAGAGCATTCACAGTGGTTTGTCTGACATCATGATGGCACAGGATTTTCAGGATCTTACCGGACAGATTTTACGCCGTGTGATAACGCTCGTGCAGGAAGTTGAAGATAATCTGGTGGGACTTGTACGGCTGTCCGGTGGCATTGATGATGAGCCGAAGGCCGAAGTAAAACCGGTCGGAAAAGCCAGGGAAAATCAGGACATGATGCAAGGTGTCGGCCCTGCCGTACCTGGCGTTGAGGCCAGTGGCGAGTCAGTGTCCGGCCAGGACGAAGTTGATGATTTACTATCCAGTCTGGGATTTTGAGGAAACAGCATAATGAGTCTTGATACCGACGACGAGATTCTGCAGGACTTTCTGGTCGAGGCAGGTGAGATACTCGAGCGGCTCAATGAAGAGCTGGTCGAGCTTGAACAGAGTCCCGATGATATGGATATGCTCAATGGCGTATTCCGAAGCTTTCATACCATCAAAGGTGGTGCCAGTTTCCTGGGTCTGGATGGCCTGGTCGAGGTCTGTCACCGTGCCGAGGATGTCTTTAACGTATTGCGCAATGGAGAACGCTCCGTTGACGGCGATCTGATGGATACTGTGCTTCAGGTGCTGGATGTTGTAAACAGCATGTTTGTCGAGGTGCAGGACGGGGAACTGCCAACACCTGCAGAGGCAACGTTGCTCAGCGCCCTGGAAACACTTGCCGTTCCTGCAGGTGCCGAGCCTCCAAAACCCCCGAAAGTTACAACAGAGGCTTCTGTCGGCGGTGGTGATGATATCTCCGAAGAAGAATTTGATGCGCTGCTGGATCAGTTGCACGGCGATGGAAAAGGCCCTGCACCCGCTGCCAATACAGAAAACAAGGTTGTAGCGAAACCGGACAACGAAGATATCACTGAAGAAGAATTTGATGCATTGCTGGATCAGTTACACGGTACAGGGAAAGGACCAAAGATTGTTCCCAACGCATCGGCAGAAACGCCGGCTTCACCTGCGCAACCTGCCGAGAAGAAACCTGAACCGACAAAACCGAAGGCCAAACCTGCCTCGGCGCCCGCCAGCAAGGCGGAAACATCGGTGCGAGTCGATACAAGCCGTCTTGATGAAATTATGAATATGGTTGGTGAGCTGGTGCTGGCAAGAAACCGTCTCTCCAATCTCAAGGAGACGCTGGCCAACGAGGACGTCTCCAAGGCAATCGCCAACCTGGATGTGGTGACGGCAGATCTACAAAACGCCGTGATGAAGACACGCATGCAGCCGATCAAAAAAGTATTCGGCCGTTTCCCCCGCGTAGTACGTGACCTTGCCCGCAGCCTCAACAAGGAAGTGAACCTGGAAATGCAGGGTGAGGAAACCGATCTCGACAAGAACCTTGTCGAGGCACTGGCTGATCCACTGGTTCACCTGGTACGTAATTCTGTCGATCATGGCATCGAAACACCCGAGGAACGCGAAGCGGCGGGTAAACCCAGACAAGGAACGGTGGTGCTGGCTGCCGAGCAGGAAGGTGACCACATACTGCTGTCTATCGATGATGACGGCAAAGGTATGGACGCCGATGTACTGCGTCGCAAAGCGGTCGAGAAAGGCATGATGGATGCTGATTCAGCTGCCCGTCTGGATGACAAGGAATGTTACAACCTGATTTTTGCAGCAGGTTTCTCCACCAAGGATGTCATCTCCGATGTGTCCGGTCGTGGTGTGGGCATGGATGTGGTCAAGACCCGTATCGGTCAGCTTAATGGCAGTGTTGAGGTCGATTCCGAGCTGGGGAAAGGCAGTCGAGTGACGATTCGTGTACCACTGACGCTGGCCATTATGCCAACACTGATGGTGATGCTGGGTGACCAGCCGTTCGCCTTGCCGCTCGGTAGTGTCAACGAGATATTTGACCTGGATACCGGGCATACCAGTATCGTGGATGGCCAACTGGTTGTTATGGTCCGTGGCAAGGCGCTGCCCTTGTTCTATTTACGTGAGTGGTTGGTGAATGGTAGTGCTGCATCGCAGGAAGCGACAGTCAACCATGTGGTTGTCGTTAATGTCGGCAGTCAGAAAGTGGGTTTTGTTGTCGAACAGCTGGTGGGTCAGGAGGAAGTCGTGATTAAGCCGCTAGGTGCATTCCTGCAAGGGCTTGCAGGTTTTGCCGGGGCAACGATTACCGGCGATGGACGTATCGCACTGATTCTCGATGTGCCCAGTTTGATGAAAGCCTATTCGAGCTACCTGTAAAAAGGAATGGAGTGTGAACTGCTGTTTCAGGGAATACCGGGCAGTTTTGCCACGAGATAGATCTATCAATGACAGTTATGCGCCGTTCGGTGCAGGATTCAAAGGACAGGGTCCATGGTAACGCGTGTACTGGTCGTCGATGATTCCGGGTTTTTTTGCCGGCGCATCGTTGAAATACTTGAAGCAGACCCCGCGCTGAAGGTGATTGGCACGGCCTCCAATGGTCGGGAAGCTATTGACCAGGTTGCTGCGCTGAAACCCGATGTCGTGACGATGGATATCGAGATGCCGGTCATGGATGGCATCACAGCGGTTCGTCATATCATGCGATTGAATCCCCTGCCAATACTGATGTTCTCTTCGCTGACGCACACGGGCGCACAGGCGACACTCAAGGCACTGGAAGCAGGCGCTGTCGATTTTTTACCCAAACGTTTTGAAGATATCGCCAAAGATCGTGACCAGGCGAAATTGTTGCTGTGCCGGCGTATTCACGAGGTGGCAAGGCAAGGTTCACCCGCCAGGGCAATGAAGTCTTTGCAACGTACGGAGCGTACAAAAACCATCCCGCCCACTGCCGTGCCGGTACACGCTTCGGTGACACTGGCACGACGGAGCCAGCTTCAGGTTGTGGCGATTGCCAGCTCTACGGGTGGCCCGGTTGCACTTGCGCAGGTGCTTACCAAACTTCCCTCCAATTTCCGGCTGCCGGTCCTGGTCGTTCAGCATATGCCGGCGAGTTTTACACCAGCGTTTGCCTCACGGCTCAATCAACAGTGTGCAGTGACGGTTAAAGAAGCCCAGGACGGTGATGTTATTCGTGGTGGTGAGGTATTGATCGCACCAGGCGGTCGTCAGATGACATTGAAACAGCGGGCGGGTGAAGTCCGGGTTGTTATCAGTGACGGTCAGCCGGATTTGCATTACAAACCCTGTGCGGATATTACCTTTGATTCTGTTGCGAAGATATTTGGTGGGAAAACCCTTGGTATCGTTCTGACCGGCATGGGGGCTGACGGACGTGAAGGTGTCCGTGCCTTGAAGAAGCAGGGTTCGACCATCTGGAGCCAGGATGAGGCGACCAGCGTCATCTATGGTATGCCGATGGCCGTTGCCGAGGCTGGATTGAGCGATCAGGTTATGGCGTTGCACGATATCGGGCCAGGTATCGCGCAGATGGCGGGGTACTAGCGCATGGATATCCTGACCCTGACCGGTATTTTGCTCGCACTGTTTGCCATACTGGGTGGCAACGTGCTGGAAGGCGGGCACATATCTTCGTTGATACAACTGACGGCTTTCGTCATCGTTGCCGGTGGTACTTTGGGTGCGGTTATGGTGCAAACACCCATACGCACCTTTGTACGTGCCATGAAGATTTCGATATGGGTTATTTTCCCGGTGAAGTTACAGCCGGAAGAAGCTGCAGAAAAAATTGTCAACTGGAGCAATATCGCCCGACGTGAAGGGCTGCTGGGTCTGGAGGCGATTGCTGAAGAAGAACCGGATGAGTTCGCCCGCAAGGGTTTGCAATTGCTGGTCGATGGCAGTGAGCCGGAAGTGATCCGTTCAATTCTGGAAGTTGAAATTGACAGTAAGGAGCATCAGGACACACAGGCTGCCAAGGTCTTTGACGGTCTGGGTGGCTACAGTCCTACCATCGGTATTATTGGTGCAGTGATGGGCCTGATTCACGTGATGAATAATCTGGCAGATCCTTCCAAGCTGGGAAGTGGGATTGCAACGGCCTTTGTCGCAACCATTTACGGTGTTGGTTTCGCCAACCTGTTTTTTCTCCCGATGGCCAACAAGCTGAAGAGCCAGGTTCATGCACAGAGCCAGTTTCGCGAAATGATTGTAGAAGGCGTGATTTCAATCGCCGAGGGTGAGAATCCGCGCAACATCGAAACCAAGTTACAGGGGTACTATCAGTAACGAGTACCGGTACTGTGAGATACAGCGCATGGCAAGAAAAAAACGCATAGAAGAACCTGTGAACCACGAGCGGTGGCTGGTTTCCTATGCCGATTTTATTACCCTGTTGTTTGCCTTTTTTGTGGTCATGTATTCCATCTCATCAGTTAATGAAGGCAAGTACCGTGTGCTGTCGGACTCGATGGTTGCTGCATTCTCTGATCCGGCGCGCAGTCTGGAGCCTATACAGGTCGGTGATCTGATGAGATCACCGTTACAATCTGAAACACCCGTGGACCGGAACAAGCCAGTCATCGAACTGTTCCGGATTCCGCTGCCGGAACGCGATATTCGCAAGAAACTGGAAAAGAAACTGAAAGAAGCGCGTGACAAGGCAAAGCGTGAGGCCGAAGAAAAAAAAGCGGCACAGGAAAATAAAATCGATGCTGCCGCTGAAGCGCTGGCGGACTCTATCGAAAAGGCGATGTCTGATCTTGTTGATGCGGGGTTGATCAACGTGCGACGTGACAAGCGCTGGATCGAAGTAGAGATCAAGTCGAGCATCCTGTTTGGCTCGGGGCATGCCGGACTGGCGCCAGGATCAGAACCCGTCCTGCGCAAGCTGGCAGAAAAGCTGGCACCCTTGAATAACACGATTCATGTCGAAGGTTTTACCGATAATATTCCCATCGACAACTTCGAGTTTCGTTCCAACTGGGAACTCTCGGCAGCGCGTGCTGCCAGTGTGGTCCATTTGTTCACTCGCCTTGGTGTAAAGCCGGAACGGATGGCGGCGATTGGCTATGGACAGTACCGGCCGATAGTCAGCAATGACACACCGGAAGGTCGGGCCAGGAACCGGCGTGTTGTACTGGTTATTATGTCCGGTGCCGACCCACGTACCAGTCAGACCATGGAACACCTGCAGGTGGAACGCGATGTGACGCGCGTGCCAGTTCCCCCGGAGCCTGCTTCGAACCAGCCTGCGGACAGTGATGTACCATGATTATCTGGACGATTTCCAACCAGAAAGGTGGCGTTGGGAAAACTACTACGGCGGTGAGTGTCGGTGGACTGCTGGCACAGCAAGGCAAACGTGTTTTGTTGATGGATCTTGATCCACAGGGTTCGTTGACCTCTTATTTTCGGCTTGATCCGGATAGTATTGAAAACAGTGTGTATACCTTGTTCAATGCCAAAGCCAGTGGTAAAGCGCTTGATTCACTGGATAGCCTGTTACATCAAACCTGTGTTGACGGCTTGAAACTGATGCCGGCATCCACCGCCATGGCGACGCTGGACCGTCAGCTTGGTGCCCGTGACGGCATGGGACTGGTCATTGCCGATGCACTCAAACGTTTGTCTGACCGCTTTGATTACGTATTGATGGATTGTCCACCGATGCTGGGTATCCTGATGGTGAATGCGCTGGCTGCCTGCCAGCAGTTACTGATACCGGTACAAACCGAGTTCCTTGCCCTGAAGGGGCTGGAGCGCATGCTGCACACCCTGAAAATGATCGGCAAGGCACGTGGCGGCAACCTGGCCTACACGATTATCCCTACCTTTTTTGACCGACGTACACGCGCCTCGACGGATGCCTTGCGTAGCATGCGTGATCAGTATGGTGATTACTTGTGGTCACGGGTTATTCCTGTCGATACCCAGTTCCGGGAAGCCAGTCGCAATGGCATCCCCATCAGTCTTCACTGTCCGTCAGCACGTGGTACGGAAGCTTATGCATCACTGGTGCGCTGGTTACAGGCCGGATCAGAATCGCCGGCCAGAGTGGCATCATGATGAAAACCGATGCGCAAAACGATTCACTGCTGGAACAGCAACTGGCACTGGGCGCCTATCTTGATGATTTGCTTGTGGGTGATGTGATCCCGCAGGAGCAGAAACCCGCAGAAAAACTGACGATCACCGAAACACAGCCTCCCGTTGAAATACAGGTTCCGACAGATATACAAACGCCGGTAGTTCCCGAATCGAAACCCTGTGCAAGGGAAGGTGTTCCTGAATGGGCGCAGGCACGTTTCCCGGCCCTGTTGTTCGAAGTGGCTGGTCTGACGCTGGCGGTGCCACTGGCAAAGCTCAAGGGAGTCGTTCCCAATGAACAGGGGCTTACCGAAATGCCAGGACATTCAGCCCTGTTTCTCGGCGTTACACCCTACCAGGGTGTGCAGTCAAAGGTGGTTGATACGGCGCGCTTTGTGTTACCGAAAGATCATGTCGTGCAGCTCAGCGAAGACATCGCTGACCGTGCGGCGCATCTGGTCGTGATCGATGAAGGACGCTGGTCGCTGGCCTGTTCAAAAATTGGCGATGTTATCGAGCTGGAACCCGGGCAGGTGAAATGGCGCACAAGCGCAGGCAAACGCCGCTGGCTGGCCGGCACGGTGATCAAACAAATGTGCGCCTTGCTCGATATTGACGAATTGGCGAAGCAACTCGCCGACGGAATGGCATGAAACCTGCATTTTACCGGTACAAGGGTGATACGCCTGCTTTTTGACGGCCTTTCATGGTGACAGGTCAACAGTGACGAGGTTCGGACATGTCCAACGCAATTGCCAAGGAAAATTCAAAAGATGAAATGATACAGTGGGTTACATTCAAGTTGGCGGATGAGACCTACGGCATAAATGTTATGCAGGTACAGGAAGTCCTGCGAGTATCGGAGATCGCACCGGTTCCTGGCGCACCGCATTACGTACTCGGCATTATCAATCTGCGCGGCAATGTTGTGACGGTTATCGATACCCGAATCCGCCTGAACCTGACGACGTCGGAAATGACTGATTCAACCCGTATCGTGATTATTGAGACGTCAAAGCATGTTGTTGGCATTCTTGTCGACTGTGTGGCCGAGGTGGTCGATGTCGCCTCGTCGGAAGTTGAATCCGCACCGAACGTCGGCAACGATGAAAGTGCCAACTACATCCAGGGTGTTGCCAGCCGTGAAAACGAACTGTTGATCCTGGTTGACCTGAACAAATTGCTCACTGATGAAGAGTGGGACGAGCTGGCCAGTCTCTGACTGGTCAATGCCGGTGCCTTTCGCGGACATGCAACCATGGGCGATATCGGGAGCTTGCCACCAGCCTACCGTATCCTGCCTGGACAGCCGGGTTCACGGCCGGGCGAGAGTAACAAGGCTCCGCCGCGCAAGCCGGATGCAGAGCGCGATAACAAGCAGGAAAAAAACAAGCCAGGCAAGGACGACAAATCCCGAATCGATGAATACGCGTGAGGTGAAATCATGATAACCCTGAGCCTGTCATTTCTGGTTGTCGCTCTTGCTGGCTGTATCCTGTTTCAGATGGTTACGGTATTTCAGCTTAGAAGCGGGCAGACAGAAATTCGCGAGAAACATGCAAGTGCCTGTGAACGTATCCATCAACTGGAGCAGGAACTGGCTGCGTTATGTAATGCCTCCGTGGGTGCTGGTGAGCATGTGCTTCGACTGGAGCACCAGATGCAGCGTCTTATCGAGCGTCAGAACGGACTGGAAATGCGGGCTGTCGGTGACCGTCCCTACAACCAGGCCAACCAGCTGGTTAACAAGGGTGCCGATATCGGGGAGCTGGTTGATACCTGTGGCCTGACATTGGGAGAGGCCGAGTTACTGGTTATGATGCAACGCGGTGCTGCCTGAACAGCTTATTCTGTTCCAGTGTCCGGTAATTTACCTGACAGGTGATACGCGAAGGCAATCACCTGGGCGACCGCCAGGTACAACGACTCCGGAATTTCTTCTCCCAGTTCCATATTTCCCAGCAGTGAGGCCAGTGGCTGGTTTTCCTGTATGGGGATATTGTGTTGCCGGGCAATCTGTAAAATCTGCTCAGCCAGTGCATCGCGACCTTTTGCAGTAACGCGCGGTGCGCTGTCACCGTCATATTCAAGTGCAACGGCAAGCGGCATGGGTTTGTCCCGTTGACTCATACTTTTTCCCTGATCAATGAAGGTACTGCCACTGCGGAAGGCATAGGCCCGGGAACACAGTCCAGCTTCCCGATTTCCAGTCCCACATGGCCAAACATTTTTTGCAATGACTGAAGGTTTTCACGAAACAGCGGTAACGAGGCTTCATTGCCGGCCCAGAAACGCGTCGATACGCGCTCACCGTGGAGTGTGACCTGTGCCTGTACCGGTCCCAGACCAGGCAGATCAAACGCCAGTTGTACCGACCATTTGTGTTGTGCTTTGCGTTTTTGTGTCTCGCGCTGTGTTTGCTCCCGGGTAAAACGCATCGACCATAAATCGATGTCGTCACCACGCCGTACCGGAAGTTCGAAAAGCCATTCCAGCAGGCTGCGTTCAGCATCGCGAGGCTGGCTGGCCAACTGGTGTAACTGCAGACGTGCAAGCGCGACTTCAGTTTGTCGCAGCAGGTCGGTGCGCAGATTGCCAATTCGATTCATCAGGTCAAGGGTTGCCTGCACGGCAGCCTGGGGCGCCGGCGCAGCACCCGGGAAGGGTGGTGGCACCGCTCCGGACAAGGTCACGGATGCTGTGCCGGGGCTTGTGGTGACGGGAAGAAGGGCGGTTGCCGCAGGTAACGGTGCAGGCCCCAGGGCCGGCCGTACACCGGCCAGTGGTGTGCGTGTGCCTGCCTGGATTGCGCGATGTAGCTGGTCAGCGCTCATGGTAGAAGCCGTTTGAAGAGGGCTGTTGGTACTGTTACTGCGGGTCATGGCAGGGTTCGGGGAGGTGCCATCGCCGCGAGTATTTACCGCAGGTGGCACCCGGGGCAGTTGGGGTGGTTCACGTGGTGTGACGGGAATGGCAGGTGCCTGGCTGCCTGTTGGTGCGAGGGGTTGCGGTGGGTTTGCTATACCCGGTGGCCGTAACTCAGGTGCGCTGCCCGGCCAGTTTCGCAAGCGATAAATCAATTGCAACAGATTGGCCTTGAAGTCTTTCCCGATTGCTGCAATTGGAGCAGGGTCAGGCATTCTTGCGCTGGTCGGGGTTGCCTGTTGTGCAAGATGGCGTTCCAGAAACAGGCCGGAACGTTCGATAGCGGTACGCAAGCCGTCTGGACGGCTGACTGTGTCGGTATCAGGGAAATTGCGTACCATGGTGCGGATCAGCTCGCGTATCAACAGCGGGACGGGTGGTTGTGGCAACTGTGTTAACCGGGCAAGACTGGCCAGCAGCGGTGTCATGCTGTCTTGCTGCGGAATCAGAGTGCGGATTGCCTGCACCAGTGGTGAGGTAACAGGGCCCGAAGTAATGCGCAGCACGGGGATATCGCCCAGGCTGCGAATCAGCACGGTCAGTTGCTGGCCTTTTTCGAGGGGCAGTGCAGTCTCGCTGCTGACCTGCCGATTACCGATGGACAGCAATATTTTGCCGGCAATATTCTCCGCAACCGTCGCCTGTAACAGCTGACCGACCTGCCAGCGAACGGCTGTTACGGTCGTGGATGTGCCGGTGACTGGCGGTGAGCCGGATGTCGGCCCAGGTGTTTCCATGCTGTTTGGCCCCGTGCTGTAAAACTGGCATCTATACTGCATCATTCAGGCCACGAAGTGAACGTAAAGCGGGATAACGGAAAAGGGAAATCATGAGTACAAACGGGAGCAGGCGTGTGCTTTGGTATACGCGCCGCGGCAGCGTGGTGCGTGGGCCTTACCCGGACCGCCAGATCAGTCGATATATCCTGCTGGGTCGTATTCGGGACCCCGACGAACTGAAAACGGAAGACGGTGAATGGGCTGTCATGAGTGATCACCCCGAATTGATTCCGGACGTCATGAAACTGCCGCCCAGTGAAGAAAACCGCCAGTTATTACTGATAGCCCGGATGCGTGAAGATGAGCGTACCCCGGGTGATCGTCGTGATCGTAACCCCGGTGTTCCACAATCCGTCAGAGAACGACGTGGCGGCGAGGAACGTCGGCGTGAGGAAACAGACGATGTGCTGCGTCATCGTCAGTTGAAATACAAGGTAGCGCATACCGTACATCGCAATGGTACGTTGTATCGATACCCGCTGGTTTTTACCGTCATTGTTCTCGTCGGTTTTGCGATCAGTTACCTGATGGAAAAAGTCGAACCAGAAACAGTACCGCCGGATTGCAGTGCCAGTCCGCGCCCTGGCGTGGACTGGAACCATTGTAATCTTACTGGTGCAAAGCTTGATGGGGCTGACCTGGTGGGCGCGAAACTGAGTAATGCGAGGCTCAACATGGCACAGTTATTCGGGGCAAACCTGAGCGGTGCCACGCTTGACTATGCCAGTTTCGATCTTGCCTCTCTTGAACAGGCGAATTTATCCCATGCTAATCTGTTTGGTGCGACACTGCGCGGTGCTAACCTGCGTGCCGCCCGGTTGGTTGAAACCAATCTTGCCTATACTAACCTCAGCGGCGCTGTGATCGAAGGCGCGGATCTGAGCGGGGCAGTGCTGGATAATGCGATCTGGATTGATGAGCGCATCTGTCTTCCCGGCTCACGCGGGCGTTGCCTGTTTCCGAAGCAATAATTCTTTCTGGCGTGTGTACCTGCGCCATCTCTGGGCAGATCAGGCGTTGCCGCCAAAACTTTCCGTCGTATAGCGGGAAACCCTGATGTCATCAGACCAGTAATGTGCAGGCAGTCCCGCCTTGAGTTTCAACTGTCGGATAAACTCGGCCGGTTGTGGCAAGGATTCCCAGACCGAAGGAAGAAATGTACCGCGCCGTCCATCCAGTTCAAGAATGAGTCCATCGACACCGGGGCGCAGTTGACGTAACAGGTCCTGTTCCGATGAAAATATCATGGCTTCTGGCCTGCCGAGTACGGAAATCTCCAGTGTCAGGCCTTCCAGCTCGTCCTGACTCAATGGCGGAAAGCGAGGGTCACGAAATGCAGCGGAAAAAGCATTTTGGGCAACATCAATCGCCAGCGGTCGATGGGGTTCAAGGCTGCCGATACAGCCGCGTAGCTGTGCGAAGCGGTGTAGAGTCACAAAACTGGCTCCGGGTGCAGACAAGGTTTCATCGAGTGTGGTTTCATCGACCTGCAACGGGCTGTCCTGCGTCAGCCCATGGCGCAGTGATTGCCAGGCAATGTCGATCAGTTGTTTTCGCTGCGTGTCAGACAACATGATATTCAGTACAGGGCATAAGCGCCGTAACCGACCACCCGGTCGCGACTGCCGGCCGTATCACCCGAGTTACGCACATCCAGGACTTTGGTTTGCAGTTTGTGGCGTTGCGCCACGTACAACAGGGCGTTGAGGGGGATGCGGCCACAGGCCTGTGGATAGTCAATGGCATCCGGATTGAGTTGTTCAATGGCCATGGACGTCGCCTGGTCAAGGTGTTGTGCCGTATGGTAGTCGTGATAGTGGCTAAGGTCTGAACTGATCACGACCAGCGTTTCAGGCCCATCCCACAGGGTTTCGATAATGTCAGCAACGTCCTGCGGATTCGTATCACCGACCAGTAGTGGTACCAGTCCAGTATCTTTATCCAGCACGGTCTGCAGGAACGGTAGCTGAACTTCGAGGCTGTGTTCATTCTGGTGAGCTTCATCCAGAACACGCACCTGGAGTTTGGTCAGAATGCGATCCATGGCGTCCTGATCAATGCGCATCATACCCAGTGGCGTTGCGAAATATTGCGCGCTACTGGCAGCGATACCCTCAAATGCCAGACGATGTGCGGGGCCGAGCAAGACAACCCGGTGGATGGTGTCACGCCAGGGCGGTAGCAGGGAGTAGGCGCTGGCTGCGACCGGACCGGAATAGATATAGCCCGCGTGCGGGACGATGAGGGCTTTGGGACGTAGTGTAGCAGCGGGTGCTTCGCTCGCAAGGAACCCCTCCACCTGTTGCTGTAACAGCAGCGGGTCGTCAGGATAAAACAGGCCGGCAACGGCGGCTTCACGAATTTGCGGCACTCGGCGACCTCCCTGGGAACGCGCCCGATGAACGTATGACTATTAAATACGTCCAGCTGAAGCAAAATGCAAGTATGGACTGAATACGGGCGTCAGGCAGTTAGTCAGCTTTCGCCCAGGGTAAAGCGGAATACAGCACCGGAATCGGCCAGACTTTCCGCCCAGATATCACCATGATGACGTTTTATGACGCGCTGCACGGTTGACAGGCCGATGCCTGTGCCGGGGAAGTCCAGTTCGGAGTGTAACCGCTGGAAGGGAACGAAAAGCTTGTCGGCATAGGCTTCATCGAACCCCGTGCCATTGTCTTCAACCTTGTATACCGTACGTTCACCCCGCTTTTCGGTGCTGATACTGATTCGGGCCTGTTCGGTTTTTCCTGTGAACTTCCAGGCATTGCCAATCAGGTTCATCATTGCGTCGCGCAGCAGTCGCGGGTCTCCCTGTGCGGTCATGCCGGGTTCAATGTTGACCTGTATGTCATGGTCCGGAAACTGGTTGGCCAGCTCATTGACCACGTCCTGGCAGATGCTGCTCAGATCAATCTGCTGGTGAGAGATTTCGGCCTGGTTGACGCGTGACAAGGCCAGCAGGTCATCAATCAGCTGGTTCATTCTGAGAGAGCTTTTTTTGATGCGTAGCAGATAGTCTTTTGCCGTATCGTCAAGCTTGTCGGCGTAGTCTTCCAGCAGGATGTCGGAAAAACCATTCATGCTGCGCAATGGTGAGCGAAGATCGTGTGAGACTGCATAAGCAAAAGCTGCATATTCATGATTGGCCTCCTGCAATTTCCTGGTGCGTTCTTCAACGCGCTGTTCCAGCGCTTCATTGGCCCGGGACAAGGAGCGTTTTTCAGCCGCAATCACTTCGGCCATGGTGTCAAAAGCCTTGCCAACCTGACCGACTTCGTCATGGCTGGACAAGCCCGTTCTGACCTGGTAATTCCCGGCTGCAACCTGTTCAGCGGCATGAACGACAGTGCCCAGCCGTCTTGTTAACAGGTGCCCGAAACCGATACTGATGATGGCGATGACGCTCATGCCGATGGCAGCAATCAGGGCACCACGAGTCAGGGCATTGCGGTGGATTGCATTCGTCGCTTCATCGGAGAACTGGACCGCCAGCATGCCCAGCATGCCAGCCGGGTTACTGATCTTCGA
>CAZVBD010000026.1:0-1811 GCA_964625255.1 uncultured Thiohalobacter sp. | reverse complement strand
TGTCGATGGTGTAACCCAGCGTCGCCCATAGTACCACCGCCATCATCACAGCTTCCAGCGCAAAGATCATTCCTGCAATGCGGTATTTTAGCGAGATTTTCACAAGTTAACCCCGTGGCTTGCCAGTTTAACGTGTGCCATATCAGTCGGGAGAGGTACCCAGGATATCCGCAGGTGTTGTCTTTTCTATTTCATCCAGTATTTTGCGCACCGGATCATAGTCACTGTCATGGCTGGGAATGTAGTTCGTATGATGAAGGTATTTCAGTATGCGTCTCCCTTCTTCATGTTGCTGCCAGCCCAGAATGCGTTGCACCAGTTTGTCGCGCAACGCCGGGTCAACTCGCCGGTGTATGGCAAAAGTTGAGGCGGGAATCGTTATACTTTCTGCCACAGTGCGGAGGTGTATGCCACTTTTTTTCTCGAATACCCCCAGGGGATGTTTTGCCGTCACGCAGGCATCCGCCTTGCCAATTCTGACACGCCGTATACAGGAGAAATGGCTGCTCTGATTATCGAGTCTGACATCACGGCCGGGTTGTAGCTGGTTATCCAGCAGCAGCTGGAGTCCCAGCAGGGTTACGGCCGCACTGGCTGGTGGTGTCGCCAGTACTTTGCCTCGCAGATCATCGATGTTTTGAACGGGAGAGTTTTCGGTGGTGATAAAAATGGCGTTTATAGGCGCCTCATTGCGGGCGATTGATTCATAACCACTCTGGTGTGCCAATCGGGCATAAGCAAAAGGCTGGACATAAATCAGATCATAGGTTTGCTTTGCGATTTCTTCATCGAATTCAGCAAAGCTTGGCCGGGTGCGGAATTGCACGGGACGTTCGATTGTTCGGGACAGGTCAATAGCGACCGGGACAAACAGGCTCTCAAGTTGTGCCGGAGGAAGGAACGGAAATACACCAAACTGTAGTGGCGAACTGTCGTCAGAACGAATCGCGCCATGCCAGCCCAGGAACAGGATGATGATAAGAACGTGTACAGGTCTGGTCGTGTATCGCATACCCCAACCTTGTTTTTGTGCCAGTCAGCTCAGTATAGCGAAATAGCGGCAGCTGTCAGGTTTTCAGCAGGATCAGCCCGGCCAGTGGGGGGATGTCAAGCACGATGGATACCGGCTGGTTCATCCAGGGTACGGACTCGCTTTGGTAATCACTCTGCACGGGCATATCACTGCCACTGTAAAATCCTGCATCGGAATTCAGTGCCAGGTGGTAGTTGCCATGCTCGGGTACACCGAGGCGGAAGCGCTGGTGTGGTGCGGGCGTGAAGTTCATGACCGAAACCGATAGCTGTCCATCACTGCGACGAACGTAACTGAGCAGCGAGTTATTGTCGTCGTTACAGTCGATCCAGCGGAATCCATCGGCTTCGAAATCATAATAATGAAGCGCAGGTTCATAACGGTATAACTGGTTGAGGTCACCCAGTAATTGTTTCATGCCGGCATGACGAGTATTTTCCAGGAGGTGCCAGTCGAGTGTTGTGTCAGCATTCCATTCGGCATACTGGCCAAATTCGCAACCCATGAATAACAGCTTCTTGCCGGGATAGGTATACATGAAGGTATACAACAGCCTCAGGTTGGCGAAACGCTGCCAGCTGTCACCGGGCATTTTGTCGAGCATGGAGCCTTTGCCGTGTACGACTTCATCGTGAGAGAAGGGCAGTACAAAATTTTCGTTGAAGGCATACAGCAGGCCAAAGGTGAGCTGGTTGTGGTGAAACTTGCGGTGTATCGGCTCCTTGCTCATGTATTGCAGGATGTCGTGCATCCAGCCCATGTTCCACTTCATGCTGAA
>CAZVBD010000025.1:0-23488 GCA_964625255.1 uncultured Thiohalobacter sp. | reverse complement strand
GTGGGTTATGAACACGATGTAAAACCCGGCAACATTGTCGGCGCCATTGCCAACGAGGCCGACCTGGACAGTGAATATATTGGTCATATCGAAATCTACGAAGACCATTCAACCATCGACCTGCCGGCCGGCATGCCGAAGGAAACGTTTATTGCGCTGAAAAAAACGCGTGTCTGTCAACATCGCCTGGACATCAGTGTGGCAGGGGAACCCCGAAAAGAAGAGAAGCGCAAACCCCTGTCATTCAAATCAAAGAAAAAAACCCGGGCCAAAGCCGGGACAAAACCCCGGGGGAAACCGGGTAGTCGCAGCGGGACGGGAACAAAACCCGGGAAAACCCGTGTGAAAAAGAAAACAGCTGCCAAAAGCTGACATAAAAAGGGCCGCAAGGCCCTTTATTATGTCAGTCGATAGTCCAGCTTTGTCGGGTAACAAGCCTATCCTGCTACCCCGGCCACGCAATCCTGTGGCTAACTCCCACCTATAGCCAACGCCTATGGATTCAATAACAACAAAGTCATAGACGAATAACACAGCATTCTTTTACATTCCTCATTAGCTCGTCGTAACACCCTATAAATTCAATACATAGAATATTCTGAAGAACCACTTGAGGAGTAGAATGCATGGCCACTATTAAACTTGCGACATGTCTTATGGCAGCCACCACGTTTGCCGTCGCCCAGAGCGCCGGGGCGGTGGGTCTGTCAGACGTCTCCAACGTCCATACAGGCAAGCAGTTGAAGGAAGTCGCCAACTTTGGTAAAGCGCTCAGAGGCGGCACACCTGATCTGTGGTTGCGGATGCGCTACGAGGATGTTCAGGACAACATCCCCTCCACTTCACCCCTAGCCGGCACCGAAGACGCCAACCGGTTAAGCCTGCGTACTGTACTGGGCTATAGCTCGGCCCGTTATAACGGCTTCTATGCTCGTCTGGAGTTCGAAGCCAACACCAAAATAGGCGGTGACAATGCCTTCAACCTCGACGACGATCTGACCTTTCCACCGGGTCCGGCCGGTTCCCGTATTGCCGAAGGTCATAGCGTTATTGCTGATAACTCCTACCAGGAGTTCAACGAAGCCTACCTTGGCTGGCGCAGTGCAAGCAGTGGTTGCTCGAATGCCCCCGGGGGGTGCAACGGAAACACCACGGTCAAGATAGGCCGGCAGGGCATCATCTACAATAACCACCGCTGGGTGGGTAACATCGTCTGGCGTCAGAACTTCCAGTCCTACGATGCCATGCGGATCGACAACACCTCGATCAAAAACCTCAGTGTCTCGTACGTTTATCTCGACAAGGTGAACCGAACCTTCGGCAAGAACTCGCCGTTCAACGTATGGAAAATGAGTCCCTCTCACCTTATCAACATCGCCTACAAGCTCCCCTTCGGCAAACTGACCGGTTACGGCTATCTTCTGAACTTTGATGACAACCCACGGACCCCCTTCCCTGAAGGCGTGGGTGCTGTTGGCACACCGGGCATCGCGAGTTTTGATTCAGATACCTGGGGTGTGCGGTATGTCGGAAAAAACAAGTTAAGCGATGGGTTTACCTTGCTGACTGAACTGGAATGGGCGAGACAGAGTCCCGGTGAAGACGCCGGTCCAACCCTGTCTGACAATGACTATTCCAACATCGAGTTCGGTGGCGCTATTAAAATCGCTGGGAAACCGGTGATATTAAAAGCAGGCCAGGAAATCCTTGGTGGTAATGGTGTAAATGCTGTCCAGACACCGCTGGCCACAATACACGGTTTCAACGGCTGGGCTGACAAGTTCGTCGGCGCCCCCGGCGGAACCGCAACTCCGATCGGTGGTCTTGTAGACACCAATGCCACCCTGATAGTCAAGGGTCTGATCGGAAAATCCAAGCTGGTCATCCAGTATCACGACTATACGGCAGATAAAACCGTAGCCGGTCTGAAAAACTACGGCACCGAGCTGGGCATTCTGTTCGCCAAGCCATTCACCAAGGAATGGTTTGGACTGTTGAAATATGCTGACTTCAAGGACGGCAAGGACGGCTTCAGCTTTGACACCAAGAAGTACTGGATAATGGCTCAATACCGGTTTAAATAGACAAGGTTCCCGGAACCGGACCAGACCGGGCCAGGGATGGCTCAATAATAATAATCTGTACGTAAGTCATCTTGAAATGCAGCACATTCCCCTTATTGTCTGACTACGACATCACATAATTGTCTGGATATGGCTGCCCGCGTTAGTTAATTGGACAGCTGGAAGGAGTATCTATGTCTTATAAGCTCAGAATCCGTATAAACACATTAACACTGTGTATGTTCATCTTCATGTGTATCACAGCGTTCCTCATTCTTCCGCAAAACGCCCAGGCGCAGGAGCCGCAGGATGATCGTGAAATGTTGCTCAGGCATATCGAAAAACTCGAAGCGCGACTCAAACGTCTTGAGAATATCGATAAGCGGCTTGAACGGCTTGAACAGGTTGAGGAGCGAGTCAATGTTCTGGAGTCAACTACAGTGCTTTCCGAACCTGAAACAACAGTCAAACGGATCGAGGTATGGGTTGATGAAGACGGGATAGAACACGACAAACATGATCCCGGCACCAGGAAGGTTGTCACCTACCAGCGCGAGAAAGTCTATCGCCGCCAGACCATAAACAACAAGATCGACGAAGCCCTGGATGACGCGGCAAACCGGACCGTGCAGGTGGGTGTCGATGCATCGATAGTATTACAGGGTGCGAAACAAACCAGAGGTGCCGACACAGCCGCCGATGGCAACATCTATCAATTGGCTTCAGCCGATCTTTTTTTCACGGCAGGCCTGGCCAAATATACCGTGTTTTATGCCGATATCGTGGGCCTGAGCGGGACACCTCCGGATGCTGAAGTCAATGGACTCTCATTATTGAACGGTTATTCCGCACGCCTTCGTGAGCAGAATCAACTGGAGCTGCGTGAGGCCTGGCTGATGACCGAGCTTTGGTCACAAAAACTCACCCTCGTTGCAGGACGGGTCGATCTTACCAATTACTTTGACCGCAATACGGCTGCCAATGACGAAACGACGCAGTTCCTGAGTGATGCGCTGGTGAATAACCCGACACTGGGACTATCGGAGAATGGCGCCGGCATGGTGGCAATGTACGATCCGAAATCGGGTTTCAGAATGAAGATTGGCTACCAGCAAAGCAGTAGCGTTGCAAAAAACCTGTCTGATTCCCTGTTTTACCTTAGTGAAGTGAGTTACCGGTGGACACCGTTCGGTCTGGGAGAAGGCAACTATCGTCTCTGGTATCGCACCGACAACAGCAGTGGCAATGATCAAACGGCTTACGGTGTCAGCATAGACCAGAAACTTTCCGCTGCAGTCACCCTGTTCGGCCGCTACGGCTCTGCGGAATCAGCCTCCCGAAGAGATAATTTCTACAGTGGTGGTCTGCAATTCCGTGGAGGCTATGTCTACAACCCGGAAGACGCCTGGGGACTCGGTTTTGCCAACTACAAACTTGGCGTTGGAGACAAGGAACGTCTGGTTGAAGCCTATTACAATCTACGGATGTCAGAGAAACTGCAGCTCTCGTTCCACATGGCGCATGTGACCGAAGACCCTGTCGCAATAAAGAAAGTCAGTTACCTCGTACCGGGTTTACGTCTACAGGCCAGTTTCTAGCGCTACCAGGAGTTAATTATGTCTATTACAAGATTTGCTATTATTCTCAGTCAGTTTTTTTTCATCCTGTGTGGAACCGCCGTTGCTGCGGACAAGACATCATCGAAAGACATCAAGATAACTGATCCGACAGCCGTGGTCCTGATCGTGAACCGCGATTCCAATGATATTGCTTTCATGGACATCAAGACCCACAAGATTATCGGCAGCGTCTTTCTGGGAAGGAATGTCAACCCGCACATGGCTTCCATGTCGCCTGACGGTCGCTGGGTTGTCACAGGTGGCTCAAGTTCCAACAAGGCGTATATCATTGATGTACCGACCCTGACCGTTGTCAAGGAAATACCGGTTGATTTCGCGCCCGAACATCTAGCCTTTTCACCGGATGGGCGTTATTACTACCAGGGCAATCCCGCCGGGGATTCGGTCTCCATCATTGATATGGTATCCATGACCGAAATCAAGCGCGTCCGGGGATTTGCCGAACCGCTCAACATCACCTTTACCCCCGACGGGTCAAAAGCCTATATCGGCAACTATGGTGCGCACTGGGTGGGCGTCATCGATGTAACCCGCCAGGAACTCCTGAAGAAAATTTATGTTGGCTTTGTCCCGGAGATCGCAAACCTGGATCCGGACCGGTATCTGGGGGATATAAAGGGCATTTCAAATGCCAGTATCAGTAACGACGGGCGCTTTCTCTACGCCGCCGACGGTGATCTGGGAACAGTCAGTGTGATCGATACCCGTGAAGACAAGGTTATCAAGAAAATCCGCGTTGGTGCCGACCCCTGGCGCGTCTACATGAACCACGACGGGCACTACGGGATATCGGCCAACAACGGCGATGAAACCATTTCGATTATTGATTTGCAGAAAAATGAAGTCGTGGCCACACTCGAGTCCGGGCCGGATATGATGGGCATCAACTTTGCGGCGGACAAGGCGTTTGTCATCAGTTCCAGCACCGGCTTTTTGTATGTGTATGATATGAAAAACCTGAAAGCAGCCGGTCGCATCAAGATAGGCACCAATATACAGATAGAAACGGCAACCACGGACACCGCTGATGAGAAAATCTACCTGGCCAGTTCGACAGACCACTCGATTTACATCATCGATGGCAAAACTGAAGCCGTTGAGCGTGTCGCCAACGTGGGACTCTATCCATGGGGCACACATATTCTGGACAGTAAAGACAACTACTGTCACTGATACGCTGTGACCGCTGCAACCGGTTAATCGTGAAGAAGGCCCTACACACAACATTACTGCTCTCTCTGCTGGCTATCGGGACCGTAGACGCCGGAGGAATTCGTGACCGTATGCGTCCGGACCCGGTTCGTGATACCACGGTTACGGAATCACAGGCCGTCGAACTCACGCTGACGCTGGTTCAGGCCGGTCCACAGGCGCTACAGACGTGGGTGCGCACAGCGGCCAGGATTGATGATGCCGGCAGGCTCCTGGTCGCACGCGTGTGCGCCCCCTACACCGAATTGATACAACCCGGTCAGCGGGTACGCGCCTTTCCACCAGACTCTAAATCATCGATATACCAGGCAAACATCACCCGGGTCACCCCCCGGGGAGATTGCGTTAGCGTCGAGGCCACGCTTCCCAGGGTAACCTACGAAAAAAGCCCGCTCTATGTGATGCAGATAATTGTTCAGCGAGGTGAATTCCTGTCCATCCCCAACGAGGCGATTATCGAGGAAGGCGACAGGCAAATTGTCTATATTCAGCAACACCCGGGACATTACCTCCCGCAAGAAATTCACACAGGGCTAAAGGGCGAGCTGTATACGCAAATCCACCACGGGCTGAATGAAGGTGACCAGGTCGTCACCCTGGGCAGTTTTTTTATCGATGCAGATTACAAGCTTAAGACCACGCAGCAAGGTGGAATGAGTCATGCTCACATGCATCATTAGAAACGTTATTCGTTTCAGAACCACCGTATTAATGCTGGTCGCAGCGGCCGCCCTCCTCAGTATCTATGCCATCCAGACCGCGCCACTGGATGCCATCCCCGATATCTCTGATCCACAGCTGGTTATTTATGTGAAGTGGGCTCGCAGCCCCGAGCTGCTCGAAAACGAGGTGACCGCCCCCCTGATCCGGGCATTGATCGGCTCACCGGATATCAAGGCGATACGGGCAACATCCCATCTCGGCTACTCGTTTATTTATGTCATTTTGCACGACGCCGGCCAACGCGAAAAAGTCAAACAGCTTGCGCTTGACCGGATAAATGCCATACGCCCTCAACTCCCGCCCGATGCAATCGTAACGCTGGGGCCCAATGCAAGCAGCATGGGCTGGATTTATGAATATGCCCTCGTCGACCGAACGGAGACACGGGACCTGCGTGAATTACGCCTGTTGAATGAGGGCCGGATCAAGCCGGCGCTTCAATCGGTACCCGGCGTGGCGGAAGTCGCCTCGGTGGGCGGCCTGGAAAGGCAGGTCGAACTGAAAATCTTCCCTCCCCTGCTGGCTGAAACAGGCATTTCACTACGGCAGCTGGTCACCACCCTGGACCGGGTATTCCAGCAAGTTGGCGGACGGACGATTGAGATCACGAACCGTGACTATCAGCTTCGTGGCGTGGTCAACAGTAACGATATCGACAAGCTGGAGTTTGTTATCGTCGGGCGTGCGCCAGACGGGCGACCGGTCTACCTGAAAGATATCGGCTACCTGCAGGTGAACTATGACCTCCGGCGTGGCATCGCTGACCTGGACGGTGAAGGAGAAGTCGTCGGTGCTATCGTCATCATGGAGCAGGACCAAAATGTTATCGCCGTAACCCGGTCACTGGAAAAGGCTTTGCAGAAGGTCCGCGCTTCTTTGCCTGACGGCATCGATATTGTGACGACCTACGACCGTTCCACCCTGATCCGCGCAACTCTTGAAAACTTCTCGACGGCCCTCGCCTGGGAATTGCTGGTTGTCATGCTCGTTATCGTACTGGCATTGCGAAACGGCCGTGCGGCCATCGCGCCGGTCTCTGTGATTCTGCTCGGCTGCCTGTTCACGGTTTTGCCGCTGTCGGCATTTGGCCAGACGATTAACCTGCTGTCACTCGCCGGCCTGGCCATCGCTATCGGTGAAATGGCTGATGCGACCATTGTGATTGTCGAAAACTGCACAGCAGAACTCGCCAAGCGCGGCCCCCAAAGCCATACAGAGAAAATCGAAACGATCATCCGGGCCACCGCCAGGATGACCCGCCCGTTGCTGTTTTCTCTTCTGATTATCCTCGCCTCGTTCCTGCCGGTTTTCTTTCTCGGTGACCGTGAAGGGCGCCTGTTCGATCCACTGGCGTTCAGCAAGACGTTTGCGATGGGTTTCTCTACCCTGCTGACGCTCTTCTTCCTGCCGGTTGTTATCGTTTGGGTTTTCAAAAAAAATACCCCGCCGCCACAGAAAGACCGGAAGAACTCTTTTGTTGACCTGTACCGCCGCACTCTGAGAATGACAATCCGCTATCGCTACCCGTTTCTCGGTATTAACATCATTTTCCTCATTCTGGCCGTAATGGTCATGAACAGCTTTCAGCGCGATTACATGCCGGAAATGGAAGAAGGTTCGATACTGTATATGCCGACGACGTTACCGGGTCTGCCGACGCGTGAGGCCGGCTGGATACTGCAACAAATTGACAGGAAACTGAAAGCCTTCCCGGAGGTGAGCCGCGTATTCGGCAAGCTGGGCCGCGCCGACACCTCGACCGACCCGGCACCCATGACCATGATCGAGACCACTATCCTGTTGAAACCCGAGTCTGAGTGGCGAGCCGGCATGACAAAGAAAAAGCTGGTGGCAGAAATGGATGCCGCGCTGCAGATTGTCGGCTACGTCAACAGCTGGACACAACCCATTGCCGCGCGGGTCATTATGCAGGATACAGGCATTCAGACGCCTGTCGGAATCAAGGTAAAGGGTGCCAGTATTCCTGTCATCGAGGAAATATCGCAGCAGATCGAGGGGTTGCTACGCACCTTGCCGGGTACGGCATCCGTGATAGCGGAACGGATATCAGAAGGTTACTACATCGATGTACAGAACGATCTGGAACGACTTGCCGAACACGGTGTTACGGTGGATGAAGCCATTCTGACTGTCCGTTATGCCATCGGTGGTGAAAACATCACTCGCATGCGACAACCTGACAATACCCTTGTCCCGCTGAGCATGCAGTACTCCCCGGAATATATCGATACGCTGGAAAAGGTGCGTAACACCCCGGTGATGACGATAACGGGTAGTACGGTACCGCTCAGTGCTGTTGCCGATGTCTCGGTCCGCAAGATGCCGGAAATGATTCGCAATGATAACGGGGAACTGGCGGGTTATATCTACATCGATGTTCGTGATGTCACCCCTTTGGACTATGTAAAAGGTGCAAAACAGCGTCTGGCCGGGAATTTAACCTTGCCGGCGGGCTATTCGCTGGAATGGACCGGGACCTATCAGTACGCCAAAGAAGCGCAGGAACGGCTTGTATGGATCGTGCCCATCACGCTGGTCATCATGTTTGTGTTGCTCATGATGGCATTCAGAAGCTGGGCTGAAAGTTCTCTGGTCCTGTTGTCTGCACCCTTTGCGCTGGTTGGGGGTGTGGTTCTGCAATGGGCGCAGGGATACGCCATGACCACTGCAGTCGTCATTGGCTATATCGCCGTTCTCGCGGTGGCGATCCAGACCGGTATCATCATGATCGAATTCATTCGTGATGCCCTGGAGCGCAGGACCGGTAACGACTCGTATACCGATGCTGTCATCGAAGGCTCTGTTGCACGCCTGCGGCCCAAGTTGATGACGGTAGCAACGACAGTATTCGGATTAATCCCGATCATGCTTTTCACCGGGGCAGGTATGGATATTGCTCAACCCATCGCCGCACCCAGTGTGGGGGGGATGGTGAGTTCAACCCTTTATGTGCTGTTTCTTATCCCCTGTCTGTTCGTGATAGGAGAGGATCTGCGCAAACGATTCGGTCATAAGCCTTCCTGAACGAAGCTGAATCAGGCACTTGCAAAAGTACGTGACTCAGCTTGTCCCGGCAGATTCCTAGCTGCCGCGTCGATGCATCTCGCGCATACTTTCACTCAGGTGCTGACCGATCAGCGAAACCAGCCGGAGTCCTTCCTGTGTGCCGGGTTCACAGGCCAGCCGCAATATGCCCGTGACACCACCTTTGGATGGTGCGGCAGTGGCAATATCGCGCGTTGCCTCGGTGAACGCATTGGACAGACTGATCAGGAAATGCTGGTTTTCCGGGCGATCAAGCTCCTTGAGCAAGTGCACCAGTCCTTCGTTACGGGTGAGGCGGTCGAGCAGTGTTAAGCCTTCACTCATTGCCGAGGCCAGCCGTGTGACGATCTCGTCTGACATCGCGTCCTGGGCTGCGGTGATAAGCGTCGCAAGTTCTGCGAGTCGCTGCATGTCATTGTCGCTGACCGTCGTGGCGGGGGGTGTTTCTGTCTGGGTAGTCATGTGTGGCTCCTCAGAGTAGACCGCGTACGCTGGTCCAGTACATCTGGTTATAAGACACCTTGAACCAGTGCATCGCCTGGCTCGGTGGTTTCAGGTCGGGTGGATTTTTATAGTTGAACATCGCGTAGGTTGCACTATCGTGACCGGTTTCAATGAAGCAATACACCTTGCCATCGTATTCGCGTACCGGTGTGCCAATCTTCACGATTGAAGCAATGTTCTCGGCAATCACTTCAGCTTCAAAGTGTGCCGCCGAACCGGTCTTGCTGACCGGCAGGTTGGTGGTATCGCCCACGACATAAACGTTGTGGTGACCCT
Source organism: uncultured Thiohalobacter sp. (assembly GCA_964625255.1). Taxonomy (GTDB): domain Bacteria; phylum Pseudomonadota; class Gammaproteobacteria; order DSM-19610; family DSM-19610; genus Thiogranum. Next base: position 14,004 of record CAZVBD010000025.1, on the reverse strand, counting down.
CCATGGTGAGCTGGTGACGGTCAGTCGGAATCCAGCCACCTGCGCCGAGATTTTCCTTTTCAATCACTTCCATACCACGATGTGCGGGAATGGAAATCAGCAGGTCATATTTGGTCTCTGTCCCCTCTTCACTCTTCACTATCTTGTTTTCAACGTCCACTTCCCTGACATTAAACAGTGTCTCGTACTCTATACCCATGCGCTCAAACTCAGGCTTGGCCCACTTGGCTACATTCTCGATGCTATGGATACGACCGATCGGGTAGTGGTATTTGATATCGACCTTGTCGCGGATACCACGTGCCTTGAAATAATCATTCAGCGCAAAGGTGATCTCTATCGGGGCAATCGGGCACTTGTGTGGTACACCGACCACAATGGCGACCTTGCCTCCCTGAAACTCGCGCAGACTCTTGAACATATGCACCGCACTTTCTTCGGTGTAGAAGGTCTCGGAACCCTCCACCAGTCCAGGCACTTCCTCTGGCACAATACGCGAGCCTGTCGCGATCACGAGAATATCGTATTGATGTATTTTACCACTTTTGGTTCTTACCTGGTTCTGGTCGAGTTCAAATTTTTCGACCGGATCCACGTGGAAATCAATGCATGATTCGAGCAGACTTGCCTGATCGCGATACAATTCATCCGGCATCATCTGTCCGAACGCGACATATAGCAGGCCAGGCTGGTACATATGCTGATCGGAGGCCGACAGCATGGTGATACCGGCTTTGCCGGCACGAATCTCGCGAGCAAGCCTCCGCGCGAGGTTATTGGCAACTATGGTACCGCCTGTGCCACCACCGACGACTAAGATTTTCACTGCATTCTCCTATTCAAAATTCTATTTTGAAAAAGCATCACACTATTTGGTCTTGCGAACCTTGATGTGCCAGACCTCTCCGACTTTTTCGCTGCTGATCATTTCGTGCCCGACCTTGTTGATCCACTCCGGGACATCGGCAGCCGTTCCATGGTCAGTCGACAGCAGTTCGAGCGTATCGCCTACCTCAGCCTGTTTCATGTAGGTAATAAGTTCCATGAGCGGCCCTGGGCAGAAGGTGTCGCACGCGTCGATGATCTTGCTTTCACTCATTAAATTATTGCTCCTGTACGGTTATTCTTGCTGCGGTCAAAATGTGAGCAACTGCCCACCCTCGGAGTGACTCAGAAATTGTGTCAGTCCCATTGGCGGACTAAATTCGGGATCAAGATCCTCCTCTGCAATCCTCAACAAGTCGACCGCCATCGAGCACGGCAGCAACTGGGCATCACCGAGATCGACTGCATGCTGGAAAAGTTGCTTGAATGGCGGCACGCCCTTTTGCGCCAGGAGCGTTCCAAACTCTCCTTCCACCGGCGCATCGATAGTGTTTCCCTTGACAAAATATGCCAGGGCATTCATGGAGAAAAAGACGGAAACCGTGTCACCGCCTGCGGCTGCAACAGAGGCGATCATCGCAGCCATCTGCAGCTTTTCACGTGTACCGGAAACACAAACGATGTGTAATTGCCTGGCCATTATTCAGATTCCAATAAGTTGATTAGATCGCACATTAATCTTGCTTGATGCGTAATCTAGTGGCAGGGGAAACCCTGTGAGTGGCGCATGTCATGTGCCGCGTTATGTACTGCAGATGTTTGTACGAAACCAGCGCCATACAGAACCACCATTCCCAACAGAAAAGCACTGATGAGCTGCAGGGGTTTCGGGATCGTGATCGAACCCGTTGTGGCACGAAGCGTGGCTGTCGTTGAAGTTTGATTTTGCATGGTCATTTCTCCTCTATCTTCTACTATGGATATCGATATCCGGCGGCGAGATTATCCGTCGTGCTGCCCAGACTGATGCAAGTCCCAGCGCGATCCAGAGAACGGCATTGGCAATTGCAGTTGCACTGATGAACTGCTGGGCAAGCTCCGCCAGTTCAGCAGCTGCAGCGGGGGGATGCTGTGGAAACATTTCTGCAGGAGGTTCAGGGGCACCTGCCAGGTACGGCACTATCAGTAATACGAGAGCAACCCAGCGCCAGGGGGACTTGCCAAATGCCACACCGGCCAGCCCGGCTGCCGTGAACACCACGGCGTATAGCCACCATAACTGACGCGCTTCCAGCGGTCCTGCAACCGCACCCGGAATCTCGGGGGGAAGACCCAGTGCCGGCGCCAGGAAAAATACAGCGTATCCTCCTGCACCCCAAAGCAACCCGTATCGCCAGTCAAGCCGGGTCGCGGCATTGGTCCTGCGTGAAGCCACAATGGCAGCCAGCATTACCAGGGCCAGACCGGCGGCTGTCAACACATTCGACATGAAGGTGTAACCGGTACGCTCCACTCCATCCACCGGTTTCCAGGCATCTGCCGGATGTTCGTGGCCTGTGTGCCCGTCGCCATGCCCACTGGCCTGCACCAATACAGACTCTTCATAACGTTCCGCACTCTGGATAATGGGTATTACCTGCCAGAACTGGATGGCGGTTAGCAATAACCCCGACAGCACCCCTACCAATAGTGCATAGAGTACGATTCGCCGAAATAACATGGTCTGTACCTCCCGTCGAATCCTAGTGGCAGGGGAAGCCCTGTGAGTGGCGCATGTCATGGGCTGCGTTATGTACGGCGGTTGTTTGCACAAAACCCGCGCCGTACAGCATCACCATCCCTAACAGAAAGGCACCAACGAGCTGAAGCGGTTTCGAAACTGTCGTCGAAGTTGTTGCAGCATGAAGTGTAGCAGCCGTTGTAGTTTGATTTTGCATAGTCATTTCTCCTGATGGATGAACCGTTTTATAATCCGTGCTCAATCAGCATGGTGCCAACTGAAGCGTTTGATGGCCAATGCGCAGGAGCTATCGAGCAGATAGCCGATGATTCCGATAACGAGCACCATCGCGGTGAGATGGTCGTAAGACAATGTCTCCCGCGCATCCGCAATGGAATAGCCGAGTCCGGAAGTTACGCCGAGAAATTCTGCCGGCACCAGTACGATCCACGCGACACCGAGCGCAGCGCGAATACCGGTCAGAATATCGAAGGCAATCGCCGGCAGGATAATCTTCGTCAGCGTATGCCAGGGCTTTGCACCGAGATTGCGTGCCACCTTGAACCAGGCCGGGTCCACCTTGGCCAGACCGGCGGCCGTTGCAAAGGCTACCGGCCAGACTGAAGCAATCGCCAACAGGAAGATAATCGCCTGGTTCCATGAGAAGAACACAATAACCGCGATCGGCTCCCAGGAAAGCGGGCTGATCATACGCAACAACTGGAACGGTGAATTACTCAACTCGCGGAAGAGACGACTGCGACCGAGCAAAATACCAATCGGTATGCCACAACCAATGGCTATCGAAAGTGCAACGCCCAGACGGTAGCCACTGGACATCACAGCATCCTGGATTGTGCCGTCTCCCCACAGTACCGGGAATGCCTTTAACGTCGGTATAGGCCCGAAATCAGCAAAGTTGGTGGTATCCGGATTGATATAAAGTAAGTAGCCACCGAGCCACCAGAACGCAAACAGAATCGCAAGCCCTGCAAACCAGTTAAACAATTTCCGCCCTGATGTTTTCAGAATACGGGCGCATGGATTAACCTTGTCGGGTTGATCAACGTTATTCTCGGTAGCAACGGTGGTGGTATCAGTATTCAAAGCACAAAGGTCTCCGTACGGGTATAGGGATCGCCTGTTTGTGGAACGCTTGAATCATTTTTCCACTTGGGATGAGCTTCAAGCGCTTTCTTCACAAAGTCGTAATTGACCAGGTCGCTGTTTACATGCTCGGTGGTGAGCGTATCCAGGAAGCTTGCGTCGCCAGTGACCACTGTCTTTTTCAGGTCATTTATGACCAGTTCGGTAGCCGACGGGTAGGGCCAACCCTGGAAATTGATTCGGTCCTGACCCCAGTTTGCATGCTGGATCGCTGCCGGGTTCTTATAGTAGGCAGGGTCGTAGAAAAGCATGGCGCGCTTGACCACTTCCTTGGGAACCGGCAGGTATTTTTTGCCGTCGCGAGAGAGCATCACTGCCATCTCTTCCTTATTCTCTGCGAGATAAATCTGCGCCGCGATAATGGCGTTGTTTACCCCTTGCGTCCAGGCTGCGCGATCAGGATCCATAACGTCCTTCTCATGCATGGCTACAACACAGCAGGGGTGGCCCTTCCAGACATCACCGGTAAAGCGCAACACCTTGCCGCCGGCCTTGATCTCGCCCAGTGCGTTGAAGGGTTCCGCCACGCAATAGCCATCAATAGTCTTGGCAGCAAGCGCAGGTGGCATAGACGGAGGTGGCAGAACGAGGAAATTACATTCTTTCGGTCCCAGCTTGGAATCCTGTGGCCGAATCACTGGCGTGATTCCAGCAGCCTTCATGATTTTTTGCGAAACAATATTGTGTATTGAATACCAGTACGGCACGGCGAACTGCTTGCCGCCGAAATCCTCGGGTGAATTGATACCACTATCCTTGCCAACCATAATGGCTGAACCATTCGTGTGGTCCCAGGCCGTGATCTTCACCGGGTAATGGTTGTTATAACGCATCCAGATCGGAATCGGAATCAGCAAGTGGGTAAGGTTAAAGCGGTGTGAGGCAAAGGCTTCGACCAGCGGCGACCAGCCGCGAATGAGCGTAGGGCGAACAGAGTCAAGACCCTCTTTTTTGAAGAAGCCCATTTCATGGGCAACAAGCAGAGCGGCCGCGTCGGTAATCGGAATATAGCCAATACGAACCACCTGGTCCCACTTCTTCTCCTTGGAGAAGACGGGTGAAGGCAACATGCCACCCATTGCAGCGGCAGCGCCCATTTTGAGGAAATCGCGTCGATCAACACCGGTACCCAACACATCCTTGAAAAGCGGGTCATATTTCAGTATGAGATTGGGGTCCTGTATCCCATCGCCGTGCTGCGCATAGATCTTTTTCATATCGGCCATGTCGTTTCCCTTTGTAGTGAATTAAGCCTGAACCCTATAGTCCAGACGTACTAAACAACGGTGCTGACCAACTTGCTCGCTGTGATCACCTTGTCAACAGTTTCAGTGTTGGTGGAATCATCAGATGACAAGTTCGACGCATCGTGGAAAATCTGCATCAGGTGTGCACGTGTGGCCTGGACAACAGGGTCCTCACGATCACGTGGATCATCGAGATCAACTCTAAGGTCATGCATGATCTTGCCGGGGGATCCGGCCATGACCAGCGCACGATCAGCCATCAACACCGCTTCATCGATGTCGTGGGTGACCATCACCAGGTTGATACCAAGTTTCTTCGCGATAGAACGCACATCTTTCTGCAAGGATGTGCGGGTAAATGCATCAAGCGCCGAGAAAGGTTCATCCAGAAGCAACAATTCCGGCTCCATCACCAGGGAGCGCGCCAGCGCGACACGCTGTTGCTGCCCGCCTGAGAGATCCTGCACATTGTTCTTCGCATACTCTTCGAGGTTGACAAGCGTGATTGCTTCGGCAACGCGTTCTCGCATTTCCTTCTTGGGCCATTGGGCAAAATGAAGACCAATACCCACATTTTGCTCTACCGTCATCCAGGGGAAGAGATGGGGTGCCTGAAACATCATCACCCACCGCGATGACGGTCCTTTAACCTCCTCGCTATTGAGGCGCAGCTCGCCGCTGGTAGTGCTCAGCAGGCCGGCTATGATATGGAGAAGTGTTGACTTGCCACAACCGGATCGACCGATAATAACCAGTGCCTCACCCGGTTGCGCCTCAATATTAACCTTGTCAAAAGTGAGTGGGCACTTCGGGTTATAACGATGAGTAAGGTTCTTGACCTCGATGTGTACGCCGCGGATTGCCATCAATCGAGCCCTGCCCGTAAAAATCCCACGTTACCGCACCCGAGAACTATCACAAGCTGTTTCGGATCATCGCTCGCCTGTGAAGGCTTTATAAAAATATTTATCATGAATAGTCAGTCCTGATTTTGATCTTGTCGTAAATTCAAGTTAAGTGAGATGACTTACTTCCATCAGGTCATATGCAGGCGTTTATCGATCTTCTTCATCAGGCTTGCGAGCTCCTCTTCATCCAGCAAGCCACGCCGAATCATCGTATGCGCCAGCGCCAGGAGTTGTCGCTCGGGGAAAGGCACATCGACATAGAGTTCCTCCGAAAGCTCATCCTCTTCCCAGCGCCGTTCAAGCGCGGGGACTGTGCAGGAAACTTCAGCCAGTACATCGCAGGTAGCCTCAAGCGTAACTTTCCATGGAGGATCAGGATTATCCACGCCATATTCCTCGCTCAGATCATCCCAGACTCTTCCCTCTTGCTTGATTCGCTCAAGCAGCGGAATGGGAGACGGATCCAGATTTCGGCTGGCCATCTCCTCGTCCAGCCTGATTTTCTCAGGGTTAATTTCACTCATTACCGTTGCCTAATGATCTATAGGATTAATGGCCGGGTGAACGGGGCGCTCGTCATTGCTTGTTTTGCCTGGCTTTGGAAGTGCCACGCCGATCAGGCAGTCCCGGGTCACGATTTCTGTCAGCTGTTCCTCAGTCCAGCCTTCCGTGCCTTCGGGTCGTACCGGCAGTACGATGAACCGGGACTTCTGATTTGAGTCTTCAACGCGTATTTCCACGTCATCGGGAAGTTGAAGACCAAACTCCGAAAGCACCTGCCGTGGCCAGCGAACCAGGCGGCGGCGATAGTTCGGGGTACGATACCACTCCGGAGATTGTCCCAGTATCGGGCGTGGATAGCAGGAGCACAATGTACAGACGACTACATGTTTCAATTTGGGCGTGTCTTCCATCACGCGCAGATTGCAGTAATCACTCGGCGTGCCGAAGTGGCTCGGCATATCGTTAATCCAGTCGATCCCGACTTCCAGGCTGGCCTTGATACCATCGGCTACTGCGAGCTTTTTGAACTCGGGGTCAAGCCACGCCTTGGCGACAAGCCGTGCTGCGGGCAACGGACCTACCGTTTCCATATATTCAGACCAGCGCTGATGGTCTTCCGCAGTAAAAAGACCTTTCTCAATAGCAAGTTCACGAACGGCGATTTCCAGTATTTCGAACTCACTAATTTCGTCGACCATGGGAGCAGGTTTATGTTTCTCTGCCATTTGCTTTTCCTCTTGAATTTCTATTCTGTTATGTTTCTGTAACCGGACCGGGCCTGACGCGGGTTACACTGACTCCAGCCAACGCTCGGACAATTCGGTCTCCAGAGTGTCGGCGGCATAGGCCTCGGGATAATCCGGCCAAAGATCCTTCTGCCGGAAAACCACGCTATAAAACCACTCGGGGTTGTCGCAGTTGTCCCAGGCTTCATCCTCGGCAGGAGGGCTTTCATAAACCAGCTCGGTTATCGTACATTCTGCACCCCGGACGTAAACCATGGTGCGCGAGTAAAAGATACTCGGTAAATCCTTGACCCGGACACGGTCGCCTACCTTGAACTTGGCCTTGCCCGCTTCGCCTTTGAAACATTGAGGATCACCTATCCCCGTTGCTTTTTTGACATGGTGCTCTCTATCGTAATGTGGTTTACTCATAGCGTTTCCTGACCTCAGCCATCTTGTCGGACAATTCACTGTTTGTGACGTACTGTTTGTCTACCAGGATTCTTGCCGCCGTCAACAACCACCGGCCGTAATACGGCAGACCAAGGTACTGTGTCTGGCCTACATCAACGTTTTGCCGACGCCGTCTTTCTTCGGCATTCCAGACGCCGCGCCAGGCCAGAACTTCACAGGTGATAAAGGTGTTGTGCTCCCATATCTCTTCCTGTTTCTCTTCCCAGCGGATGGATACATCGGGTTCACCACCGACATCATGCACCGCGCGCGTATAGGCACGGAAATGCGCGTTATCAACCAGATCAGGATAGGGTGCATGCTGTGGCTGGTGCAGGGCCGGCTGCAGTTGGGTATCGATATTAATCTGCTGCATCACTTTTTTTCTTACAGGTGTCATAATGTTTGAGTCCTTCTTCCAATTTTAAAACGTCGAACAATTCGTCTTGCCTGTGAGAGCCTAAACATTCTAAAATGACCTCACAGGCAGCTTACGTGGTGAGGGTTATAAATCCATAACTTTGTTGTTATCAATCTCATAGGGACTGGCTATGAACCAAAAAGTCATTTCAATATTCACTCCACTATCGCCGTCCAGCAGAAGACAACTTGTCGCATGATGACTTCCAGAAAATGTTAAAATACTCAACATGCCATCCTTACCTGTCGGGCTATATAAGCATTTTAGGAAAATACTTATAGATACGTTTTATGTTCAACGTTATTGAACTTATAGCCATGCTACCCGAGATGCGTTATTAGTCTATTACTTTGTTATTATCCATCTCATAGGAGTTGGCTATGGACCGAAAGGTCATTTTTCCGCGTTCTCTTCAATATCTCATCGCTATCGTGGAGTACGGCAGTTATACACGGGCGGCAGAAGCGCTGTATGTTTCCCAACCGACTCTGTCGCAACAAATCAAGCATCTTGAGGAGTCGTTACAGACGCCGCTACTGGACCGATCCGGACGGACCGTACGGCTGACTGATGCCGGTGAAATCTATTTGCGTCATGCCCGTCGTGCCAGAGGTCAACTGGACGAAGCATCACGCGCCATCAACGATGTACAGGATCTGAGCCGAGGCACACTTCGCATAGGCCGTACCCCGATCACTGATTACCTGACTTGCTGTCTGCTGGGAAGCTTTAACAGCAGCTATCCCGGCATCAATCTGAATACGTCTGAAATGCCCCAGGACGATATCAAAGAAGCGGTGGTCGAAGGTCATATTGATATTGGTATTGCATTCGGCAAACCGTTCTCGGTCGAGATGCAATCGAGTGGCGTCGATACACGCCTGCTCTTCGAAGAAACCTTCTGCCTGGCTGTCGGCCATGCCCACCCCAGGGCCAGACAACAGGACACAGTAAGTGCGCAGGAGCTTGGGCAGGAATCGCTGGCGTTACTCAATACCGATTTTGCACTGCGGCAGCATGTGGACAAGTATTGCAAGGAACACAGCATCACACCGCACATTTCGGTCGAAACCAATTCGCTTAATGTGATTATAGAAATGGTACAGTTCGGCCCGCTTGCCACCATACTTCCCAGCAGCATTGTCCGCACCCAGTGCGGGCTTTATTCAATTATGCCATCACCGGAATTTCCGCATAAGGCCATCACGCTGATCAGCCGCAAAGAGGGTTACAAAAGCCCTGCCTGCCTGGCCTTTACGGAACTGGCGATGGAATGGGCCATTCGCCGGAAACTGACCACGCCCCACCGGAAATTGAGGCCCTGCCCCCTGTCAGAGGATTATCAGGTCAATAAGTGAATTACGGACGTCGTGACGTGCTGCCGTTTTTTCCTTTCCCCGCCATGAACGCCACGGGTGCGACGGCCGCCGGGTCAATGAGCACTTCCACAACGGCCGGCATGTCTGCGTTAATCGCATCTCTCACAGCTTTTCCGATGTCCTTCGGGTCTGTCACACGAACACCCCAGGCACCCATTTCCCGTGCGATTTTGGCGAAATTCGTTTCCCCGAACTCCGACAACTTGTCCACATCCTGAGACGTCGGCCAGTGCGCCTGCAACTGGTGCGTCTGTAAAGCCATTGCCTGGTTATTTAACACCACCGTAACCAGGTTGATCTCGTTTCGTACTGCGGTCTCAAGCTCCGTAAGATGATAGAAGAACCCGCCATCTCCGGTAAACACCACCACCGGCCGTCCTGGTACCGCCGCACTGGCGCCTATCCCGGCCGGGAAGGCCCAGCCCAGACTTCCTTCACAGTGCAGGAAGTTTTTCCCTGCCGGAAGATCCATGAAAACGCCGGCCCATGTGCCCACATAACCCGTGTCTGTCACGTAGAGAGTGTTCTCCGGACATGCCTTCACCAGCTCGCTTACCAGTTGTTCCGGACGAATCGGGATCGTATTCTCATGCTCACACCGGTACTGACGCTCACTTTCACGCCACTCTTTCAGCCATTTTTGTGTCTTCGCCACCCACACAGGGTGCGTCCCCGGCTCTTTTGAATGTGCAACCTCCAGCATTTGTTGCAAGACTGTCCGTGCATCGCCCACAAGCGGCAATACATTGGGGTAGTTCGCACCGGGTTGCGCCGGGTTGATGTCAAGATGGATGACGCGCACACCAGGCTCCGGCATCTGTCTGGCCTTCGTCGTTGCGCCACCCTGATGTCCGCCCACATAGAACACCAGGTCAGCTTCCGTCATCACCGGGTCTGTCGAGGGTCGACGGTAGGCGCCGGTCACCCCCATCGCCAGAGGATGCAGGTCATCAATGCTCCCCTTCCCGCCCAGCGTCGTGGTAACGGGGATATGCAACTGTTCGGCCAGTGCCGTCACTTCCTGCCATGCGCCCGAGACGATTGTGCCACGGCCACAAACCATCACAGGACGCTCTGCACGGTGAAGTTCCTGAACAGCCTGTTCAACCAGATCATCGTCTGCACGCGGACGGAATGCCGGGTAAGTAAAATAGCGTTGATCCAGGTAGCGTAAATCAAACTCCGCCTCTGCGGCTTCCAGCGCACCGTCCAGGTACAGATGCACCGGTCGCGGCGCTCCCGTCGTCATCTCCCGGTAAGCCTTGCCAAAAAACTCCGCCATGCGCTCGATCGTACGCACTTCCGCGTCATACTTGGTCACCGGCCGGAAATCGACATAAGCCTCCTGGTAGGAATTGCCCTGGTATTGCGCGTCAGGAGGCGCGGGCGTCACCGCCAGTAACGGTGTATTGCTCTGCCAGGCATCCACGAGACCTGCATACAGGTTTGTCGCACCGGGACCGCCCTGTACAAAGACAATCGTCGGTGTACCGGACGCCTGCGCATAGCCGTCGGCCATATAACCGGCGGCCTTCTCCGAGTGACACAGGACACGCTTGACCGGATCCTCCGCCAACTCAATGAGGGTGGGATACGAAAAGGTCGGGACAAAAAACACCGCGTTTACGCCGGATCGACGTACCAGCTCCGCCAGAAATTGCTGGCCTTTCATTCTCTGCGGACGTTCGCCGGGTTTCTGCACACGGGTGGAAGCGTCTTGTGGGCTATCCAGGTTTTCCACTGAAATTTCTTGCATAAGAGGCTTCATATTGATTCTTCCCTTTGTCTCGGAACGCGGTTTTTTGTTATTGGGCACCTCGACCAAGCTGAGGCTGACTTCGTGACTTGTCATGACCCGGTTGAAGTTCCCGGGCCAGCTCCACCACCCACTGATAGAGGCGCTCCAGGTCTTCTTCCGGCGCATCCTGTCCGTAACGTTTTTTCACGCCGTGATCCTGGAGTTGCACGTAGTGGTCAGGCTCCACACCCTGACGCTTCAGGCAACTGCGGACACAGGCCAACGGACAGCCATCCAGTGCAAGAATCGGTCGGCCTGAGGCGGCCTGGCGTACGAAGTTAGGCACGTCACCGCCAACGCCGGCAATGCAGGACATCTGTGCTTCGCCATTTCGATCCAGCTGCAGGGCCAGTGTATTGGCGAGCTGGGCAGCGCTGGAGCAACCTGAGCAACTGTAAACCAACGGTATTTTTATCGTCTGTTGAGTCATAATATGTTTGGCCTGTATTACGCCAACTCCAGCCAGCGTTCAGAAATTTCAGCCTGCAAGGTATCGTTTGCATAGACCTCGGGATAATCCGGCCAAAGATCCTTTTGCTTGAACACCACACTGTAGAACCACTCGGGTTTATCGAGGTGACCCCAGGCCTCGTCTTCCGGAGCAGGGCTTTCATAGACCAGCTCGGTCACTACGGCGGGCATACCTCGTGTATACATCGGGGTCTGGGTGTAAAAGACATCCGACAAGTCCCTGATCTTCACACGGTCACCCACCTTGAATTTGGGCTCACCACTGGACTTGCCTTTATAACACTGGGGATCACCCACGCCTGCTGCTATTTTCGCATGGTAGTAAATTTTACTCATGGCGTTTTTTCACCTCATCCATCTTGTTGATCAGTTCAGTCAGCGTGACGTGCTCCTTATCAACCATGACCCGTGCGGCAGAAATCAGCCAGCGCCCGTAATAGGGCAGACTCAGATACTGTTCCCGCCCCATATCAACATGCCGGCGGTGCTTTTCCACCGTGTTCCAGACACCACGCCAGGCCAGACATTCGCAGGTAATAAACGTATTGGCCTCCCACCGTTCTTTTTCGCCTTCTTCTCTTTCCCGCAACGAAATGGGGCCGCCCTCTTCGCCGCCAAGATCATGTGCTGTTTTCATACATTCTCTAAAGCGGGCCGTATCAAAGACATCCGGTTTTAGCGTAGACTTTGTTTCATTACTCGATGACATTGTGTGGAATCCTCTATTAACCCTACGATTTAGTATAGATAGAGTTTTTGTTAGCAATCAAATACTTTGTCGTTATCAACCTTATAAGTCCTGGCTATGAACAAGGCGCTTTTTTTTAGTCCCCGCAAATACAAGGACTTTTTATTCAAAATCCTTTTCTTATTGGCTTTGTATAGGGATTAACTATGGTAAGATTTTGTTAGCAGTCCCCTCCATAGGCAGTAGCTATGAAACGAAGGTTTATTTTTCCGCGTTCCCTCCAGTACCTGATCGCGATCGCGGAATACGGCAGCTACACACGGGCGGCTGAGGCGCTGTATGTTTCCCAGCCGACGCTGTCGCAACAAATCAAGCTGCTGGAAGAGTCGCTGCAGATGCCGTTACTGGACCGGTCCGGGCGCACAGTGCGACTGACCGATGCCGGCGAAATTTATTTGCATCACGCCCGTCGTGCGTGGGTAGAGCTGGACGAAGGATCACGGGCCATCAATGATGTACAGGATCTGAGCCGTGGCACGCTCCGTTTAGGCTGGAACCCGATCACAGATCATCTGACCTGCTGCCTGTTACGAAACTTTAACACCCGTTATCCCGGCATCACCCTGAGCACATTTGAAATGCCCCAGGATGGTATAAGGGAAGCCGTGATTGAAGGCCGCATTGACATCGGTATTGCGTTTAGCAAGCCATTTTCAACCGAGGCACAATCGAGTGGAATCAACACATGCACACTCTTTGAAGAAACGTTCTGTCTTGCCGTTGGCAATGCTCACGCCCGTGCACGACAACAGGAAAAAATCAGTGCGCAGGAGCTTGGCCAGGAATCGCTGGCACTGCTCAACACCAACTTTGCGCTACGTCAGCACGTAGACCAGTATTGCCTTGAACAAGGTATCACACCACGCATCTCGGTCGAAACAAATTCACTCAATGTGATCATTGAACTTATACAGTTCGGTCCTCTCGCCACTGTGCTCCCCAGTAGTATTGTCAACACGCAGTGTGGACTTTATTCAATTATACCATCGCCGGAATTTCCCCATAAGGCTATTACCCTGATCAGCCGTAAAGAGGGCTACAAGAGTCCGGCCTGTCTGGCCTTTACGGAACTGGCATCTGAATGGTCTGTTCGCCGGCTGGTAGAACCGCCCGGGCAAAGATTGAAGCTCTGCACGCTGGAAGAAGAGGATGACTCTTCCCCGAAAATCGGCAATAAAAATTCAACCAGGGTGGCCTAGTGCATCATCCCGGCCTGCGCCGGGATGGCGGCAGTTTTCGCTTAAACCAGCGCCCATTCTGCCTAGACCTGCTGGAAGGCACCTGTGCCCTTCCCGGTCACAACCGTCGCTTTGGTCACGTCTTCCAGCGCGTGAGGCAGTGGCCCACCTGTTACCCAATCCAGCAATTCTACTGTGTGGACCACCGGCACACGGGTGCCGGAGCCAATCTGCACCATACAGCCGATATTACCCGCGACGATCACATCCGGTGCACCGACCTCCAGCGTCCCGACCTTGCGCGTCCTTAACTGAACCGAGACTTCGGATTGCAGCAGATTATAGGTTCCGGCAGAACCGCAACACGAATGCGAGTCTCTGGGTTCGAGCACGGTAAACCCTGCAGACTTCAGCAGCTTCTTTGGCGCAAACCTGATCCGCTGCCCGAATTGCAGGGAAC
>CAZVBD010000024.1:14313-23514 GCA_964625255.1 uncultured Thiohalobacter sp. | reverse complement strand
CCTTGCCGACAGAATAGCCTTTGGCAAAACCGCCAAAATCCAGTCGAACGTGTGGATTGCTGCTGCTGACGGTGTTGCCCTCAAGGGTGAGTTGCAGGCTGGAGGGTTTGTGCGACAGCCATTTGTTGATAATCTTTGGTGAGGGTGGTGGTCGTTCGGGCGGCTCGTCCTGCTGGAAGCCCCACATCGCCAGCAGTTCGCCAATGGCTGGATTGAACAGGCCGCCACTCAGACGTTCATAGGTTTGTCCCATGTGAATCAATTGCACGATAGACGGGTCGGTTTGCCAGGGCTTACCGGCGGCAATGGCGCGGTTGAGGTCGTCGAGTGCACCGCGTTGCCAGGCATGCCAGTCATGATGCTGTTGCTGATACAGTGCATCCACGGCCTGTATGGCGCTGCGTGACTGCGTCGGGTCGACGCCCTGTGTAAGGATATCGATCAGCGTACCAAAGGCGAATAATTGCTCCCGGTGGACAGTCTCCTCCTGTGGTGGCTGACAGGCACCCAGCCATAACGACAGACTCAGGAGAAATGCTGTACGCAGGTTCAACGGCGGCTGGCGAGCTGGTTTTCGATGACGTCCATCAGGTCTGATGCAATATCCAGCCCGTAGATGGCATCCAGTTCGCGAATACAGGTTGGACTGGTGACGTTGATTTCTGTCAGGTAGTCACCGATGACGTCAATGCCGACAAACATCAGCCCGCGACGGCGCAATTCCGGACCAACCTGCGCACAGATCCAGCGGTCGCGGTCACTGAGTTCCACCCCTTCGCCACGTCCACCGGCGGCCAGATTGCCCCGGGTTTCACCCTTGGCCGGGATGCGTGCCAGCGCGTAGGGTACGGGTTCGCCGTCGATCATCAGGATACGTTTGTCACCGGCACTGATCTCCGGGATGAACTTCTGCGCCATGGCCGTACGTTGGCCAAGTTCGGTGAGTGTTTCCAGTATCACGCTGATATTGGGATCATCACGTGTAACGCGGAAGATGGACGTACCTCCCATGCCATCGAGTGGCTTGAGGATAATGTCCCCGTGCTCGTCGAGAAATCCGCGCAGGCGGGACGGGTTGCGGCTGACCAGGCTGGGTGCACAACATTGTGGAAACCAGCCGGTAAACAGCTTTTCGTTGCAGTTTTGCAGCGAATCGGGGCGGTTTACGACCAATGTCCCCTGTTTTGAGGCCAGCGCAAGCAGGTAGGTGGTATACAGAAACTCCATATCCAGCGGTGGATCCTTGCGCATCAACACAACATCCAGCGCAGCCAATGGCTGGTCATTCACGTCGGACAGTTCAAACCAGTCGTGATCCCGGTCGATAACCTTCAGTGGGCGCATGCTGGCGAAAACTTCACCATCACGCAGAAACAGGTCGGACTGTTCCATATAAAAAAGTGGCCAGCCACGGTGTTGAGCGGCCAGTAACATCGCGAAGCTACTGTCTTTATAGGTTTTGATGGATTGGATCGGGTCCATCACGATACCCAGGCGGATCGTCATCGGAGTTCCTGCCGTGTTTGGTTTAATTGTTCAGATTGTGAACGAATTCATGTTTGTAAAGTTTACTTGGTAACGGACGATAGATGCCAGTAGCCGCGATTGTATCGTAATTTTGTCGGCAAATCGGGCGCTTGGAGTCTGGTGCACGCCACAAGGGGAGGCGGGCACAGGCCACAGCCGAGCGAAGTAGAGAAAGCAGGGTGGGAGTCGTATGGAAACCGTTATGGATCCAATAGAAGCAGAAAACATGGAAACCGTAAGCGAAACAGAAGAAATAAGTCCGGAAACTGCTGCCAATGATGGGTTTGCGGGTTTGAAAGTCATGGTCATTGATGATTCCAAGACCATTCGCCGAACGGCTGAAACCCTGCTCAAAAAAGCAGGCTGTGACGTGGTAACAGCGACAGATGGCTTCGAGGCGTTGGCCAAGATTGCCGATGAAAAACCGAGCATCATCTTTGTCGACATCATGATGCCACGGCTGGACGGCTACCAGACTTGCGCACTAATCAAGAACAACCAGGTGTTCCGGGAAACCCCGGTCATCATGTTATCGAGTAAGGATGGGCTGTTTGACCGTGCTCGCGGTCGCATTGTGGGTTCTGACCAGTATCTCACCAAACCGTTTACCAAAGATGAATTGCTGGGAGCGATCCGTGCACACGTGATGACGTGACGAAGCGTTTCCCGTTATGAAGCAATAACTAACCCCAGGGGAAGTAAAAGATGGCACAAATACTGATTGTTGATGACTCGCCGACCGAAGCCCACATTCTTAAGGGAATGTTGGAGAAAAACGGTTTTGACGCTGAAACTGCAGAAAATGGCACTGAGGGCATCGAACGCGCCAAAGAACTGAAGCCGGATCTCATCCTGATGGATGTCGTCATGCCGGGGTTGAATGGTTTCCAGGCTACGCGTCAGCTGACCAAGAATGCCGAGACCGCCGATATACCTGTGATTATCGTGACAACCAAGGATCAGGAAACGGATCGCGTGTGGGGTTTGCGTCAGGGTGCAAAAGATTTCCTGACCAAGCCGGTTTCGGAAAAAACCCTGATGGAAAAAATTAACGCGATTCTGGCGGCTGCCTGAGGAACAGGAATATGTCTGCACAAGATTTCGACACACCGCTGCAATGCCTGGCGCACCTGGAAAAACGTTGCCTGAGTCATGCGCACGGTTTACCTCAACAGGAAGAGGGTGATGAAGAATGGATCGGAATCGGATTCCGTCTTGGCAGTCTCAACCTGGTCGCACCCCTTGGAGAGGTGGCTGAAATTCTTACCCCGCCATCACTTTCCAGGGTGCCACGCACCAAGGCATGGGTTTGCGGAATCGCAAATATTCGCGGCAATCTGATGCCGATTATGGATTTGCAGGGCTATCTTCACGACAGGCCCGGAGCGTTGAATCGCCACAGTCGCATCCTGGTGGTTAATCATAACGGTGTTTACTCGGGGCTGGTTGTTGATGCCGTGCTGGGTCTTCGCCACTTCAGGGAAGACCAGCGTTGTGATGAATTACCCGGCGATGATGAAAAAATTCACACGTATCTGACACACGGATTTCAGGCGGGTGATGAGCACTGGGGTGTATTCAGTATGTACGATCTGGCGGAAACGCCACAGTTTTTACAGGCCGCTGTGTAGTGGTCAGAACAGGTTTCGGTTTTGGTAGTAATCCAATTGGGGAAGACGATCAGGTGAAAATGTCAGGAGACGAAGCATGAGTACAGCGACACAATCCAGTATTAAGGTGGGTTCACACAAAAGGACGATGTATCTGATTGCAGCATTGCTGTTGTCATTGGGCGCCATGGTCAGCGTATTCTGGTACGTCGGCATTCAGGCAAACTATGACAAGGAATATATCGGTTATACCAGCGAGCAGCAGGTGCTTTCCCAGCAGATTGCAAAGTATGCGCTGGAAGCCTCTTCGGGTGTGGACACTGCATTTGATCAGTTAACCAAGTACCGTGATCGCTTCGAGCAGATACTCAGCTATGAAGAAAACGGTAATGTTGTGACCGGGCTTCCCCCCAGTGGCGATGCGATGATGGAAGACCTGGAGGCGATGAAGACATCCTGGTCAAAGTTCCGTGAAAGTGTCGACTTCGTACTCGATGGCAAGGAAAGCGTGGCGGTTGTGGCCGAGGCCAGCCAGGTTATTAACGAAATCATGCCGAAATTGCAGGCTTACGATGAAGAGATCGTTGCCATTCTGATGGATAGCAAGGCAAGTCGCGAGACCATTAACGTGGCAACCCGCCAGTTGATGCTCAGTCAACGTATTGCCAACAACATCAATCATGCCCTCAGTGGTGAAGGTGTAGAGACAGCCATCGAACGCTTCTCGGAAGACGTCGAGGCCTATGGCCAGGTGCTTGACGGCATGGTGCGTGGTAACGACACCATGAAGATGGTCAAGAATGAAGATGTGCAGGCCAAGTTGTTTGAAACCTCAATGTTGTTCACCATCGTGGCTGACTACGTTGAAGAACTTCTGGATATGTCTGAAGATCTGCTGGAGATTCAGAGTTCTGCGAGAAGTATTGCCTCCCAGTCTGACGAGTTGTTTGCCGGTGCTCTGCGGTTGCAAAATGCCTACTCACTGGCAGCCGATCTGCGCCCGGTTCAGCCCGAGATGGCCTACATCTTCGGTGTGGTCAGTCTTCTGGTTCTGTTCCTGCTGGGTATGCAGGTGTATCGCGATCAGGAAGCACGTCGCAAGCATGCGGAAAAAGAGAACACAGATAACCAGAAAGCCATCCTGCGATTACTCGATGAAATGGGTAACCTGGCTGATGGTGACTTGACAACCTATGCCACAGTGACCGAAGACTTCACGGGTGCTATTGCGGACTCGGTGAACTATACCATCGATGCATTGCGTGACATGGTAACGACCATTAACGAAACATCCGGCCAGGTATCATCTGCCGCTAAACAAACGCAGGAGACAGCCCAGCACCTGACTGAAGCCAGTAATCACCAGGCTGAAGAGATTACGACTGCGACAACCGCTATCAATGAAATGGCTGTATCTATCGACGAAGTATCACGCAATGCAGAAGATACAGAGCAGCGAGCGGTGAAATCGGTAGATTACGCCCGGAAGGGTGGTGAAACGGTTCGGCGTAACATTGAAGGCATGGATCGCATCCGTGAAAACATCCAGGAAACATCGAAACGTATCAAGCGTCTGGGCGAAAGCTCACAGGAAATCGGCGATATCGTTGAGCTGATCAATGACATTGCGGAACAGACCAACATCCTGGCATTGAACGCGGCGATTCAGGCCGCCATGGCTGGTGAGGCCGGTCGTGGTTTCGCGGTGGTGGCGGATGAAGTTCAGCGACTGGCTGAGCGTTCAGGTAACGCCACCAAGCAGATTGAGGCACTGGTCAAGACCATCCAGACTGATACCAACGAAGCGGTTATCTCAATGGAACAGAGTACGGCAGGTGTGGTAAACGGTGCGCGACTGGCTGAGGAATCCGGTGAAGCACTGGATCAGATCATGAACGTGTCTGACGACCTTTCTACCCTGATTCAGAACATCAGTGCATCAGCCCGTCAGCAGTCCAAGGCTGCAGGCAATATTTCCGAGACCATGCACGTTATCCAGGAGATCACCACACAGACCTCTGCGGGTACCAATGAGACAGCAGCTTCCATCGGTAATCTCTCGAATCTCGCCGAGGAAATGGGTGGCACGGTTGCCGGCTTCAAGTTGCCGGAATAACGGATCGGTATCGGGAATCCCGTGTCTGATCTGGCCAGACAATCCAGTGCAGGAGATGAAGCCCGGTTTTCGGCCGTGCATTCACTGCAAATAGATGACCGGCAGTTTTCCCGATGGACACAGTTGCTTGAAGGGCATGCAGGTTTATTCATTGCTCCGGAGCGGAAGTCTTTTCTCGCGAGCGGCCTCAGGGCAAGGATGCGGGAAACAGGGTGTGAGGATCTTGGTGAGTATTACCAGCTTCTTTCATCGCCTGTACAGCAAGCCAGGGAATGGTCGTTGCTGGTTGACCAGCTGACGGTTCACGAAACCTGCTTCTTTCGCCATGCTTCCTCAATGCGTCTTGTTGAAGAGGAAGTGTTGCCGGTTGTCATGCGTCGCAATGAGGCATTCCATGCCTGGAGTGTCGCCTGCTCGACAGGGGAAGAGGCTTACAGTCTGGCCATGTTGATCGACGGGTACTGCTCAGGCCTTGAAAGCAGAGTGCAGTACAGTGTAACGGGGACTGATATCAGTTTGCCTTCATTGCGACAGGCAAGGGAAGGCAGATACCCGGAACGAAGGCTGAAGGATGTCCCTGGCAATTACCGGGAAAGATATTGTACGCCGATAACACAGGGACGTTTTGGCATGGTAGATCACTTGCGGAAACGCGTTTGTTTTGCACAGCTGAATCTCCGTGATGTAGCGCGTGCGCCCATGATCGATATGGACCTCGTTTTTTGCCAGAATCTGTTGATTTATTATGATCGTGAACGACGTCTGGAGATTGTTAACAGTCTGTCAGATTTCCTCAGCCCAGGGGGGGTGCTGGTACTGGGGCCGGGGGAATTGCTGAATTGGCAACATCCATATATGGAGAAAGTGCGTTATCAGGATACGCTTGCGTATCGCCGCACGGACTAAAAGCACTTGGTGCAGGATGGAAGGAACTAAAATGAATCAGGTAATCGACTTCAGTACACTGACGTGGGTTAAGAACGAACTGGACGAGACGCTTAAAGAAGCACGCCAGTCCCTCGAAGCATATGTTGAAGATACGTCAGACACGGCGCAGCCCGGGTTCCTTGCTGCCCATTTGCACCAGGTATACGGTACCCTGCAGATGGTTGAATTATATGGTGCCGCGCTACTTGCTGAGGAAATGGAGCAGGTCGCGAAAGCCATCGCCGATGGCAGTGTCACCCGACAGGATGATGCCTGCGAGGTTCTTATGCGGGCAATTTTACAGTTACCCGATTACCTGGACCGCCTGATTGCCGGTTGTCAGGATATACCGCTGGTATTGCTGCCTGTACTTAACGACTTGCGCGCGGTAAGAGGAGAGAATCTTCTCTCGGAAAATATCATGTTCTCACCGGATCTTGGTGCAGTACTGCCCGAGAGCGTGTCAGCTTATACAGTTGATGGGGATCTGGGCGCAGACACGCGAGAGCTGCGTCACCGTTTTCAGATCGGTTTGCTCGGCTGGTTCCGTGGTGGTGAAAAAGAACAGGTGTCGCTGGAAACATTATCCAGAGTTCTCGATACGCTGCACGGTCTCTGTAATGCACCGTCCGTGACGCGACTCTGGTGGGTGGCAGCAGGAATTGCTGATGCTATTCGATCCGGTTCGCTCAATGGGAGTGTGTCGGTGAAGCGGCTGATGGGTCAGGTTGATCGACAGATCAAACGCCTGGTTGATCATGGAGAACAGGCGCTTGCCAACGAACCCGCAACAGATCTGATCAAGAATCTTTTATTTTATGTGGCACAGTCCAGCGGCGGTGGTGAACGGGTTGATGCCATACAATCGACTTACCGGTTACAGGAACTGTTGCCTGGTGAAGAGGAAATGGCTGCTGCCAGAGAAAGTCTGTCGGGCCAGAATGCTGATCTTTTTGCAACGGTTGCCGTTGCGGTAAAGGAAGAGTTGGGGCGTCTGAAAGACCAGCTGGATATCGCGCTGCGTAACGGCTTTGAAGATGCAGATGCTTTGCAAACGATGATGCAAACGTTGGGGTCTCTGGGAGATACCCTGGGTATGCTGAGTCTTGGTGAGGCACGTACTGCGGTCGTTACCCGGGTAAGCGAGCTTGATGCTTACGTGCAGGCAGGCGATGCGCCGCCGGATACTGTGTTGATGGATGTGGCCAGTACGCTGTTGTTCGTTGAATCATCGGTTGAATCCATGGGTTCTGGCCGCTCTGTCGGCATATCAGGCGACAGTGTTGATGAACGTCTGGCAAAATCAGAATTCAACCAGGTCATGGATGTTGTGCTTCAGGAGGCGATAGCAGACCTTGCCCGTGCAAAAGAGGCGATTGTTGCCTACACAAAAGGCGATGAAGGATCAGGTGAGCTTGCCGAAGTTCCCCAATGGTTTAATCAGGTTAAGGGCGGCTTGTTATTACTGGAAGAGACGCGTGCCGCCTCAATCATTGATTCCGCAGCAAAATACATTGAAGACAAACTGATTCCGGGTCATGAAGAGGTTCAGGAAAAAGAGCTGGATTTCCTGGCAGACGCTATTTGTGGGCTTGAATATTATCTCGAAAGTCGCCGTGAACATCGAATGTATGGCGACTCCGCCATGAAGGTAGCGGAAAAAGGGATCGAGACACTTGGCTATCCTGTTCAGGGTGAGATCTCGGAACAGCCGGATCTACCGACTGAAGATGTGCCGGAAGACGAAGCTGTACTCCCGTCCTTTGACATGGATTACGATGGCTCGGCTGATGGTACAGACGAAGCTGCGGCAGTTACCGAGGTGGTGGAAATGGAGGCCGGTGATGAGCCGGAAATCATTAGCGAGCCAGAAATTGTTGATGAGGCTGAAAGCGCCTTCGAGAGTGAAGAGGCGTCTGTTGCAGACGACATTCCAGACTCGCCCGCTGACGATGATTCAGGTATTGCGGAGCATGCTGAAGAGCTGACAGAATCTATTGCTGAAGCTGAAATGCCGTGTGCAGAAGAGGATGATCACGGACTCACCATTATTGGCGAAGATATCGATGAAGAAATCTTTGAAATATTTATCGAAGAGGCAGAGGAAGAGATCGAAAGCCTCACGCGTTTATTGCCGCAGTGGATTAATAACAACGAAGACACTGATGCACTGGAGACAGTACGACGGTCATTCCATACGCTAAAGGGTAGTGGGCGGCTGGTCGGTGCAATGCGAATTGGGGAGTTTGCCTGGGCCTACGAGAATATGTTGAATCGTGTCATCGACGGAACCATCGAAATCAGTGATCCGGTGACCGATATTCTTGGGCGCGTAATCGATGCGCTGGTTGAGCTTGTTGAAGAAGTAAAGAGTGGTTCCCGGGTCGAACAGTCTGTTGACTGGTTGATGCGTTGTGCAGAAGCCGTCAGTAAGCATGAAGACCTCCCGGCCGCACCGGGATTACCCGCTCAGCCTGGTACGGTTGACACAGAGGACGCGATGGAGCCACCCGTCGTGGATTCCGGTTCTACAGCGCAGAAATTATCACCACCGCCTGAAGAAGAGATTGTCGATCTTGCAGCAACTGATGACAGCCTTATTGTCGATGGCGTGATGGACCCGATGTTGTACGAGATTTTCAACTCGGAGTCCCGTGGTCACCTGGAGGTGATCCGTCAATTCCTGGGCCGGGTTGATAATGACGAACCGGGTATCGATGATACGCTGACACGAGCCTTGCACACGCTGCATGGCAGTGCCCATATGGCTGGAAGCGATCCGATTGCTGATCTCGCCGGTGAGCTGGAACAATACACAAAACAGCTTTCTCTGGCTGACGTTGAAATGCCCGAGGCGGGCTGCGTGGCGTTGCAGGAAAGTATAAGCCAGATCCAGGACATGCTCGATATGCTCCCGGACGAACATCGGGCGCCGGAAGGTTTTGATGAACTGCTGTCGCGTGTACAGACGCTGCGTGAATCCATAGCGACGGTGTCGGACGAAGCAATATATTCAGAAGA
>CAZVBD010000024.1:2636-14213 GCA_964625255.1 uncultured Thiohalobacter sp. | reverse complement strand
TGCATTGGTTGGCATGCTCGACGAGGTGCGAAGCCGCAAGCCGATGAGTGAACAGGACACACTGATCGAGGAGCTTCAGGCGTTACGCACAAAGGTACTGTCTGATCTTCCTGCTGAAGAGAGTATAGACAATTCTGAAATCCATCAGGAGCCTGTCGGTGAAACAGCAGTAACTGAAGGACTGTATTCTGAAATAGATCCCGAGTTGCTCGAGGTTTTCCTTGAGGAAGCGGCGGATATTCTTGAGCATAGTGAAGAAACATTACGGAACTGGAAGGATGACGCGAATAATCGCGAACTGATGGCCGAGTTCCAGCGCGAGCTGCACACCTTGAAGGGTGGCTCCCGAATGGCGGATATTACCGCCATTGGAGACCTTGCGCATGCGGTCGAATCACTGGTGGAAAAAGTTGCTGTTGATGAAGTTGAGGCTGGCGCCTCAATGTTTTCAGTTTTACAGGATGTGCATGACACATTGATCCATATGGTGACTGATGTGGTGGAGCGTAAGGCCGTTGAAGAACGTCCTGATCTCATCGCAGATCTTGAGACGCTTCGTGAAGGCCGTAAACTCACCCGACATAGCAGGCAGTCGACAAAGGCTGAACCTGCTGTGGTGCCGATGGTTGTTGAGAAGGACGGTGAAACCGAGGAACGGAGAATACTGTCCCGTTCCAGCCAGGAACTGGTTCGGGTCAAGGCTTCCTTGCTGGATGGTCTTGTGAACTACGCAGGCGAAGTCAGTATCTACCGTTCACGCCTTGAGCAGCAGGTAGGGGCCTATCGATTTAACCTGGTTGAGCTTGATCAGACCGTTGCACGTGTCCGTGAACAGTTGCGTAAACTCGAAATCGAGACAGAAGCACAGGTGTTGTTCCGTTATGAGCGCGAGGCTGAGGAAGACAATGGTGTTGAGGAATTCGATCCGCTGGAAATGGATCGCTACTCTCATATGCAACAGCTTTCGCGTTCATTGGTAGAAAGCTGTAGCGATCTTGGCAGTTTGCAGGGCATGCTCGAAAATATTACCCGCGAGTCGGAAACGTTGTTGTTACAGCAGTCCCGGGTTAATACGGAGCTGCAGGAAGGTCTGATGCGCACCCGCATGGTGCCATTCCTCGGACTCGCTCCACGTATGCGCCGCATCGTTCGCCAGACCTGCCAGGAACTTGGCAAAAGTGCAGAGCTGGAGCTTTCCGGTGCGGAAGGTGAAATGGATCGTACCGTTGTCGACCGGATTGTTGCACCGATTGAACACATGCTGCGTAATGCGATATCGCATGGTATCGAGACCCCTGATCAGCGTCAGAAGAGTGGCAAAGCGGAAACCGGTACGATACGCATTACATTCGAACGTGAGTCATCTGACGTGGTGCTGAAGATAAGCGATGACGGCGCCGGTATAAGTATGGATGCCATTCGTCGCAAGGCAATCGAACGCGGATTGATGGATGAGAATGCCGTGCTGAGCGATAACGAAATACTCCAGTTTATCCTTGAGACCGGCTTTAGTACGGCGGACAAGGTGACGCAGGTATCCGGTCGTGGTGTTGGCATGGACGTCGTGAACAGTGAAGTTAAACAGCTCGGTGGCTCCCTGCATATTGATTCCACCCTGGGTCAGGGTACAACCTTTACAATACGCCTGCCCTTTACGCTGGCCTTGAATCAGGCGCTGCTTATCGAAGTTGGCGAAGATACCTACGCCGTTCCGCTGTCAAGCGTCGAGGGTATTGTGCGTATGCGCCGCGAGGATCTTAAATCCTACTATGATGATCCGGAGTCGCATTTCGAGTATGGCGGATACGAATATGAAGTGCGTCATCTGGGTAGCGTGCTTGGGACAGGCAAGCCCTATCTTGATGGAGCCCAAAAACGTTTGCCGGTATTGCTCGCCCGTTCCGGTGACCATGGTATGGCTTTCCATGTTGAGAACCTGCTGGGCAGTCGCGAAATTGTTGTTAAATCGGTTGGACCGCAGATCAGTACGGTGCGTGGCGTATCCGGGGCGACTATTCTGGGTGACGGACGAGTGGTCATGATTCTTGATATGGTCGCCATGTTGCGCGGTAGTGGATATGCTTCCGGTATGCTCGATCAGGTTCAGGAGATGATGCGGCAACCAGAGGCGCGTGAAGGGGTGACAGTCATGGTGGTCGATGACTCGATTACCGTGCGCAAGGTCACTACCCGTTTACTTGAACGTCATGATATGAATGTTATCTCGGCCAAGGATGGTGTTGATGCCGTTTCCAAGCTACAGGAGAATATCCCTGATATAATGCTGCTTGATATTGAGATGCCGCGCATGGACGGTTTTGAACTTGCAACGCATATTCGAAATGAAGCACGCTTGCACCATATACCGATCATCATGATTACATCGCGTACCGGTGACAAGCATCGCCAGCGTGCCATGCAGATTGGTGTCAATCGCTACCTGGGCAAACCTTTCCAGGAAAGCGATCTGCTGGAAAACATAAAAGAACTGCTCGAGGAATAAACCCCGGATGGACGATTTGCCACAAGATGTTCTGCGTGTTGCCGTGCTGGCAGCCGAGCATGAGCGAAGTGGTTTTCGTACTGTGCTTGAAGATGAAGGGCTGGAGGTTGTTTTTGATGGCGTTCTGGAATTGCCCTTGCCGGCCAGCTGGAACGGGGCTGACGTGTTACTGGTTGGTGTCGATTCCGAACAGGCTGACAGGTCAAAAGTCTGCGGGATCCTGCAGCAGTCCCCGGTACCGGTATTACTGAATCACGGTGGTATAGGTCAGGGTGAAATCTGGAACAGGCGCTTGATTGGCAAGTTGCAGATGCTGGCACGCAGAGCACTCCCCCATGCTCAGCTTGATGATACGTACAGCAATCGCCCGGAACTCACAGTGGTTGAGGCGACGGAGGCATCCACAGATAGTCTCCAGCCATGGATTATTGTCCTGGGGGGGTCGATTGGTGGACCCAGAGCGCTGGCGCAGTTTCTCGAAGCATTACAGCCCGGCCTGCCCGTCGTGCTGCTTGTGGCACAGCACATCTCTGAGTCATTTCAGGATTTACTTGCAGAACAGCTTGATCGTTGCAGCAGTTGGCCTGTTGCACTGATGGGTAAGGAGCAGGAATTGAAAGCAGGACAGGTCTGGATAGTGCCTGCGGAATGCACGATTGAACTTGATGACCAGCGCAGGGCAACGCGATCCGGCCGGACATGGGATACCGTCTATCAACCTGATATCGATACGTTGCTGGAAAGAATCGCAGGAAAATATGGCCCGCGCTGTGGAGTCGTCCTGTTCAGCGGCTTGGGAGACGATGGTTCACGGGGTTGTTCAGCCGTGTCCAGAAATGGTGGCTTTGTGTGGACGCAAAGTGCGGAGAGTTGCACGATTTCCAATCTTCCGGATGCGGCGGGACGAAGTTGCTCGGTTGAGTTTAGCGGAACACCGAAAGAACTGGCCGAACAACTGGCGCTTCGCAGCCGGCTTGCCTGGTCCGGCATAAATTGAATTTTGACAGGGAGTGGGTAGATCATGAACGCAGTTGTTGAATCTGTACGAAGCCTGTGGGTGCCACTTGAAGGTGTGAATCTGCTGCTGCCAAACGTTGCAGTTGCAGAAGTCATAAATTACCAGCCACTGGATATGATCCAGTCAGGACCTGACTGGTTGTTGGGCAGCTTGCGCTGGCGCGACAAGTTGTTGCCGATTATTTCCATGGAACGACTGTGTGGTTTCAATTTGCCACAAGGTGGGCGGGGTGCGCGTATTTCCATCCTGAATTCGGTGCAGGCGGATTCCGATATGCCTTTCTACGCCATCGTTACAGCAGGTATCCCGCGGTTGTTCAGCGCTGATGAAGAAGCGCTTGGGCCATCCCTGATGGCGGCCAACAATCTGCCTGATACTGTGGCTGATTGTGTACAGATTGGTAGTGAACAGGCGCTGATTCCAAACATGGAAGTGGTGCAGACTGTGGTTTCCGGAGTGTGGAAGAGCCAGGCTCTTCAGGCATCTGACACCTGAGTTGAAAGATCACCCCACAGTACCTGTAATGCGCTCAGTGTCGCCAGAGCAGCTGTTTCTGTGCGTAATATTCTGGGGCCAAGGCAAACGGTCTGGAAGCCGTTTGTTTCAGCTGAGTGAATTTCATCATCATCCAGTCCACCTTCCGGACCAATCAACACGCGAACACGACTGACCGGTGACAGATCTTTCAGTGTCATGCCCGTGTGTGGTGATAGCACGAGACTCAGTTCGTCAGTCGGTGTCTTCAGCCAGGTATTGAGGTCAACCGGCGCCCGAAGTTCGGGGACGTAAACACGGCCTGATTGTTCACAGGCTGAAGTGACAACACCGCGCCAGTGTGCCAGGCGTTTCTCCAGCCGTTTCTCATCCAGTTGTACCTGCGAGCGACGTGTCCACAGGGGTGTAATGCGATTTACACCCAGCTCTACGGATTTTTGCAGAACAAAGTCCATGCGTTCACCACGTGCTACGCTTTGCCCGATTTCGATATACAGGGGTGACTCGCGTCGCGGTGACACCCGGTTTTGCAGTCTTACCGTCGTTTGTTTTTTTGTAACATGTTCAAGTCGGGCGCTGTATTCATAACCGTCGCCGTTGAACATGATCAGCGGGTCACCTTGCTTCAGGCGTAGTACGCGTAGCAGGTAGTGGCTGTTGCGTTCATCCAGCTGGATACCGGCGCCTTCAGCCAGGGGCTGGTCGATATGGAAGCGAGACAAACGCATCAGTCTGCAACCGCCTTTTGTATCCCCTCCCCGGCAACACGAACCATTTTGTCGATTTCATCCTTGCTGATGATATAAGGTGGCATGAAGTACACCACGTTGCCGAGCGGTCGCAGCAGTACCCCGTGTTTCAGCCCGTGTTGATAAACTTTCAGGCCGCGCCGTTCCTGCCAGGCATAAGGCTCGCGGCTTTGTTTGTGTTTCACCAGTTCAATGGCCAGTATCATACCGGTCTGACGTACTTCCGCGACATGAGGGTGTTCGTGAAAATGTGCTGTGGCCCGAGTCATGTAATCTGCAATCTCACGGTTTTGTACTATGACATTATCCTGTGAGAATATTTCCAGTGTAGCCAGCGCAGCACGACAGGCCAGAGCGTTGCCGGTATAACTGTGTGAATGCAGGAAGGCGGACAGCTTGTCGTAGTCATCATAGAAAGCTTCGTAGACGGATTCACGTGTTAATACAGTCGATAAAGGCAGGTAGCCACCGGTCAGCCCCTTGGACAGACACATAAAGTCCGGACTGATACCAGCCTGCTCACAGGCAAACAGGGTGCCGGTACGACCAAATCCCACCGCAATTTCATCAGCGATCAGATGAACATTATATTGGTCGCAGGCCTTGCGTAGCAGGTCCAGGTAAACCGGGTCGTACATGCGCATGGAACCCGCACATTGCACCAGGGGTTCGATAATGACAGCACAGACTTCATCGGCGTGGTGTTCGAGGGCCTGTTCCATATGCGCGAATGCACGCCGACTGTAGTCTGCACAGGATTCACCTTCTTCACGCAGGTAACAGTCCGGTGAGGGTACACGAATGGTGTCCATCAGCAGCGGACCGTAGGTTTTCCGGTACAGTTCCACGTTACCGACAGCCAGTGCGCCAAGTGTTTCTCCGTGGTAGCTGTTCTCCAGAGTGATAAATTTTGTCTTGCCGGTTTTGTTCCGGTTGAGCCAGTAGTGAAAGCTCATTTTCAGTGCGACTTCGATAGCGGATGAGCCGTTGTCCGCAAAGAAAACACGATCCAGTCCCTTGGGCGTTATGGAAACAAGGTTTTCTGCCAGCTCAATGGCGGCCGGGTGAGTGAACCCCGCCAGCAGGGTATGCTCCAGTGTGCCGAGTTGCTCAACCAGTGCGGCATTGATGTGCGGGTTGCAATGCCCGAACAGGTTGACCCACCAGGAGCTGATAGCGTCCAGGTAACGATTGCCTTCGTAGTCCTCCAGCCATACGCCTTCACCACGACGGATCGGGATCATTGGCAGCTGCTCGTGATCCTTCATTTGTGTGCACGGATGCCAGATGACCGACAGGTCACGGGCGGCAAGGTTGGCATTACCAGTGGATCGGGTCATCGGCGTCTGGTTTCCGGGGTGTGGGTCTGATGATGCAGTGTTGCACCCCGGGTGGCGCGATTGCAAACTCGGGGCGGGTCAGTCGAGGTCGAGCTGTTCCCAGACGGCGCGTGTGGGTCCGGCCCGGTTCATGGTGTAGAAGTGCAGACCGGGTGCACCGGCATCCAGCAATTGCCGGCACATGTGCGTAACCACTTCAGTTCCAAATGCACGGATGGCATCCATATCATCGCCACAGGCTTCCAGGCGCTTGCGAATCCAGCGCGGGATTTCAGCGCCACACATATCCGAGAAACGTGCCAGCTGGGTATAGTTGGTGATTGGCATAATGCCCGGCACGATTGGAATATCGATGCCACGTTTCTCACAAAGATCGACGAAGTTAAAATAGGCGTCGGCATTGTAAAAATACTGCGTTATGGCGCTGTCAGCACCCGCCTCGATCTTGCGTTTAAAATTGTCGATATCGGCTTGTGCATTGGGCGCCTGTGGGTGAAATTCCGGATAGGCGGCCACTTCAATGTGAAAGTGGTCACCGGTTTCTGCACGAATAAATTCGACCAGCTCGTTCGCATAGCGGAATTCCCCCGGTTGTCCCATGCCGGACGGAAGGTCGCCACGCAACGCTACAATGTGGTGGATATTTTCTTTCCGGTACAGGTCCAGGATTTCGCGGATGCTTTCCCTGGTGGAGCCTACGCAGGACAGATGTGGTGCTGCCTCGATGCCCGAATCCCGCTGTATTTCACTAACCGTGTCAAAGGTGCGTTCCCGGGTTGACCCGCCGGCGCCAAATGTAACGGAAAAGAACCGTGGTTTGAGTTTCGCCAACTCTTCGCGTGTCACACGAAGATTCGCCGCACCCGCATCTGTTTTGGGCGGGAAGAACTCAAAGCTGTAGACACGGGGATATTTTTTTTGTGATTCCATGAGTATCAATCACTCCGGTATAGAAAGCTTGTTATTTTGTCAGGACAGGCCGCTGCCACAAAGCTCCGGGACGGTGTCTCTTTCAGTGCGCCTTGCGCATGCCTGCGCCGAAGCCCTGAAAGAAACACCGTCCCGGAGCGACCAGTCCAGTCACGACCACTACCAGCCGCAACTTGACTCAGTAACGATAATGGTTGGGTTTGTATGGCCCTTCAGTCGGAATGCCAAGATATTCTGCCTGTTCCGGTGTCAGTTCAGTCAGTTGTGCACCGATCTTCTGCAAGTGCAGGCGCGCCACTTTTTCGTCCAGCTGTTTCGGCAACACGAAGACTTCATTCTTGTAGCTTGAACCGTTGCTGAACAGTTCCATCTGCGCCATCACCTGGTTGGTGAAGGAGGCTGACATCACAAAGCTGGGATGGCCGGTGGCACAACCCAGGTTAACCAGGCGCCCCTTGGCCAGAATGATAATCTTCTTGCCGTCCGGGAAGATCACATGGTCGACCTGTGGCTTGATTTCTTCCCACTGGTATTTTTCCAGTGAGGCAATATCAATTTCTGAATCAAAGTGGCCGATGTTGCAGACAATGGCTTCATTCTTCATAGCCGCCATATGGTCGTGAGTGATAACGCTCATGTTGCCGGTGGTGGTGACAAAGATGTCACCGATGCTGGCGGCGTCATCCATGGTGACGACGCGATAACCTTCCATCGCTGCCTGCAGGGCGCAGATCGGATCGATTTCCGTCACCAGCACTGTAGCACCCATGCCGCGATAGGCCTGCGCGCAACCCTTGCCGACATCGCCATAACCCAGCACCACACAGATCTTGCCGGCAATCATGACATCGGTAGCGCGTTTGATGCCGTCGAGCAGTGACTCGCGGCAACCGTACAGGTTGTCGAACTTGGACTTGGTGACCGAGTCATTGACGTTCATGGCGGGGAACAGCAGGTCGCCGGTTTCCTGCATCTGGTACAGGCGGTGTACGCCGGTGGTGGTTTCTTCGGTGACACCCTTGATGCTATCGGCCATTTTCGTCCACTTGCCCGGATCACTGGCCAGGTTGTGGCGCAGTACGTCGAGAATGGCTTTCCATTCCTCGTTGTCATCATCCTTTGTCTCCGGTATGGCACCGGCTTTTTCGAATTCGACGCCCTTGTGGATCAGCAGGGTGGCATCACCGCCGTCGTCGAGAATCATATTGGGCATTTGTCCGTCCGGCCAGTTCAGCGCCTGCTCGGTACACCACCAGTATTCCTCAATGGTTTCGCCTTTCCAGGCGTATACCGGTACACCCGTTGTGGCAATGGCGGCAGCGGCCTGATCCTGGGTGGAGTAGATGTTGCACGAGGCCCAGCGCACGTCGGCACCGAGATCAACCAGCGTTTCAATCAGCACAGCCGTCTGGATGGTCATGTGCAGGCTGCCGGTAATGCGCGCGCCTTTGAGTGGTTTCTGCGCACTGAATTCTTCACGCAGCGCCATCAGGCCGGGCATTTCTATTTCCGCGATACTGATTTCCTTGCGGCCCCAGTCGGCCAGTGAAATATCAGCGACTTTATAATCGGTACTTGAATCGAGAACAGCGTTCATAAGGCATCTCCCTTAAAGGTTACTTAAGGTCGAGCGCAGTTGTTTTGAGAGGCTGGTCTCCCCGAGCCTGGCGGGCATTGCCCGCTGCAGCGCCCCTCGGGGAACACAGCTGAATTTGAAGGCCTGCGATTATCACCAATTCATGATGTCAGGCCAAGTTTTCAGGATAAATTTTTATATCCTCAGTAACAGCGGGGCATCTAGATGCCGCCATCTGCCCGCAAGGTTTCCGCCTTGTCGATGTTTTCCCAGGTAAAACCTTCATGCTCGCGGCCAAAGTGCCCATAGGCTGCCGTTTTCTGATACTTGATCTTGTCTGTGTTGAGCAGGTCAAGCATGGTGAGAATACCGTAGGGGCGCAGGTCAAAGTGCTCGCGAACCAGTTCGGTGATGCGTTCGTCACTGATTTTGCCGGTACCAAAGGTTTCAACCATGATCGAAGTCGGGTTTGCCACACCGATGGCGTAGGAGA
Source organism: uncultured Thiohalobacter sp. (assembly GCA_964625255.1). Classification (GTDB taxonomy): domain Bacteria; phylum Pseudomonadota; class Gammaproteobacteria; order DSM-19610; family DSM-19610; genus Thiogranum. Next base: position 5,109 of record CAZVBD010000024.1, on the reverse strand, counting down.
CCTGGATTTCACAGCGATCCGCCAGTCCGGCGGCGACGATGTTCTTGGCGACATAACGCCCGGCGTAGGCCGCTGAGCGATCCACCTTGGATGGATCCTTGCCGGAGAAGGCACCACCACCGTGGCGGGCGGCACCGCCGTAAGTATCCACAATAATTTTGCGCCCGGTCAGCCCGGCATCCCCCATCGGTCCGCCAATCACGAAAGCACCGGTGGGGTTAATGTGATATTGCGTATCGGCCGTCAGCCACTCGCTGGGCAGTACCGGTTTGATGATATGTTCCATCACCGCTTCTTCCAGTTCCTTGTGGTCGATGTCCGGTGCGTGCTGGGTGGACAACACCACCGCATCAATCGCGACGGGTTTGTGGTCCTGGTAGCGGAAGGTGACCTGGCTTTTGGCGTCGGGACGCAACCAGGCGAGTATGCCCTTGCTGCGCATTTCAGACTGACGCTGAACGAGACGATGGGCATAGGTAATCGGTGCCGGCATCAATACATCGGTTTCATTGGTGGCGTAGCCGAACATCAGGCCCTGGTCACCGGCACCCTGGTCTTCCGGTTTTGCCCGGTCCACACCCTGATTAATATCCGGAGACTGGACGCCAAGTGCTGTCATGACGGCGCAGGTTTCGTAGTCAAAACCCATTTCGGAACTGGTGTAGCCGATACGTTTGATTGTATCGCGTATCACTTTTTCGTAATCGGGTTTGGCTGTGGTGGTGATTTCGCCGGCAATCATGACCATGCCGGTCTTGAACAGTGTCTCGCAGGCGACGCGTGCGTGCGGGTCTTCAGCCAGAATGGCGTCGAGGATGGCATCGGAAACCTGGTCGGACATCTTGTCCGGGTGGCCTTCAGAGACCGATTCAGAGGTAAAAAGATGTTCGCTCATTGTATATGTCTCCTGAAAACAAAAAAACCCGCTCGGCAACAGCTTAAGCGGGTTCTGGAAATTCCTGTCTTCCCTCGCTTTAGCCGTATTTGTATAGCGCCCGCAATCTGAATTTCAAATCGGCGCTTCAGTGCTATTCTAGAGGGTGTTCCCGGTCAGGGTCAAGTCAGAGTCGTTAGGCGCTGAGCAGGCACAAAAAAGTCCGGTTGAAAACTAACCGGACCCTTCCTCCTCAATGGGGAACAGACCACGTTTTCAGTCATACGTTTGAACGCACAACATATTCCAGAGCAGGTCAAAGTTCGGGATATCGGTTTCCAGGTAGCTCGATTGGACCCCCGCATATATAAAGCGCTGATAGTCATCGATAATATGCCCATTTGCCAGAAACTGGACTTTGCCGCAAGTCACAGCCCTGTCCTTGAAGCCACGATGAAAAAATGTATTACTGAAATTTGCCGAATCGGCATCCGGCTGATTCTTTAGCACGATGCTTTGCCCGCGGCTCACCCAGGCTTTTTGAATCCCGGGTTTATCTGCAAACTGCTCATCAACCGCCTCAGCCAGCGGATCCTGTTGTTCAGCCGCTGGTCTGGTTGCTGCGGTCGACTGTGGTGTTTTCTTCAGAGCGACCACAGGTGTGGAAGTGTTGTTTGACCGTTTTCCAGGTTGTGGTCTTGCGTTTTCATTCACCATCGTAAAATAAGCCAGTGCCAGTACGAGGCTTGTTACGATCAGGCCGATATACGGGGCTTTGTTGTTTTTCATCGCCAAAAGTGCCAAATAAAAAAGGCCCGCATTGGCGGGCCTTTAGAGTCTAGCCTGAGCTACTGGTTAGTTGAACTGGTTATCTTCAACATCGTCGTCTTCTTCAGCTTCATCCAGCAACGTACACGACTGGCTGGAGTAGGTGTGCTCAATTTCCACTACCTCGAAGTTGACATCACCGGAACCACACGTTAGCGCCGTTGTTTTCGATGTATCGAAGGATGCGTACTGACCGGATATTGAATCGTTGACCAGGCAGCTTGCACCGTAACCACCCTTGGCACGTTTGTAGGTGTGGATTCGACCAGATGCACGGTGACGGATCTTCAGCTCATGTATATCCGACTCATCATCCGCAACGGTCGCAGAACAATCGAGCGGGTTGTCGTTGTGGTAATACAGCACGTTGTTCTGACCACGACGCCAGTGCTGGTGTCCGGTCGCCTGAAGCAAGACGTTCATGCTTGCGCTGGAATCACCCAGTATCAGTGTGACATCAACACCGTCACTGTTATCGATCTGGCTGGTGTCGGCTTTGGAGGCACTGAAATTGAACCGTCCTTTATCGCAATTGAGCGTTGCATCCAGACTCGGAGAACCAGCAACCCAGGCACGGTACTTGTTTTTGCTGCCTACTTTGGAGAAGGACCCGATCGGGAAGTCAAACGTTTCACCATCCAGTGATAGCGAGATCAGTGACTGCGTAGGGTCAAAACCGGTGGGACAACCGACTGACAGATTCGCCTTGATCTTGGACTTTGAATTGCCATACGAACCCAGGTGACGATAGTGCTTCTTGCCATCACGGAT
>CAZVBD010000024.1:0-2536 GCA_964625255.1 uncultured Thiohalobacter sp. | reverse complement strand
CCAGGAAATTATGAGCGATTAAACCTGGACTTTGATGCGGAGAGCAGTACGCCTATGCCTGATAAAAACAGCCAGAGAGCAGCGGGTACTGGCAGCGCGATACCCAACGTTGCACTTGCGGCGGTCCAGCTTGTATCCCATTCAATGAGTGTTGAAGTCGTATCCAGGCCATCTAGCCCCAGTATGCCAAAGCCCGTACTACCCAGACCCGCCACCGAAAGTACGCTGCCCGGGTCTAGTGCGGCACGAAAGTCCAGGGATTTATTCAGAAACCCCATGGCTGTAATGGTGCTTCCTGCTGCGATGAGCGCCCCATCCAGATTCACGCCATTGGCGGCGGCGGTATAAGGCCCGGCGACCAGAAAGTCTGGATTGGTATTGGTAAGCGAGCTAAAATACTGCTGAACCTTGCCATCCATACTGATTGAGCCGCTCTGCAAGTTCCCGCTACTGTCCACCGTCATGGTCATCAGGAAATCTTTGTTGCCTGACGTCGTCGCATTGTCTATCGGAATCGAGGTATCCGGATTTGTCCCCGCGAGAAAGCCGGTCATTTCGGACGCATTGGGCCAGGGATTGAGTTGATCAGGAAGAAACGAGACATCAGTGGTAGACCCGCTAACCGTAAGCACTCCCTGGCTAGTGCCGTTATAGGCGTAATCCACGCTTAAGCCGGTTATGTTAAAGTCAGGGCCGCATCCCGACAAAATAGTACAATTGTCACTCAGAAGTGCAGCGTTAGCGGAAGTCGCAAATCCCAGTAAACCCCATAACCCAACCAGCAAAAACTTGCTTGCTTTCATTGCCTTCTCCTCCAGAATTGCAATGCCAAATCCGTTAACCCTGCAAGCTTGTCGCCCCGGAATCTGGTCCAGTTTTTATTTGTTCGGCAGCCATATCGTTACTTTATGTGTATGCGCCGTGACCGACATATGCAGCAAGAATCATGCTAGAAAATATTTCTACTTGATTTTCAATTAGTAAGCCGTATCCAGTTGGGGGGTGAGGGTATTGAAATGTTAAGAATCCCGTCACCCCCGGTGGAGTTAAAGTCTTGGGGAAGGCTGAGTAATCGACTAATAACCATAGGGTTTTCTGCCATTCCACGACTCGGTCGGCGTAAGAAACTGCTGTGTTAGAAGTTTCGACATATTAAGAAAATGTTAAGGATAGACGCCGAGACTTGCGAGGAGGGCGCTGGCTCGGGTTACACTTTGCGTCTTGACACTTCTAGGGAGCAGGAAAGCATGGTTTCATTACAAACACCGGTCTGTGAATTCGGTAAACCCGCCATCGATTTTGCATTGCCAGGGACGGACGGCAAGGTCTGGACGCTGGACCAATGCAGGGGTGAAAACGGCTTGCTGGTTATGTTTATCTGCAACCATTGCCCTTACGTCAAGGCTATTCTTGACCGCCTGGTACGCGATACCCGCGAGCTGCGCGATCTGGGCGTCAACAGCGTGGCAATCATGTCCAATGATCCGGTCGAGTACGCTGAGGACTCCTTCGAAAATATGAAAGTCGTCGCGCAGCGGGAGAACTTCCCGTTCCCCTACCTTATAGATGAAACCCAGGAGGTGGCCCGAGCTTATGGCGCGGTCTGTACACCGGATTTTTTCGGCTACAACGCGGATCTTGAGCTTCAGTACCGTGGTCGTCTCGATGAAAGCCGCAAGGATGCCGCCCCCGCTGATGTGCGTCGTGATCTCTTCGAGGCCATGACGCAGGTTGCCCGCACCGGCAAGGGTCCGGAGGAACAGGTGCCCGGCATGGGCTGTTCCATCAAATGGAAGGGCGAAACCGCCTGAAAAATGCCCGGGTAACATTTATACCTTCATAAGGCTGGCTTTGTGCGATGAAGGCGCAGACGTCAATGAATTGTCGCCCGCGTAAATCAACGGTTGCCCCGGCACCCCATCTGTTGGAGAATGTCGCGCTCGATCCGACCCGGCCAGATGGCCGAAGCGTACTGGTACGCCACGCGCCGGATATGACGCCGGTTGCACGGGCAGGCTCTCGCCCCGGCCAGGCAGAGAACACATTCATGAGCCGTCACAACCTGAAGGGCGTGGCGGCTTTGCTGTCTTTCTTTATCAGGCAGCTGACCGTTTTTAAGACACTTAACAGGAGACAGCGATGGCCTCGCATAAAGAACTAGCGAATGCGATTCGTGCTTTGAGCATGGACGCAGTACAGAAAGCCAAGTCCGGCCACCCGGGCGCCCCCATGGGTATGGCGGACATCGCCGAAGTCCTGTGGAACGACCACATGCATCACAACCCCAACAACCCCAAGTGGGTCGACCGCGACCGGTTCATCCTGTCCAATGGTCACGGTTCCATGCTGATCTATTCATTGCTGCACCTGACCGGCTACGATCTGTCGATCGACGATCTGAAAAACTTCCGTCAGTTGCACTCAAAGACACCGGGTCACCCGGAATACGGTTATGCGCCGGGCGTTGAAACCACCACCGGTCCGCTGGGTCAGGGCATCACCAATGGTGTCGGCATGGCGATTGCCGAAAAAGTCA
>CAZVBD010000023.1:15245-24068 GCA_964625255.1 uncultured Thiohalobacter sp. | reverse complement strand
GTGGCCTACCTGACCTGTAACTTCTCACCGCCCCTCGGTGATGCGCCGGCCCTGCTGACACACGATGAAGTCACCACCCTGTTCCATGAATTCGGCCACGGCCTGCACCACCTGCTGACCCGTGTTGACTACCCGAGTGTTTCCGGAATTAACGGCGTGGCCTGGGATGCTGTCGAGCTGCCCAGCCAGTTCATGGAAAACTGGTGCTGGGAACGCGAGCCAATGAACCTGATTTCTGCACAGGTTGAAACCGGCGAACCCCTGCCTGATGCGTTATTTGAACGCATGCGCGGTGCACGCAATTTTCAGTCTGCCATGCAGATGGTCCGACAACTTGAATTCGCCCTGTTCGACATGCGCATACACCTTGAATATCAACCAGACCAGGGCGGACGCATCTACGAAAAGCTCAACCAGGTTCGCGAACAGGTCGCCGTGATACCCGCGCCTGATTTCAACCGCTTTGCACACGGCTTCTCACACATTTTCGGTGGTGGCTACGCGGCCGGTTACTACAGTTACAAATGGGCCGAAGTCCTGTCAGCCGACGCTTACTCGCTGTTTGAGGAAACCGGTGTCTTCAGTCGCGAAAGCGGGAAACGCTTTCTGGATAACATCCTCGAACAGGGTGGCTCGGCCGATCCCATGCAGTTATACCGGCAATTTCGTGGACGTGAACCGGATATCCGGGCGCTGCTCAGGCACAGCGGACTGGAAGCCTGAACAGGTCAAAATACGCAGCCTGTCGCTTTCGGTACAATATCTGTCCAGTCCAGCCCCGGGAACCCTTATGCACTATCAGGATCTACGCGACTTCATCAGGCAACTGGAAGCCGCCGGACAACTCCAGCGCATCAGTCATCCAGTTGATCCAAACCTCGAAATCACCGAAATCTGTGACCGTACGCTACGCGCCGGCGGTCCGGCCCTGTTATTTGAAAACCCGAAAGGCTCGGATATTCCGGTTCTCGCCAACCTGTTTGGCACGCCGGAACGTGTCGCTGCCGGTATGGGCGCGGATACGGTCGGGGAATTACGCGAAATAGGCAAGTTGCTGGCCGCGCTCAAGGAACCGGAACCCCCGAAAGGGATGAAAGATGCGTGGCAGAAACTGCCCATGTTCCGCAAGGTGCTCGACATGGCGCCGAAGGTACTGAAGTCAGCGCCCTGCCAGCAGCATATCGTGGAAGGTGACGAAGTTGACCTTGGTCAACTGCCCATCCAGACCTGCTGGCCGGAGGATGCCGCCCCACTCATCACCTGGGCACTGGTTGTCACGCGCGGCCCGGAGAAGGAACGCCAGAACCTGGGCATCTACCGGCAACAGGTCTTGTCAAAAAACAAGGTCATTATGCGCTGGCTGGCGCATCGTGGTGGCGCACTCGATTACCGCGACTGGCAACAGGCACATCCCGGTGAACCGTTTCCGGTGGCCGTCGCACTGGGCGCCGACCCGGCCACTATTCTGGCCGCTGTCACCCCGGTGCCTGATGCCCTCTCCGAATACGCCTTTGCCGGTTTATTGCGCGGCGCAAAAACAGAACTGGTCAAGTGCCGCACGCTGGACCTGCAAGTACCGGCCAGCGCCGAGTTTGTCCTTGAAGGCCACATCCATCCCGGCGAAGAAGCGCTGGAGGGACCGTTCGGTGACCACACCGGTTACTACAATGAGCAAGAGCGTTTCCCGGTCTTTACCATCGACTGCATCACCCACCGCGACAAGCCGATTTACCACAGCACCTATACCGGCCGACCACCCGATGAACCCGCCATTCTCGGCGCGGCCCTCAACGAGGTGTTCGTACCCATTCTGCAAAAGCAGTTTCCGGAAATTACCGACTTCTACCTGCCACCTGAAGGCTGCTCCTACCGGGTTGCCTGCGTGAGTATGAAGAAACAGTACCCCGGCCACGCCAAACGAGTCATGTTTGGCGTGTGGAGTTTTTTGCGCCAGTTTATGTATACCAAGTTCATCATTGTCACGGACGATGATGTGAATGTGCGAGACTGGAAAGATGTCATCTGGGCCATGACCACTCGCATGGATCCGGCACGCGATACCACACTGGTGGAAAATACTCCGATCGATTACCTGGACTTCGCCTCACCAACGGCCGGTCTTGGCAGCAAGATGGGGCTGGACGCCACGTCCAAGTGGAAAGGTGAAACTGACCGGGAATGGGGACGACCGATCAGTATGGATGCAGACACCAGAACCCGCGTCGACAACATGTGGGACAAGTTGGGCATACGCCTGACTGACCTGTGACAAATACTGCCCAAAGCAGGTCTTCAAGCCACATTATTTTACGTCTCGACCAAGCCTGTTGAGCGTCAAACCTATGGCGAATATGAATTTTTCAACCGTTTAATTTCCCCGCCGGCAGGCAAACTGCCAACTATTGACTCACGATATTGGCATTTACGGCCCGCCAATACACAAACAACAGCCGATATGAAAATATAGGCGTGATTTTTGCTTTAATAAAACATTGCATTTATTACGTTATTTCCAACCAGGCTATGAGGAAGCCAATTGTCATGAGTAACCGACTTTATCGATTATTGTTTGGCGGGCTGCTGCTGATCGCGCTCTACTTTGACCTGACCCTGATAATCTACGTACTGGTCATCACAGCTATTTTTGAGGCGGTGACCAATCTGCGCATCCCGTTGGTCGTATCCCGACTGCGTGGCATCACCAACCTCGACCACTCGGAGGGGTCGCTCGGCATCGCCTTCGACACTTGCTCCGACTTCGAAGCTGAACGCGCCTGGCGCATGGTCATCGCTGTCATGCTCGCCATCGGCTTGTTCGCTTTCCCGGGTCCCCTGTGGTTCTTCCCCTGGTTCATCGGCTTTGCCTTGCTTGGCGCCGGCATCAGCGGCGTATGCCCGATGCTGCTGGCACTGAAGTGGGCCGGATTGAGGTGATAACACCGCCTCACAACGGAGCTGTCCATGTCGGCCTTCCACTCAAGATCGCCGGCATTGTTTTCTGGGGGCTGGTTACCATCGGCCTGCTGATGGTTGCTGCGGCCATGCCGTGGATGGATCAGATTGCAACACTGGAACACGACACACTGCCCCGGCAAGTCGTGATGTCGATACAGGAACAGTATGAAAACGACCCCGATACCACGCGCGACTCACTGCAAAAATCACTCCTGTCACTGATGCAGGAACACGGCATTCCGGCCGTTCGAGTTGAACGCGGAGCCAACATCCTGATTTTTGGAAAACCGCGTGATGACCTGGACATCTACACAGCAACCTTCCCGATCACTGATTTCCAGGGAAACGAGACGGAAAGCATTATCGTCACGGTCTACCAGCAAAGAGTCGAGCAAATACAACTGAAACGAAAAAAGCAGCTTATGCTCGCACTCGGTACCAGTTTCTTTGCCTTTGGCCTGATCATCCAGTGGATACTGCAAAAAGTCATTACCCGCCCCTTTCATCAAATGATCAAAATGGCAGAATCCTGCTCACAAGGTAACAGTGCACGCTTTGACGAGACCCGGTCTGACGAATTCGGCTACCTGTCACGCTTCATCAACAAGGCCATGGCAACACTGGAGGCACGTCAGTCGGAACTCGGTGACGCGCTCCAGCGTGCCAAGGCAAGTGAGCACGCACTGTTTGAGGAAAAGCGCCGCGCTGAAGTCACCCTGAACTCGATTGCCGAGGGCGTCATCACCACAGATCAGAATGGAAAAATTCGTTTCATGAACCCGGTTGCGGAAAAACTCTCGGGCTGGGCACAGCATGAAGCCACCGGCCGGCCAATCGATGACATTATTCACCTGATTGATGAACAGACCGGCCATTCAATCCCCTGCGCTATCAGCGGCAGCCTGCGCAGCAACCAGGTCGAACGCAACCTGCAGGGACGTATGCTGGTTCGCAAGGGTGGTGAGGAAATCGCCGTGGCTGAATCTGCCGCCCCCATGCACGATGCAGCGGGTAATATTGTGGGTGCCGTACTCGTCTTTGACGACGTACGCCAGACACGGGAACTGACCCGCCAGTTGTCCCACCAGGCCTCTCATGATGCCCTGACCGGATTGCTCAACCGCCGTGAATTCGAACACCATCTCCAACAGGCACTGGAAAGCACTCGTAACAACAGCGCTCACTACGCGCTGTATTACATCGATCTCGATCAGTTCAAGATCGTTAACGACACGTGTGGACACACCGCCGGGGACGAACTGCTCCGTGAACTGGGCACGCTACTGAAAAAAAAGCTGCGTGACAGTGACATTGTTGCGCGACTTGGCGGTGACGAATTCGGTGTGTTGCTGCAGGGCTGCACGATCGAAGATGCTGAAATCCTCGCGGGTGAAGTTCGTCAGGCTATCCGCGCGCTGCATTTTGTGTGGGATGGAAAAACCTTCGAGATCGGGGCGAGTATCGGCATTGTTCCACTTTCTGCCTCAACCCAGAGTGTCGCCGAAGCCTTATCGTCAGCCGATGTTGCCTGCTATGCTGCCAAGGAACAGGGCCGCGACCGGGTGCATGTCAGTGAACCTGACGACAAGGAGCTGAAACGTCACCGCAGTGAAATGCGCTGGGTGGGTCGTATCCGTGAGGCACTGAATGAAAACCGCTTTACGCTGTACCGTCAGTCCGTGGTACCCGTGAATAACAGTGACGAACGCAGCTCACACACCGAGCTGCTGCTGAGAATGCTGGATAAGGACGGAAAAATCATCCCACCCGGCCACTTTCTGGGCGCTGCCGAACAGTATGGCCTGATGCCTGATATCGACCGCTGGGTTATCGAGCATTCACTACGATGGCTGGCCGATGAGATCCATCATTGCCACTCTACAATCACCATGGCGGTGAATCTGTCGGGGCAGTCACTCACAGCGCACGGCTTTCTTTCCGAAGTCATTAACCTGATTCGCGACAGCCAGGTTCCACCGGAACAGATCTGTTTTGAAATTACCGAAACTGCGGCCATTGCCAACTTCGAGACCGCACTTAAATTTATGCGCCTGCTGCATGAAATGGGCTGCCAGTTTGCGCTGGATGATTTCGGCAGTGGCATGTCATCGTTTGCCTATCTCAAGCAACTGCCAGTGGATTATTTAAAGATCGACGGCAGTTACGTTCGCGACCTGATGCACGATCCGGTAGACCGCGCCATGGTTGAGGCGGTCAACCAGATAGGCCATGCCATGGGTATTAAAACCATCGCTGAATATGTCGAAGACTATGCCATTCTTGGGGAGCTGGCCGCCATTGGTGTAGATTTTGCGCAGGGTTATGCCATCGACAAACCACAACCCCTGATGTTTGCCCGGGACAGCAAGGACGCCAGTACATCATAGACAAAACCCGGCTCAACGCATGGGTAAACAGGATTAACACAATATTCATCCGTTTACCTGTTGCCTGAAATCAACGAGAATGCCCGCCTTTCGCCAAGAGTATTCACCAGATGACCTTTGAGGTTGAAATCGAACCCAGTGGACACCGGTTTGCCATTGAATCGGGGGAAACCCTGATCGAGGCTGCCCTGCGCCAGGGTATCAGTCTGCCTTATGGCTGTCGTAACGGTGCCTGCGGCTCCTGTATCGCCACACTGCTGTCCGGTGAAGTGGAATACCCCGGTGATCAACCGGAAATCGAATGTGAACCCGGGCAAGTGGTTATCTGCCAGGCACACGCGCGCAGTAACCTGCGCCTGAAGATACGCGAAGTCAGTGCTGATGCTGACATAACCATCAAGACGCTGCCGTGTCGCGCTGAACATCTTGAGCGCCTGTCACACGATGTGATGCAGGTACTGCTGAAGCTGCCGGAAACAGAACGTCTGCAATTTCTTGCGGGGCAATATATTGAGTTCATCCTCAAGGACGGCCGCCGGCGTGCCTTCTCCATCGCCAATGCACCACACCAGGATGAATATCTTGAGTTACATATCCGCCACATACCCGGCGGGTCGTTCACCGGGCACGTTTTTGATGAAATGAAGGATCGCGCCCTGCTGCGTATTGAAGGGCCACTGGGTGCCTTTTACCTGCGCGAAGACTCGGATCGTCCCATTCTGATGATGGCCGGCGGCACCGGGATCGCACCGCTCAAAGGTATGATTGACCACGCACAATACATCGGTATAGAGCGCCCCATACACCTGTTCTGGGGCGTAGGCTCAAAACGTGATCTGTATCTTGAAAAGGAACCGCAACGCTGGATGAAAAACAACAGCTCATTCCGCTATACACCCGTATTGTCGGATCCTGAGACAGGTGATCATTGGCAGGGCAAAACCGGTCTGGTGATGGATACACTGCTGGAAACCTGTCCCGACCTGAGTGGCTACGATCTCTATATGAGCGGTCCACCCGCCATGATCGAGGCCGCGACACCGGTGTTTGCCCAGCACGGCGCCAGCCTGGACCACATGTATTCCGATGCCTTTGAATTCGCCAGGGATGTGCTGGACAAGATAGCCCGTGAAAAAAAGGCCGCCGACTGATCCGTCAGTGTGCTACCACCATCCCGGTTCGGCCAGCTTCAATCGACTGTAACAGCGCCTCATCCGGCACAGCAGCTGCGGTTGCTTCCAGCACCGGTGCCGGTAACGACAAACCCTTGCGATAGCATTCTGCCGCTGCATCAGGGTCTTCGAGTTGTTCCAGTAAGTCGCCCAGCAAACGATAGGCTTCTGCTGTCGGCTGTAATCCGATGCTGGCTTCAAGATAGCTGCGCGCCTTGCCCCATAACTGGTTACGTAAGCTTATCTTGCCCAGTGTTAGCAGCAACACAGCATCCTCTGCCTGTTGCACCAGCCATTTCTCCGCCATCGTTTGCTGTACGGTGCTGTCGCAGCCATCAAGCTCGCCGTACAAATAGACCAGCCGGTCATCCCAGTATTGTCCAAGCTGTTCGCGTAACAGGCTTTCAGCCTGGTCGTGTTCACCAAGACGCACCAGTTGTTCAATATACAACGCCAGCAAGGCATGATCCTGGCGAACCGGTGGAGGCAACTGCGTCCAGCCATGCTTTAACGTCTCGATATCCCGCGCAGCGGTGAGTTCACGGATTCTTTCCCGGTAGACCTGCACGGCCAGCCGCTGCCACTGGTCATTATCCAGCGTTTCACTACGCCGCAGCTCGGGCAGCAGTTCACGCAACCTCCCCCAGTCCTGCTGCCCGAGATATAACTGCATCTGCAGGCGCAGTGTTTCGCGACTGTGCGGCATCAGGCTGCGTAGACGGGTCAGGGTTGTCTGTGCCTGATCGAACTGATCCCGCGCCAGTTGCAGTTCAGCCTGTACCAGAAAAACAGCGGCTTCCGCCGCAGGAAAACGCATGAGTGCAATCTCCAGGTAACGGTCACGACGATCATCTGCACCCAGACGACTCGCGGCGTGTGCTGCCGACAGACAAGCGGCCAATGGCGCACGTGTATCATCGACAAGACGGCCGAGCTGACGTTCTGCACGTTCCAGCTTTCCACTGACAAGCTCGATAATGGCTGCATCGTAACGCTGCGACAGTTTTTGCAACTGGCGCTGCCCGGACCAGTGCCTGATCCGTACCGGCACCCGCCACACATTCACCAGCGCCCGCAAGGCCAGATAACCGATCAATAATACAATAATGGAAACCACCAGCGAGGTTTCAATACTGAAATTGCCATAGCCAAGCAGAATGTAACCGGGGTCCGGTAAGGCAAATAATGCGGCGGCAACCGACGCAAGCAGCACCAGCACAGCGATCAACAGGGCTTTCATTGTTCGCCCTCCGGCCTGGCCGGTGCTTCCTCCGCAGGCGGCGAAACGGTTTCGGGTGTGACGGCTTTATTGACTGTATTGCCAGCCTCCGCTGTTGGTTCTTCCGCAGGCGCTGCTTCGGTCCCGGGCACTGCCGGCATTTCCTGTTGTTTCTGTAACTGGCGCAACCGTTGCAATGACGTCGAAACATCCGGCAGATCCGGATGAATGTCTACGGCGGCCAGTTTTTCGAGCCCTGCCAGCATGGCCGTCACGGCCTGGTCCTCACTGTCAAACCATGCCTTCAACCAGGTTGTCGCGGTCAATAGCGACTGCTTGTAGGCCTGTTGATCCTCGCGTAACAGGGCAAGACGTGCGGCAGCCAGTTGCAGGCGCAGGTTTTCCTTCAGGAACCAGGCACGTTCCGGGGGCAGCATGGGCGTCACCGGTTTGTCGTACTCACGAACACGAAACAGCTCCTTGAGGGCCGACCAGATCACCTGCGGCAGGTCACGCCAGTTGCCTGCGGTACGGGTACTGTCAAACTCTGTGGTGTTCGGCTCGGGCGGGTCATAACGACTGCCGGCCACTGGCAGGCCGGCGATTCGCTGCAAGTCATCCGCCAGCTGCAGTGAGATCCCGTCAAAATCGACGTCGGGTACTTCGCGTAACCGGTTTAACTCGCGCGCCAGTTGCTCACGAACCGGCAACAATTGTGGATCGGCCAGTTCACGCAAACGAGCATCTGCGCTTTTCAGTGCGGCAATGGCTGTTCGCTTGTCACGCCTCAGTTGCAGGCTTTCATTGGCAACCCGCAGCAAGTACTCGACCTCTGCCAGTGTCCAGCCCAGCTCACTGCGCCCCACCCGTGAAGCCAGCTGACTGACGCGTTCACCCAGTGCGGCCTGTCCATCACCCAGCGTACCAAGCTGTTGTTCAATTTCGCGGCGACCGGCCTGCCAGTCGTTACTGATCGCCTGCAGATGACTTTGCAGTGGCTGAACTTTTTGTTCCAGCCGTGGCTCTATGTCCGCCTGCTCACCGGTCAGCTGCTGTAACTGTGTCCAGATGAAATAACCCCCGACCGCCA
>CAZVBD010000023.1:13011-15145 GCA_964625255.1 uncultured Thiohalobacter sp. | reverse complement strand
CTGTCTTTCGGGGGGGCTATTTCCAGGACCGGGAAAGGGATGGCCCGGCCACCGAGCTGCTCGATTCGCCGGCACAGACCGTCGGCCTGGTGCACCGGTCGTGTGACCAGCACACCGCAGCCCTGCAAAGGAGGGCTGGCCGAAACCGGCGACTCTGTCATCCGTCGCTCTCGGCATACACGTCATCGAGAATCTGCCGGGCACCACGCGACAGCAGGTCGTCAGCCAGCACCTGGCCAAGTTCCTCGGCATCGTCGGGGCGGCCACTGATCACGCCCTGCACCATCTCACTGCCGTCTGGACGACCCACCAGTGCGCGCAGCACGATCACACCGTGACTAATTTCCGAGTAACCGGCAATGGGCACCTGGCAGCCACCCTGCAAAGCCTCATTCAGCGCACGCTCGGCGCGTAACCGGATGGCGGTCTGGTCGTCATTCAAGCCCTCAATCATGGTCCGCACCCGCTCGTCATCGACCCGTATCTCAATACCAATGGCACCCTGGCCAATGGCCGGGATGAACTGCTCAGGCGCCAGCAACTCGGAAATACGCGCCTCCCAACCCATGCGTTTGACGCCTGCCGCCGCCAGCAGGATGGCGTCATAGTCCCCGTTGTCCAGTTTGGCGAGACGGGTGTTGACGTTACCGCGCAGATCAAGCACCTGCAGATCCGGGCGGAGACGTCGTAACTGGCACTGACGGCGCAAGCTGGAAGTTCCGACCCGAGCACCCTGAGGCAATGCCTCAATACTGGAATATTCGTTAGAAATCAGCGCATCACGCGGATCTTCGCGCGGCAGGATGGCGGCCAGACCGAGGCCTTCCGGGAAGGCTACCGGCACATCCTTCATGGAATGCACAGCAAGGTCGGCGCGTCCCTCCAGCATACCGGTTTCCAGTTCCTTGACGAATAAACCCTTGCCGCCGACTTTTGCCAGCGGCGTGTCGAGTATTTTGTCGCCCTGCGTGGTCATAGTGACCAGCTCGATCTCAAGGTCGGCGTGTCTGGCCAGCAGTGCATCACGCACGTGATTGGCCTGCCAGAGCGCCAACGGGCTCTTGCGGGTTGCGATACGAAGTGTGGAATCTGTCATAGCTACCTGGCTTGCGGAAACGGTAAAATGGTTATCCGTACGGATTAATTTGAGGAGCATAACGAGTGACAGACAAGTGGTGCAAGTGGCCAGCTGTGGCGGCGACGTTTTTTCTGCTGGCCGCAGCCAGTGCACAGGCCGGCGTACCACTGGCCCGCGACCTGGGAGACGCGGGCCGGCGGGCCGAGCAATTCTGTGCGCCTGTGTTGCTGGAATTCGCCGCCGAGTCCTGTGACTACTGCATTTTACTGGAGCGCGAGATTCTTGGCCCGACACTCCTGGATGAAAGCTATGACCAGCGGGTGGTGATACGTAAGGTGTTGATTGATGACGGCAGTGTGCTGCACGACTTCGATAACCGTGCGGTCAGTACGGCCCGCATCGCCAAACGCTACAAGGTATGGGTAACGCCGACCGTGCTGTTTGTGGACCGTAACGGCAAGGAAATTGCCGAACGTCTGGTCGGTTTCAGTTCTGTGGATTTCTACGGGGGCTACCTCGATGCCGCGCTGGATCAATCGCGGCATCGATTGCAGGCACTGGGGCGCTGCAACTGATCAGGCTCCCTTTCGGATATGCCGCCTGACATCGGGCAATAACCGGCGACTGACTTCAAGCCGCTCCTCGACACCCTCCAGTACCACCCGGCAATGACCCTGGCTGTCTTTTTCCAGCGCCCGGATACTGCGCACCGCAACCAGCGCGTTGCGATGAATGCGAATAAACACTTCGCCAAACTCCTGCTCCAACGCCTTGAGTGCATCTTCTATCAGAATTTTTTGCGTGGCGGAACACACGGTAACGTACTTCTGGTCAGCCTGCAGATAGACAATTTCTTCCACCGGAACAAGTTCCAGGTTGCCGCGATTGCGCGCACACAGGTGCGATCTGGCACCACTTTCCTCAACACCTTCCAGCTGTACAAGGCTTAATCGCCGTGCCTTGTCGAGCGCCTGCTGCAAGCGTTCGGGGTGGATTGGCTTGAGCAGGTAATCAATGGCCTGTGCCTCGAATGCTTCCAGCGCGTGATCTCCATAA
>CAZVBD010000023.1:0-12911 GCA_964625255.1 uncultured Thiohalobacter sp. | reverse complement strand
GGTTACCAAACACCAGTTGCAGGCGTAAGCGGATGTTGTCGAGCGCAATATGATTACCCTTGCGGTGCGAAGCTATGCCCTGCGGCGCGCGCGGATTGCGTATTGTGATCGTGATACGTTTGCCTTCCGCCGCCCCGTGAATGGTAATACGCCCCCCCTCCGGCAAAGCCTCGATGCCGTGATACACCGCATTTTCCAGCAGCGGCTGAAGAATCAGCGATGGCACCAGCCGCTTGCGTGGCAGGCGCTCGATGTCCCACTCCACCCGCAAGCGCTCGCCAAGGCGCAGGCTTTCCATTCGCAAATAGCGTTTGGTGACGTCGATTTCTTCATCCAGCGTGATGCGTTCCGAAGCATCGCGCAGGGTGACACGGAACAGGTCTGACAGGTCCTGAACCGCCTGTTCGGCGCGTTGCGGGTCGCTGCC
Source organism: uncultured Thiohalobacter sp. (assembly GCA_964625255.1). Lineage (GTDB taxonomy): Bacteria > Pseudomonadota > Gammaproteobacteria > DSM-19610 > DSM-19610 > Thiogranum. Next base: position 12,484 of record CAZVBD010000023.1, on the reverse strand, counting down.
GGTAAGTGCGGCAATGCTGTTCATGCTGTTAAACAGGAAGTGCGGCCGGATACGCGCCTGCAACGCCTGTACCCGGGCCTGCGCCTCGGCCTGGATCTGTTGACGCCACTGGTGTTGCACGAACAGGTAGCGCAGCACCAGCCCACTGACAATGGCGCTGATAACCGTGTTGCGGAACAGAAATTCACCATGCCCCGGATTACCGCCGGCCTGTTCAAGCCCGCCCATATACCAGGCCAGTTCGCTGATCACGACAGTCACCAGCAGCAGCAGCAGGTAGCTGGCCAGCACAGCTGCGGTGTTACTGATTTTCAGCAACAGAGGACGGGCGAAACACAGGGATGCAGCGCTGCTTAGTGCAATCCACTGCATAAACAGTGACACCAGGCCGAGATCATTCCAGGGATCGGCGCGCCCGTTGGCCAGTACCAGCACAAACGCCAGCAGCTCGGCGATAACCACCACAGCGAAGACCAGGCGGATATCACAGAAGCTGGGCAGGAACAGGTTGTCCTGCGATGAGACGGGTGCATTTCTGTGGCTTGTCTGGCCCATGGCGGAAATAGCTTGTCCGGTGAAACGCCCGAAAAAGCGGGCAACACCACAATATCGGCCAGTGTTATCAGTACTTTGAGGTATACTTGCGTCCTCTCAACCGCCACCTGCACCGATATGACCGACAAACCGACTAGCGACAAGCCCTGGGGGGGGCGCTTTACCGAATCCACCGATGCTTTTGTTGAAGCCTTCACCGCCTCGGTGAGCTTCGACCAGCGGCTGTACCGCTATGATATTGAAGGTTCGCGTGCCCATGCGCGCATGCTTGCGCACGTGGACGTCATTACCGGGGACGAACGGGATACGATCCTCGGTGGCCTGGATGCCATTGAAAAACAAATCGAATCCGGTAATTTTGAATGGTCGGTCAGCCTCGAAGACGTGCATATGAACATCGAGGCACGGTTGACGGCACTGATCGGCGAGGCCGGCAAGAAACTGCACACCGGCCGTTCTCGCAACGACCAGGTCGCAACCGACCTGCGCCTGTACCTGCGCGACCAGATCGATGCCGCCTGTGCGGAACTGCTACGTCTGCAGACCGGCCTGCTGGATCTGGCCGGGCGCGAAGCCGACACCATCATGCCCGGTTTCACCCATTTGCAGGTCGCCATGCCGGTCACCTTCGGCCATCACATGCTGGCCTGGTTCGAAAACCTGCAGCGTGATCGCGAGCGACTGATGGACAGCCGCAAGCGCGTCAACGTAATGCCACTGGGCGCCGCTGCGCTGGCCGGCACCAGCTTCCCCATCGATCGTCACTACACGGCAGAACTGCTGGGCTTCGATGCACCGGCCGAGAACTCACTGGATGCCGTCAGTGATCGTGATTTCGTGATCGAATTCTGCAGTAACACGGCCCTCGTTATCATCCACCTGTCGCGCTTCTCGGAAGAGCTGATCCTGTGGGCCTCCGCACAGTTCGATTTTATCGATCTGCCGGACCGTTTCTGTACCGGCTCCAGCATCATGCCACAAAAGAAAAACCCCGATGTACCGGAACTGATCCGTGGCAAGACAGGCCGTGTAACCGGTCACCTGATGAGTCTGTTAATGCTGATGAAAGGCCAGCCACTGGCTTATAACAAGGACAACCAGGAAGACAAGGAACCGTTATTCGACAGTGTGGACACACTGCTCGGCTGCCTGCGTGCGTTCGCTGACATGGTGCCCGCCCTGCAGGTCAAGGCAGACAACATGCGTCGTGCGGCAGCCACCGGTTATTCTACCGCCACTGACCTTGCCGACTACCTGGTGCGCAAGGGTATTGCCTTTCGTGATGCACACGAAATTGTCGGTACTGCCGTACGCCTTGGTATTGACAGTGGACGCGATCTGGCAGAAATGGACTTGTCTGAACTGCAGGCATTGTCACCCGCTATCGATGAGGATGTGTTTAACGTATTGACGCTGGATGGATCGGTGTCTGCGCGCAATCATTTTGGGGGCACCGCATCACAACAGGTACGCAAAGCCATAGCGCGGGCGAGAAAACGACTGACCTGATCAAATCAGGCCACCGACAGACTGACCGGGGTACTGCCTTCTGTGCTCACCGGTACCAGCTCCGGTTGCGGCTTGCCCAGGTAGTAACCCTGCACATAGTCCACCCCCAGGCTGCGCACCCTGTCGAACACCTGCTCGTTCTCAACGAATTCGGCGATTGTCCGCATGCCCATTCCACGAGCCACATCAACCAGTGCCTTGACGAACAACTGGTCAGCGTTGTTGTTGTGTATGTCGCGGATAAAGCTGCCATCGATCTTGAGAATGTCAGCTCTCAAATGTTTAAGATAAGAAAAGGACGAGAAACCCACGCCAAAATCATCCAGTGAAATCCTGCAGCCAAGCTGGCGGATTTTCTGAATGAACTCCATCGCGCTGGAGAGTTGCTCGCAGGCCGCTGTTTCGGTAATTTCAAACGTAATGCGTGCCGGATCAATACCGGACTCACGCACTTCACTCTCGATGCATTCGTACATTTCCCGGCTCCCGACCGACATGCCGGACAGATTGATGGAGAAGGCTGTTTGTGCAAATTCTGCAGGCAGCTCGGCCAGATACCGGATAGCCTTGGTGAGCACCTGTCGGTCAACGCGCTGGATAAATCCAAACTGCTCGGCGACCGGGATAAACTTGCCGGGCGGTATCAGTTTGCCATTGGCTTCACGCATTCTGACCAGCACCTCATAGTGTGAAGTCTGGCCCGCCACAACCGCAACGATCGGCTGGAACACCAGCACCAGTTCATCATGATCCAGTGCGTCCAGCAGGCGGTCTTTCCACGCCAGCTGGTTATCCATTTCTTCACGCATCATGTCGGATTCGTCATAGCTGCGTACGCAGTTGCGCCCGCTACGCTTGGCGGAACTCATAGCGGCATCGGCCTTTGCCAGCAATTCGACCGGCGCCTTGCCCTGGGCGGGGAAAGTCACGACACCAATACTCGCTGAAACATTCAGGCTGCGTCCGCCATAACGCGGCTTGAGATGACCGATGCGACCCAGTAACTCAGCCGCCTTTTCAATACCAACGGCTTCATTCATACCGGAATAGGCCACTGCAAATTCATCACCACTGACGCGTGCAAGGAAATCCTGTTCGCGCGAAGCGCGCTTGAGCAAACCGGCAATCTGTACAATGATCTGGTCGCCGGCCGCATGACCCGCCGTATCATTAACCAGTTTCAGGTGATCGATATCGATAAGCAGAAGTACGCCACTTTCTTCATCGCGTTCAACACGGCGTATTTCATGATTGAGATCCTGGATAAAACGTCGCCGGTTCGACAGGCCGGTCAGGTGATCCTGGTTGGCCAGGATGACCATACGTTTTTCATCCTGCTTGATCTTGGTGATATCACGCGCTGTACCCCGGTAACCTCTCAATGTCTTGCCGGAAAATACCGGCACCCCGTTGAGACGCAGACAATGCGGATCGCCGTTTCGTGCATGCACCCAGATCTCGACTTCCTTGAAAACATCACGGCGATCATCACCGGATCGCAGCAGTGACATCAATTCACCCAGGCTGGAACCTGGAAAAATCTCTGCCGGTGTACGGCCCAGCCAGCTTTCCGCCGGAATATCCAGTGTTTCCGATACGCTTGTTGATACAAAAGTGAAATGACCGGAACGGTCTGTTTCCCATAACCAGTCTGACGAGCTTGAGGCAAAATCCCGGAACCGCCGGCGACTGTTCTTCAACTCATTCTGCGAAGCGTTAAGCGCGCCCAGCATGGCATTGAACGACGTCATCAACTGACCCAGCTCATCCTTGCGCGCAAGCTTTATCTTCTGCGTCATATCACCATTGGCAATAGCCTGCGTTGCCCGCGCCAGCAACTGGATAGGTCGTGTCAGGGTACGACGACTGATACTGATACCGAACAGGCCGGCCAGTAACAAAATCAAAACCGAAAAATACGCCGCATTCCCCGCGAGGACCCGGAACGGCGTCCAGTAAATCGAATGTGGAACGGCAAGCAGAACACTGGCGGCTTTTCTTTCAGACCCCACATGATTCAGTATGGGTAATACACGAATGCTGTAACGCTCATCACCCACAGACAGCTCATCACCACCCTGTGCCGTGTTGAGCTGGTTGATCAGCGGTAACTGCTTTTTCAGCCCCGGGATGCTGCTTGCCAAAACAACATTGTCACTAAAGATAGCAAGATCTGCATAAATCATCTCCCGCAACGCCATCAGGTCGTGTTCTGAAAAGAGTTTTCCGACAATCAGTACGCCAACCCGTCCACCGAGAGGATTTTCGATCGGTACAGCGACAAGCTGCAACAAACTGTCGAACATTAATGCATTGCCGAATCTGACCGTCTCACCCGCAGCAAGTCCACGCACCAGATCGAGAAGTTCCGTCGACCCCAGTACCTGGGACGAGGTGAAATGTGGCTTGTCACCCACACCGGCGACATCACCCGGCCCTGTATCCAGGTAGACTGCAATAAAATCTGCACCGGGACGCGGATATAAATCATCAAGCATACCGCGTACCGTCGCAACATCACCTGTCAGTGTTGCCGCAATAAGGCTCGGTTCACTACGGGCACTTCGCGCCACACTGAGCAGGTTATCAAAGGTGTTCTTCTGCGCACTGACGAACACCTTGCCGGCCCGTTCCAGGTCGTCATGAATCCCCGATGCAACATGATCCCTGATCAACAGGAACGCAGCACCTGCCACGCCCAGCAAAACCGCCAGCACCAGCGAAATAACAAACAGTGTATTTTTCTGTTCTATATTCACACGTTAATCCGGTATCCCTCTAGTCATGATAAAGCTGCTCCACACCTGCCTGCGCATTCAGCTTTCCATTCCCCTGCCCACCACCGTGCGACATCAGCCGTAATACCAGTGGCGGCGGGGATGTCATCGCACTGACGTCTACCCAGCGGGTCTCTGCCGCCGGTGCGGCCAGGCGCAACTTCCAGCGTCCGCCCGCCAATCCGGAAAAATGGAAGGCATGGCCAGACGTCACAGTTTCAAGGTAGGGGCTGTCTACCACATCAATTCGTGCATAGCTTTTGCTGTGAATCCGGCAAAAGAAATGCGTTGTACCGGGCACATCAAGCACCAGCCCGGGACTCGAGGCCCGAATACTGTCAGCACGATCAAGACGCGATGACCAGGACTTCCCTGGCGACAGGGAAAATATCTCGTGATACACCCCGTCGCGATTCACAAAACGGATACTGTCGCCTTTCTTGACAGTAAAAAATGCCGGTGACATGCGATTACCAATGATTTCAACCTGATGCGAACGGGTATGCCGTGACGCAACCTGTTGTCCCTGAGCCGGCATGAGTGCCACGGAAACCGGCTGCGACTGTACGTTCGCGCCGGCTGCAAACATTCCCTGGTACTCCACCGTCACCGTACCCCTTACCTCGGCTGCCGACACCTGCACGGCAGTACCCACAAAGTTTGCGAATAACAACAGCGGTAACAACTTCGATATCAGTGGCTTGCAATCCATTAAAGCCCAGATCCCCATATTCCCTTTTCTGGTTCAGGGTTTAGCGGCCACAAATATGATTTAATGAGTGACGTGAAAAATCTGCCAGACAGCGACTGCCTCGAACATCTGCGTCAACAACTGGCCAGGTTTGCGGATGACCGCGACTGGCAACAATTCCATTCACCGAAAAACCTGTCCATGGCACTGATCGCCGAGGCAGCCGAGCTGGTTGAGCACTTCCAGTGGCTCAGCGAAGCACAAAGTCACCAGCTCGATAGCGAAAAACTGGCGCAGGTGCGCCTGGAACTGGCGGATATCCTGATCTACCTGATTCGTACTGCCGACCAGCTTGGTATTGACCTCATCAGCGCTGCCAACGACAAGATCGCAATCAATAGCAAACGTTATCCAATTGAAAAGGTTAGGGGAAAAGCCGGGCGCGGCGTAGATTTTTGCTGACCGTGCCACCGTCACTGCCAATGCGTGTGAACGCACACCCCATATAAAGATTCCGTCACAGTTTCCGCTAACCAGAGGAGGCTGTCTGCGGACAGCGTCCCAAATTTACCACTGTTGCGGAGTACCACGCGGATGCCAGAAATCCTGTCACCAGAACAGGCTTTGTGCCTGATCGATACCTGTCCGATCCCCCTGATCCTGCTCAGCCCGGAGGGCGTCATTCGCGCCTGCAACCCGGCCTTTGCCACAATGGTCGGGAAAGCACAGGCTGATAAACTGACAGGGCAATCCGTCAACACGCTGACCAGTCCGGCGTTGAAAACGCTGCTCGTTAATGGCAGCAAGACGCACTGGACAGACCGTAACGGGCAACAACATCACTATGAAATTCTCTGCGGTAACACAGGCGGTGATATTCCACTGGAAGTCCGTTATTTCATCGATGTCACCCGACAGCATGTGCTGGAACAATCACAACATGCACTACGCGAAGAGTTGCGCGAGCATACCCTGACCGATTCAGTAACAGGCCTGCTCAACCTGCGCGGTATGATGCTGGCACTCGAACCACAGGTAGCCCGGTCCCGTCGCTATAACAGCCCGATTTCTGTCATCGTCCTTGATGTGTGCGGTAGCAGTGACGATAACACCTTGCGCAAACAGGTCGCACGTCAGCTCAAGGATCAACTGCGCTGGGCAGATCTGGTTGGTTGTGATGACAAACAATCCTTCGTGCTGATACTGCCGGAAACCGGCGAAGAATCCGCACACCGTCTGGCTGATAAACTGTGCGCACAGATGGTTGAGTTTGCCCTCAGCGAGTTTCCGGAACAGGCGTCAACCGCCACCTGTGGCGTTACCGGCTGGCGGCGCACAGACAACGCCACAACCTTGCTTAAACGTGCCAGGCTGGCACTGGAGCAAACACGGGCCGGACAGGATCACGGAAGCGTAGCCCTGTAGGCTCTCAACGCTGTGACCACACCGCGAAAAACTGTCCGTACCGGTCAGGCCACTGATCAACACGATGGTGACCGAGTCATCAAGGCAGAGTTCACTCCTCGAAACCACAACACGATTGCCATCGATGCACTCGAACTGCGTGCAGTACAGCGGCGCTTTATGGCGATCAATCAGGACCGCCAACGCCGTGTACGCGAGTCACTGGAAACCCGTCAGCGGGTCTTCATGCAACTGTTGCCGCTGCTGTTTCATATCAATCATCCCATGCTACCGGGTTATCTCTCCAACAAGACTCCGTGTGGCATTTCCGACTATGCACCCGGCAAACGCTGTATACAGGCGGCGCGCAAGCTGGCCCGCAGTTTCAGTTACCAGCGCCGCGCACAACGACGTTATTCTATCCATGCACTTTATATGATGGGCAGCACGGGTACGATTGCCTATTCCCGAACCAGTGACTTTGATATCTGGGTATGCCACCAGCCCGGCCTGCCGGATGATCAGGCGGCCGCACTGCGCGAAAAAGCCGATGGTATCCAGTGCTGGGCGGAATCACTTGGACTGGAAGTGCATTTCTTTCTCATGGACGACATATCGTTTCGTGAACAGGAACACCAGCAGTTATCGAATGAAAATGCCGGCAGTTCACAGCATCACCTGCTACTCGATGAATTTTATCGCACCGGCCTGCTGATCGCCGGACGCTTCCCGGTCTGGTGGCTGGTACCACCGGAGTACGAAGCGAGATATGACGAGTATGTCGACAAACTCATCGTCAACCGTTTTATCAAGGCCGGTGACATTGTTGACTTTGGTGGTCTGTCCGAGTTGCCGAGCGAAGAATTCTTCGGCGCCACCCTGTGGCAACTCTACAAAGCGGTGGACTCACCCTACAAATCCATTCTCAAGATCCTGCTGATGGAGGCCTATGCCAACCAGTATCCGGATGTCGAACTGCTGGCCATGCGCTTCAAAAAAATGGTCCATCAGGCTGATGTGCAACTCGACCGGCTGGACCCCTATGTCATGATGTGTAACACGGTGGAGGAATACCTGTTCTCCCGCCGTGAAATGGACCGCCTGGATCTGGCGCGTCGCTGCTTTTACTTCAAGGTCAATGAAGCCATGAGTAAACCGGATCACGGACTGTCACAGTCCTGGCGCCGTGAAGCCATCCGTGAACTGGTAAACAGCTGGGGATGGAGCCAAGCCAAACTCAGCACGCTCGATCAACGTCGGCAATGGAAAATCAAACGCGTTCTTGAGGAGCGCCACCTGCTGGTCGATGAACTCACCCGCAGCTATCGGGCCCTGTCCCAGTTTGGCCGGGATAACGACCACAGTGAAATCGCCATCAATGCAGATGACCTGAACCTGCTCGGCAGGAAACTCTATGTCGCCTTCGAACGCAAGGCCGGCAAGATAGAACTTATCAACCCCGGAGTATCCAGTGACCTGTCAGAAGAGCGCCTGTCATTACATTGCACCGGTGATGAAGAGCCACATGGCTGGGCGGTTTATCGCGGTTCCGTACTTGAACGGGATGCCGATGAATACGAACCGCTGAAACGTTCCGCCGGCTTACTGGACCTGCTCGCCTGGTGCCACTTTAACGGCCTGATCAATCGCAATCCTTCAACGGTCAGCATCCATCCGACTGACTGTTGCCTGACTCAGTGGGAATTGCGCTGTGTACTGGATTGCCTGCAACAGTTATTTCCCGGTGGCAAACTGCCAAAGACAGATATGCACGCGCTGTCCAAACCGGCCATACTGGGTCAGGCCGGGCTGTTTATCAATCTTGCACAGGACCCGATGTCCAAGTTGACACGCAACGGTATGCAGCTGGTCAGCGAGCGGATTGACCCACTCAGCTACGGGGGACAGTGGGAAAACCTGGCCATCAGTTTTCAAATGATCGTACTTACGTCCTGGGGTGAACTGTTGACATTCCGTTACAGTGGCCATACTGCGCTGATGGACTGTCTGTGTGACTACTTTGCCTGGCTACCCGTCAACAAGGGAGTGGCACCACCGCCCATACCCTGTTTCAGCTTTTCTTCCTCGCGCGGGGCGATTATCGCACGACGCATTGAAGACCTGTTCCGTGATGTTGCCGAGTACTTTTATCGCAACTACTGGCGGCGTCATGCGCGTTACGCACTACGCATCGGTCAGCACTATTTTGTCCTTCAATGCGAAAATGATGTGCCACGCTACCTGGAACTGAACTCCCGGGAAGCACTGCTGGATCACCTGGGGCAAACCCAGCTGGCGTTCAGCCCGATTCACATCGATGCACAAACACTGGATAATTCACCACTGGGCGTAGCACTGAAACATAACCGCGAAGGTGTTGTGCAACTGTTCTACCGCCTGGACCACGGTCATGCAGAAGTGTGGATACTTGATGAACGGGGTTCGCTGTTTCATCAGCGTATTATTTTCCACGATCGTAAGACACTGCTGGGTCAGTTCCAGCGCTTTCTGGAAGCCGTGCGCTATCGCTTGCGCAATATGCACCAGCCAAGTGGTCTTTCCGATGATGATGACACAGAGTATTACCGCCTGGTACGCGACAGCATGGGGCAATGGTTTCTGGAAACACAACAGGCATCGCGCGGGGCCGACAACCAATACCTCGACGTGCAGGTTATTGGCAGCCTGGATGACGGTGCCTGGGGGACGCTCAGTATTTTCTGTGGAAATCGTGAATTTTCGGTACTTGAGTACGGCGATAACATCTTCCTGACCGTGGCGCGTTACATCACCGAACAGCGCAGCAGTGGCAGCCGTTACCCGATCTATATCACTGATATCGACCTGTCGTCATCCGCGCTTGCCTCGGAAACCAGTGCCGGTGTACAAACCATTCTGTTCCTGAACCAGAAAAAACGTATTGAAGCCCTGCTCAATAATTCACTGCATCAATTGCGCAGAGGCCAGCCGACCAACACCGATTGACCCTCATTCGCTGAGACGCACCTGCTCCAGAATACGCTGGATATCCGTCTCCCAGATATCAAACTGCTTGCCCAGCGCAGGCTGCTTATAGAAAGGTCGCAGATGACGGAAGCTGGAAGCCAGCAGCAGGGTTTCATCCCCCTCGGCAAAAATCGCGATCTTCAATGGAAGAAAAGGCACAATATCGGGGTAACGTTCAGAAAGCTGTTTAATCTCCTCCGGCTTGCCAAAGAAAACCACCCGGTAACGGTCAGTCTTGAAGCCAAACTTTTTCAGGCCGATGTCAACACGCTGCACGCGTGACAGGACATAACCCTGTTCACGAATCGCTTTCTGTAATGCGACCATGGCCTCGGGGAAAGCCATTTCCGAACGCACCATATACAAATCCTGTGCGCTCACGGACGTGGCCATCAACAACAGGATACCTGCCAGCCACATTCTCATAGCGTCGCCTCCTCAAGGATTTCCGTATACAGGCGGTGCATGCGTGCACAGGCCTTGTCCAGTTCCCGGTTATTGAACAGGTGACTGAGGTTTTCGGGGTTGATGGTAACCAGTTCAACGCCATTTTCAGTTTCCTGCAAGGTCACACGGCAGGGAAGAAACAACCCGACACGTGGATCAATTGACAGTGCCTCATTCAAAAAGGAAAAGCTGCAAAAATACACAATATACTGACGCCGGTTTTCCTTGCCCTTTTCGACAAAACCTGTGTCCAGTGTCTGTTCACGAATGACACGGAAGTTACGTGCCGATACCGCCTTCTTCAGATTATCCAGCGTCTCCTCAAAACTGTAAGGCGATGTCATACGTATAATGGGCAGCTCACTCTTTCTCGGCGGCACTTCATCGGCCGGCAACTTGCGCAGCCACGCCACCAGGTCATCAGCGTCCTGTGCCTTCAAACCCAGCTCGGTGATAGACGGCATCGGTGTGCCATGCCGCCCTCGCAATAACGTCGCCTTGAGCATGGCATCGCTGACTGATTTCTGAAAACCGGGGTTGTTCAATGCCGGTGCCATGATCGGCGCTTCACGTGGCCGTGAGAATGTGACACCGGTGCCTTCACCACCCTGTCCCCGATCACCGTGACAGGCGACACAGTTCTCTGTAAACAGCTGCTTGCCGCGTACGGCATCCCCTTTTATCGGTTTGTGGCTGTATTTTGGTGCAGGCATTTCAGACCAGCTCCGAATGTTCTGAATAATTGCATTCACCTCATCTTCACTGAGCAACGGAAATGCCGGCATCACCCGACCCGGTCGGCCGTGACGCAGTGTATTACGCAAATAGTCGTCACTGGTAACCGCGAGAAAATCAGGAAGATTCAGTGGAACACCGACACCACCACTACCGTCACTGCCATGGCAGGCAACGCAGTGCCGCTGGAAAAGCGCATCACCATCAGGCTTGGCAGCCTGTACACTGACCGTTGTAATCATCATCAACGCCAGTGCAATATACAGAGATTGAATTCGTTTCTTCATGACTGAAGATTCTCCCAAACAACGGTAAAACCGGCATTGATTTGAATCAAGCCAGACGTTCTTCAAACCACTCACGCAAGCTTTTTACCTGTGGTGGGCACAGACTGTGCTGCATGGGCCAGGCATGGAAGTCTACAGTATAGCCCTGTGCTTCCAGTGTATGACATGTTCTTTCGGCAGCAGCGAACGAAACCACAGGATCCTGTTTACCATGGTCCAGACGAATGACCAGCTGCTCCGGGTCAGCCTGCTTTTCCGCCGCCAGCCTGCCCGGCTGTGGTAAATAACCCGACAATGCCAGTACTCCAGCCAGCGGTTCCTTCATACGCAAAGCGGTATGTAAAACCACAGCAGCACCCTGGGAAAACCCTGCCAGCAGAATACGGTCAGTCGCTATACCGCGCGCCTGTTCACGGGCGATCAATGACAGTACATACTGTCGTGCCTTCTCAAGGCCTTCAACATCCTCACCTTTATCGAAAGACAGGTCATAGAGGTCGTACCAGGCACGCATCACCATCCCGCCATTCAGGGTGACCGGCTGCTGCGGGGCATGCGGCAAAATGAACCGAACAGCATGACTGTCCGCCAGTCCCCAGTCGCGTACCAGCGGTTCGAAGTCACCGCCGTCGGCACCCAGCCCGTGCAGCCATATCACCGTGCTCTTCGCCTCGCCCGGTGGCTCAATCTCCAACATTTCCAGCATGGTTGTTCCCGTGTTATCCGTTCCGGGCCATGTTACCTGTATCCTGCAACGGGTTCGACTTGGGCTTTTGCCTTCAGCTTCGTATACTGCCCGCCAGATATTAAGGAATTAACGACATGAAACCTTGCTGGGCAAGCTACCTCCTCTGGCTGGTCATCGGCATTGCCGGTGTCGGTGCCATGCTGTCATCCTGTGGACAGAAGGGCGACCTGTACCTGCCGGACCACACCGAACAACCCGACGAAGCCAAAAAATAGAACATGGACTATTTTGATTATCATGACGGCCGCCTGTGCGCCGAACAAGTCGATGTTTCCACGCTGGCCGACCAGCACGGCACGCCACTCTACGTCTATTCCCGCGCCAC
>CAZVBD010000022.1:8456-24167 GCA_964625255.1 uncultured Thiohalobacter sp. | reverse complement strand
ATTCACGCACTATCGGAAGCGGACTGCAGCAGGTCTACCAACTGATCAGTTTCCGCCTTGCGGGAAATGGCAGTTTTAGTCGCTACTCATCGTGGACAGGAAACCTGTCCCTCCAGTCCGTGCGTCAGGTCACGGTTGATGGCAAAGACACCGGTTTTGACCCCTATGCAACAGGCAGTGTCGTCTACACGCACCGGCGGGCTTTCGATGTTCCCAGACTTCGATTTACCTCTGATCTGCAGCTCAATGCCCGATCATTGATTCCTTTACCACTCGATAACACAGACTACAGTCGTACTCGTTGGGAAAACCGTTTTGACTATCTTATCGGCCGCCTGGAGATACGTGCCAGTCTCCGGCTGACCGCCGCACAAGGACAAGTGCGCGAACTGCTGCTGCTCCGTGCCAAACGCCGCTTCGGAAACTGATAGTCAACTGGATGAGACAGGGAATTGGTGCCATAGTAGTTAATAAACCTGTATACGAAGCCCTCCAGGAGGAATGAGAAGACATGCAAAACAAAACGTTTATCCCCCGCATTATCGCTACGCCTTTGCTGGCCGTGCTGGTGCTGTTGCTGGGCTTGTCCTTACCTCAAACCTCGCGAGCCGAATACGGCGATGTGGTGATTAATAATTTTGCCGAACAGGAAGGCATGCCACCTGTCGTGTTCCCGCACTGGTTTCACCGGATCCGTTTCCGCTGCAAAGTCTGCCATGCTGATCTTGGATTTAAATTCAAGGCCGGTGGCACGGGTATCAATATGTTGAAAATTATCGATGGCCAGTATTGTGGAGCCTGCCATAACGGCGAGATTGCCTGGTCAGTTGAAAACTGCAATCTGTGTCATTCCGGAAAAGCCGGAACGCCTACCCAGGTTCACGGCAGCACCTTGCAGCAACTGGTCGTGCCAACCGCACAGCCGGGCAACAGGAAATAGGGGGAAGTGAAAATGAAGCAACATACTTACCTGTCCGTTTTGGCCATTCTGTTACTGTCCTGGCTCGGTGTTCTTGCGTCCCCCCCCCTCGAGGCAGCTGACCCGAATACCTTCAACCGCTTGATGAAAGCTGCACCGAAACACAACCTGCCCCCGGCCGAGGATGGCATCCACGACCCGAATGGAGAAGGCACCCTGCTGTTGCAGCCGCCACGGGAGGCTTTCGCCAATCTTATCAAAGACAAGTCCGGCAATTATGTGAACTGGGTTACATCGCTGGAAAAGGGCAAGATCAACCCGCGCTTTGATCGTCTCGATCCCAATGCAAAACCCATTGTGATGAATCTCGACATCGTGCGCGAAGTCAAAGGGTCGATGCCGGATGTGGTTTATCCACACAAGCAGCATACCGAATGGCTGGACTGCTCTAACTGCCACCCGGCAATTTTTCAACCCCAGAAGGGAGCCAACCAGATCAGTATGGCAGCGATTCTGCTGGGCGAAAAATGCGGCGTTTGCCATGGCAAGGTCGCGTTCCCGGTAAGTGCACAAACCTGTCGACGCTGTCATTCCAAACCTAAAGGGAAAAAGACAGCCGCTGTAAAACAGGGCAAAGCCTCCACCAGCGGGGGTAACTAGCCATGTCCCGGCGGCCTTCTTCACACTGGCTGCGACAAACCCGGCTGACGATCGTCATAGTGACGGGGTTGTTGATTTCAGGCACGGCCTGGTCGCAGAACCGGGATGACATCCAGCGAAAGATCGAATACGCCCATTTGATTATCAATGTCTCGGAACAGGCAAGGCGTATCGCAAACAGTGACAATGCCGAAGCAAAGCAGCTACGGGACCAGGCTGAACAACAGATCCAGCTGGCCAGCAACGCACTTGAAAAAGGTGACCTGAAAGCCGCTACCGAATCTATCAGCAAGGCATTCCGACTGTACACATCAGCGGTACAAATGGTACCGGACCCCAGGTTGCTGGAACAGCGACAGAGGGAACAATACTCCCATCTGTTAAGCCAGGTGTTCGCTTTCGAGGCCTGGACCAAGAACAATATGGGCAGTTCCAGTGTCGTCTGGATTCGCGATGCCGTCGACAAGGCACAGGGTCTGGCAATCGTCGGTTACCACGAAGAAGCCAACACTATCCTGAATGACACCCTGAACCGGTTGATTGATGAGGTCAGCCACAACCTTGAAGCCAAAACAATTACCTACGACCTCGACTTCAGTACACCAGAAGACGAATACCGTTACGAGTTGAGGCGCCACAAGGACTATGTGCGTCTCATCCCCGTTGCCATTGCACAACACCAGCCCGGCGACGGCGCCCGCAAGCTTATAGACCACCTCATTCAGCAGGCATCTGGGCTGCGCGGCCAGGCCGAGGCACACTTTGAACGAGGAAAGATCAAACTGGCCATCAAGCTTCTGGAACAATCGACAGCAAAATTGCAGCATGCGCTCAAGATGGCGGGTGTGCATTGATTTTTGATATTGGAGTAAAGCATGAAAGCACTGGCATTTGTACTGATCGCCGGACTGGGTATCGTTACCGCAGCCCCTGCGTGGAGCACCAACACTGAAACCAAACAGGCGACAACCCAGAATCTGCACGACAGCCGACTACATTTTGTCCGCAAACTGATCGAGGATTCCTCGGCCGCCAGGCGGGTGCGTAACAGTAAAAACCCCGAGATCCTGGCCTTATACAAGAAAACCCGCGAATATTACGATGAAGCCGTGAAAGTGCATGCTGCGGGGAATTACGAAGCAACGGATGAAGCCCTCATGCAGGCGACGGAAACCATGTTCAAGGCCGTACGCCTTGCTGAAAACCGCAAGGATGTTGCCAACAAGGTTCAGCAGGACCTGGACCGGCAAATGGCAAGCGTCAAGGCACTACTGGGCGCCCATAGTCGCATCGCCAAAGAAAAGGGCAACACTGACGGGAATCAGGAACTGCGGACTG
The DNA here is from genome assembly GCA_964625255.1 of uncultured Thiohalobacter sp. Taxonomy (GTDB): domain Bacteria; phylum Pseudomonadota; class Gammaproteobacteria; order DSM-19610; family DSM-19610; genus Thiogranum. The sequence goes on along the minus strand of CAZVBD010000022.1, from coordinate 21,250 downwards.
CTGCAAAGACGAATCTGAAAGCCGCCGAACAGTTGCGTGATCAGGGCGATTTCAAACAGGCACGTAAATATCTCAATGAGGCCTATGTGGCGATAAAGCTGGCCGTCAGTGAATTACGGGAAGGTGACACGCTGATTCGTTCACTGAATTTTGCTACCAAGGAAGAGGAATATCGCTATGAAGTGGATCGTAACGATACGCACAAAATGCTGGTCAAGCTGCTTCTTAAAGAAAAAGTCAAAAGTGAACACAGCCGGGATATGGTGCAATCCTTCGTGGACAAGGCTGCCAAACTAAGAGTGACGGCCGAAGCACAGGCTGCACAGGGCAAGTACGAACTGGCGGTAAAAACACTGGAGCAATCCACGCGCCAGCTTGTGCGTGCTATCAGGGGTGCAGGCATTTTCATCCCCGGATGATCGCCCTGCGGGATGAACCGGAATGAGACTATTGTACGGACTGATACTGATGCTGCTGGTGTCCGGCAGCTATGCCTACGAGCCAAAATGGAACTCCCTTAAACAGGATGGCCTGCATGATCCCGAAGGAGCCGGGATCAATCTGCTGCAGGAACCCGCGGAAGCCCTGTCGGTACTGCCTCCCGATACAGCCGGGAATCAGGTTAACTGGATAAAGGCCTTGTCCGATGGTGTGATCAACCCGCGCACCAACCTCTGGCCGGAAACCAAAGTGCGTCTGCGCAATACGGACATCCTGTTCAAGGAGACTGGTGAGATGCCGGTCGTCCGCTTCCCTCACCGCCAACATACCCAATGGCTGGACTGTAGCAACTGTCACGAAAAGGTGTTCGTCTCGAAGGCCGGTGCCAATCCCGTCGATATGTTCAAGATTCTGCAAGGTGAGTATTGCGGCCGTTGTCATGGCGCCGTTGCCTTCCCGCTTACGGAGTGTGACCGCTGCCACAGTGTGCCGCGTTCCAGCCTGGCCAAGTAGTGCGGATCAGGTTGCCAGGACAGATTGTGGTAGGCGTGCTGCTGCTGTGTGCCGCCACCGCTACTGTGGCTGAATACGGTGACGTGGTACTCAATCGTCGCGCCGAAAAGGAGGGAGTCCCACCGGTTATCTTTCCTCACTGGTTTCATCGCATTCGTTTCCGCTGCAAGGTATGTCACTCGGAACTGGGCTTTGAGATGCGGGCCGGCGCCAACGATGTCACCATGGTCGAGATTATCGAAGGCAAGTTTTGCGGTATGTGCCACAACAACGAGATCGCCTGGGGGCCAGAAAACTGTGAACTGTGCCACTCCGGTCTGCCGGGATTAAAACCTGGTATCCACGGTGGAAATGCAACGGCAGGACCCGGTGTCTGGTAGGCGGATGTTTATTCAGATCCGCTCCGGTTCGCCGAAATTAATGAGTATGAGGACACGTTTGAATCTTATGGCTGACAAGGTGGCTTCCCAGGTGCGGGCAGTGATAATGCTGGCAGGCACGCTGCTGCTGGTTGCCTGTGCCACTGTGCCACAGTCACCGGCGTGGCTGGTGCCCTCCCATACTGAAGAAACCCGCGTATGGCCGGCCATGCCGGAAGTGCCGCGTTACCGTTTTTCGGGACAATTGACCGGAGAGGATAACTTTATCGCCGTGAAACAACAGGGCGGCACGATGCGGCGTGTGTTCAACTGGATGGTCGGACTCAACGGCGCCAACCGGGAAAAGCGGATTCTGCAGCGCCCACAATCCGGTGCAGTAGACCCGGAAGGCCGGATTTATGTCACAGACATAAGCCGGCAAGCAGTATTTGTCTTCGACCCATTGGCCGGTGAACTGAAATTGTGGGAATGGGCGGCGCCCGAAATGCGTTTTGTTGCACCCATAGGCATTGCGCTCGGCAAGGCGGGTGAAGTATGGATTGCTGATGCCGAACTGGGACAGGTGGTGCAACTGGACAAGGAAGGTAATTCAAAAGCACTCTGGGGGAAAGGTATCCTGAAACGGCCAACGGGTCTTGCCTACGATGCAAACCATGGAGAACTCTTTGTCGCCGATACCGCTGCACACAACATCAAGGTCTTCGATACATCCGGCCAGTTACTCAGAGTGATCGGACGACGCGGCAATGCCGGAGGCGAATTCAATGCACCTACCCATCTGGCTTTCCAGAACGAACGGCTTTACGTGTCGGATACACTCAACGCACGTATCCAGGTACTGGATGCCAACGGTGCACACATCAGGGATATCGGTCAACGGGGACTGCGTATGGGTGACATGGTGCGTCCCAAGGGCGTCGCCGTCGATGACGAAGGCAACGTCTATGTCATGGAATCTTATTACGACTATATGTTGATCTATGACAACCAGGGACGTTTTCTGTTACCCATCGGCGGCACCGGGAATGGTATCGGTGAATTCTTTTTACCGGCCGGCGTCTGGACCGACAACCACAACCGGGTCTTTGTCGCGGACATGTTTAACGGGCGCATTATGATCTTTCAGTATCTGGGAGAACGGGAATGAAAAGTTTGCTGCGGTTTGTTGTCATCCTGATAGCGCAGACCTCTGTCACCGGCTGGGCAGCGAGCGTTTCGGATATCGCCGGCACGGTGCACAATCTGTCGATAACCGGCCCCGGAACGGTACAGGCAGGCAATGAGTCCCAGATCTGTGTGTTCTGCCACACGCCGCACAATGCTGAAGATATCCCCGCTGCACCGCTCTGGAACCGCAAACTCTCCACACAAGTGTATACGTTGTACAACTCCGCCTCCCTCGATGCAACCGGTCTGAACCAGCCCGCAGGAAGCTCCAAGTTATGTCTGTCCTGCCATGACGGCACCCTGGCACTGGGCACGGTCAACGTGCTTAACGGCCAGGCCAATGTCACCGTTCCCCTGAGCGGAACAGCCGTGGATGGCAGCATGCCGGCCGGCGACGGCGCACTGACAGGCTACACTCGACGTCTCGGCACCGACCTGACCAATGATCACCCTATCTCCTTTACGTATGACAGTACTCTGGCGAGCATCGATGGCGAATTGCGCGATCCTGCGGTAACCGCACACATCGCCAACCGTGTCGCCGGACAACGCCCCCCGTTGGTGCCGCTGGAGAACGACCAGGTGCAATGTGTCAGCTGTCATGACCCTCACCTGCGCGATAGCGACCCCACTATCAACCGCAAGTTTCTGCGCCTGAACCGTTTCCAGGTCCAGCAATCAACCGGTGGCGCTTTTGACAAAAACAATGACATCGTCTGTCTCGGCTGCCACGACAAGCTGGGGACCGCCTGGGCAGCATCCGCCCACGCCGACCCCTCGGTGGCCGATGAGATTTACACGAACACGGCCGCCGCTCAACGCGACTTTCCGAATACGATCCGGGTATGGGAAGCTGCCTGCCTGAATTGTCACGATAACCATACGGTCCAGGGTGCCCGCCGTCTGCTGCGCGAGGGTACCGATAGCGTGGCAATCCCCAAGAGTGGTGGCAATCCTGCTCTGGAAGAAGCCTGTTATCAGTGTCATTCCTCCGATGGTGGTGTATTGCAGGGACAGGGCGGAGCCAACTTTGAAGTGCCCGATATCGAATCCGATTTTCTGCTCGGCCGCCACATGCCCATTACCAGCTATGACCAGCCTGCCGGCAGCGAACAACACGAGATTACCGACGCTGATCTCAGCGAAACACCCCTGAAACTGGGCAAGGGCAACCTGAACAACCGGCATGTTGAATGCACTGACTGCCACAACCCGCACCGCGTCATCAAGGATCCCCTGTTTAACGGTCCAGGCGCCCCCTTCGGTGAAGCCACTCATGCACACACAGCCGGACACAGCAATATTGCATCCGGTGTGTTGCGCGGTATATGGGGCGTCGAACCCCTCTATGGCAGCACCGATTTCTCGGTCGATCCCAGTGGCTACCTGGTCAAGAAGGGCGATGGAGGGACAGGCGCGCCACCCCTGGTCAGCAGCACCTATCTGACGCGCGAATACCAGGTCTGCCTGAAGTGTCATTCGGATTATGGCTACAACACCTTGCCCTATCTGGGCGATTCCGGTGGTGGCACACCCTCCGGCACCAATCAACTGACGCAATATACTAACCAGGCGCGCGAATTCCAGGCACCGGTCGATCACCAGGGCGAAGGAACGGCACCCGGCCTGGCCACCAACAACCACCGTGGCTGGCACCCCGTCATCGACAAGACCGGACGCACCCCGATCGAGCGCGGCGGTCTGGATCCGGCCATTTTTCTGCCGCCCTGGAACGGAAGTGCCGATATCGGTAACCAGACCATGTATTGCAGCGACTGCCACGGTTCAGATACCGCACCTGGCACGGTAGAACCCTCCGGAGGAGCTAATGGCAGACCCTGGGGACCACACGGTTCGACCAACGATTTTATTCTTAAAGGTAACTGGAGCAGCTTGACCGGCACCGGCCAGACAACGGATCTCTGCTTCAAGTGCCACAATTACGATGACTATGCCAATCCCAATAACTCCAACCCCAACAAGAGCGGCTACCGGGGCGGCGGTGGTGGTGGTGGCATGGGAGGGGGTGGTCTCGGCGCCAACAACCTGCATATTTTCCATGCTTCCAGACTGGGTCGCATGCGCTGCATGTGGTGTCACACCGCCGTACCCCATGGCTGGAAGAACAAGGCGTTGCTGGTCAACCTCAAGGATGTCGGCCCCGAGGCTGGCCAGGCACCTGGAACCTGGGTAGCACCACGTTATACCCAGGGTCCCTATTACATCAATTCCATGCTGACCATCAGCTCCTGGGCAACCAGTGGTAACTGGTCAGCCGGTAATTGTGGTGGCCGTATGTGGATGATGCGGAACTGTAGCAATCCTCCATGATGCATCTGGTGAGTTTCATGGCAGCACGCTGGTTGACACCGGCTGGACTGCTCGTGGTTACCGCCGGTGTGCTCGCCATCCACTTTGGCGGCCTGGATGCCGCCCCCGCCCTGGCGCCGGGTGTCGGCATACTGACGCTCAATCTGCTGGCGGGCCTGTTCACAGAAAGCCGTCTGCACAGCAACCCCGGGCTGTTGCTGTTCCATCTGGCCCTGCTGGGTGTAACCGCCCTCGCCGTCATCGGTTACCTGATCCGTTTCGAGGCGCGTATCGAAATCGTACAGGGTGGACATTTTGATCCTGCCGCACTCCAGGCGGTGAAGGCCGGCCGCCTGCATCCCGGCCGGCCGGAAAACATCCATTTCATTCAGGGACCTTTCACCGTCGACTACGATCCAGGCCTTGAACGCAGTCACACGCGCAGCCAGATTCGCCTGCCCGATGGACAGGGCGGCTGGAAAAAACAGGAGGTTGGCGACGACCACCCTTTGATCATAGGCGGGTATCGTCTCTATACCACCTGGAACAAAGGTTTCGCACTGGTACTGAGCTGGCTTCCCAAACAGGGCAGCCCCATGACCGGCGCAGTCCACCTGCCGCCCTACCCGGGTATCGACTGGAATCAGGAAAACAAATGGACAGTTCCCGGTACCGACAAGCTACTGCGTCTCCGCCTGGAGTTGCCGCCACGCCCACCGGATGAACAGGCCTGGCAATTACGGGGGGATCGGCGCAGCGACGCAACCCTGCTGGTGCAATTCCCGGCGGGTAAACAGCGGCTTGCTCCCGGCGAACAACTGGAGCTTGCTGAAGGAATGCTGCGTTTCGATGAAGTGCGCGGCTGGATGGGATACAAGGTCTACTATGACCCAACCCTGCCGTGGATGTTCTGGATAGCAATGATCGGAATCTCCGGACTGGCGTGGCACTATGGCTGCAGAACACAGCGCCCTTCAGGAAGCGTGAGCGCCTTATATGCCGAGAGCTGGTCAGCTGAGAGCAAATGACAATTAGTCCTGAAAATACACTGGTCTGGACAGGCGTACTGACCTATGTCGCCATCATGGGTCTGGCTGCTGTCCGTGCAGATGCCTGGCCAGGACGGGGGCTGATACTCGCCTCACTGCTGTTGGGTGCCGCCATCGCCCTGCGCTGGGTGCGACTGGGACACGGGCCTTTCATCAATCTGTATGAAATCCTGCTCAGTAATCTGTTCAGCCTGGGACTCCTCTACGCCCTGGCACGAACCTGGCTGCCCCGACTGCGCGTCGCGGATCAGGTGGTGCTACCCGTCCTGCTGCTGCTGGGTGCCTGGCTACTGTTCGTACCCGCGCTGGATTCGCACTTCCCTCCCACTTATGAAACCCCCTGGTTATGGGTTCATTTGCTGAGCGGCAAACTGTTTCTGGCCGCAGCCCTGATTGCCGCCGGTCTGGGAGGCGTACTGATTCTTCGCAGGCTGCATCTCTTTTCCACAGAGGGTGAAGCATCCGATACCGAGGTCGAACGACTTGCCTGGTGGTGGTTGGGTACAGGACTGGTCTTTCACACCGCGATGCTGGTGGCGGGAGCCGTCTGGGCACAGGACGCGTGGGGACGATACTGGGCATGGGATCCGCTCGAAACCTCAGCCTTTCTCACCTGGCTGGCCCTGGCCCTGGCCCTGCATAGTCGACTGACGTGGCGAATAGCCCCGATGATGGCCGGCTTTTTATTTTGGGGTGTATTTTCACTGGCGTTTCTCACCTTTTTCGGCGTCCCGTTTCTTAGTCAGGCTCCACACCAGGGGGCAATATGAGCCTGCCATGGATCAGTAACAGAGTACCGGGTTTTCTCTATATCGGGAATTATCACAGCGTGATTCCCGATAGTAAGATCAAGACCACCCGGCAACTTGACAGGCTGGTGGATAGTGACCTTGAAACAGCCTGGTATCTTAATTGCAGGGCTTGTCAGTTGAGTTCGAATATAGGGCAGTTCCGGCGCATCCGACATGGGGATAATCGAATCTTTGGTAGCAACCGAAGCCTGGGCACCGGCACTGCGGCGTCCCTGGCGAGGGGGCAATGTGACCATGAATAGAACGTGGTCCTTGCGCACCAAGAGCCGGTTAGCCTACCTGGCACTGGCGCTGTATGCGCTGTTTCTGACCACATTCGTTTTCTATCAGAAACACGAGCTGCTACTGCAGTTTGACCAACTCCAGTTCGCTTCCGAGATGGAGGCCCGCCTGCGGGAACTCGAGCCAACACTGGCACAGGCGATTGAAGAGCAGCAAACCAACCTGGGCACCATTTCGGCTGGCTCCGGCGAGAAGCACATTCGCAACCATCTGGAATATCTGCGCGAAGTCTATGATCACTCTATCAGCACCCAGGCGGGACTGCGCCCGGAGGCGATACGTCTAGGCACGGCGCTGGATACTGCCTACGCAAATCCTTCAACAGAAACACTGGAAATGCTGGGTGAGCGGCTTAAGGCCGTATACGCACGCCTGGGTTTGCTATTGGAACGTTCAGAGACATACCGCAGCGATCTGATCAATTCCTACCGGGAGAAGAGCGACCATGTATTCTCGCTGGCGCTGTTTCTGGGGCTACTCGGTCTGGGGCTGCTTGGCATCATCAACGGAGCCTTTTTCAGCCGGCTGGCACATGATCTGGGAAATCTCGAAGCCGCTACCAGGCGCATACTGAAAGGTGATCGAAGCATCAAGGTACCGGTGGTTCGTCACGATGAAGCCGGACAGCTGGCCCTGGCTTTCAACCAGCTCTCCGAGGCACTGCACGATCAGGAAAAAGCACTGGAAATTGAACGCCGCAAAAATTTTCACCAGGAAAAGATAGCCGCTATTGGAACGCTTGCTGCCGGTATTGCACATGAAGTCGGAAACCCGATCGCTGCTATCGAGGCCCTGGTACGGGATATCCGATGGAATGCTGAAGCAAGTGGCTGCCCTTACCCGAGCAAGAAAAACTGCTGCAAACTGGAGATGGTTCTCGATAATACCGAACGACTGGGCAAGATCACCCGGGAAATTTCCGGCTTTGCACGCCAACAATCCACCGATCAGCCGGAGCTGCTGGACCTGAACAGCCTGATCCGCAATACCTGTAGCCTCATGCGCTTCGATGCCCGATGGAAAAATATCGACCTTCGCCTGGAGCTGGACAACAATCTTCCGGCAATCATGGGGGTAAGCGATCAGTTAACCCAGGTGATTATGAATCTGCTGGTCAATGCCGCAGATGCCATTGAGGAAATCGATACCCGTCAACCTGTCATCACCATCACCACGGGGATACTAAAGGAAGGTGTCTGTATCAAAATTCGTGATAACGGCTGCGGCATGGACAAGCCTGTCCTGCAACACGCCGAGGAAGCCTTTTTTACCACCAAAAAAGCCGGAAAAGGGACCGGGCTGGGGTTATCGCTGTGCAGTTCCATTGTCGAGGCACACAAAGGCCAATTGGGCATTGATTCCGCCCCAGACAAGGGCACTGTGGTGAAGGTTTGTCTGCCACTACAGGGCATCGGGGAGAAATCGTGAACTCCCTGCGCATCTTGATCATTGATGATGAACTGGCGATACGTCAGGTGCTCGCTGCCGAACTGCGCCGGGAAGATTACACGGTGGACGACGTCGGCGATGGTGAAACGGCACTGGAATACCTGCTCACTGACGAAATCGATATCGCCATCTGTGATGTACGCATGCCCGGCATCAGTGGCGTTGATGTGCTGCGCAAGGTACGGGAAGCGGGCATAGACACCAGCTTCCTGCTCATGACGGCCTTTGCCTCCGTAGATACCGCAATCGAATCCATGAAACTTGGCGCCTTCGATTACCTGGTCAAGCCGGTACGTAGTGAGGAAGTTCTGCACCAGATACGTCAGATTGCCGATATGCGCGGCCTGCGCGATGAAAACCGGCGCCTGCGTCAAATCGTACTGGGCGACCAGAAGGACCGTTGCCAGCTGATGTCGGAAGCCATACAGAAAATCGAACACCTGGTCAGTCGGGTTGCCAGCACTAACAGCACGGTATTGATCACTGGTGAAAGTGGCACCGGTAAAAGTATCATCGCCCGCAAGATTCATCGCCTGAGTCCCAGGGGCAATGGCCCCTTTATCCCGGTAAACTGCGGATCCATTCCTGAAAACCTGCTGGAAAGTGAGTTCTTTGGTCACACCAAAGGTGCCTTTACGGGCGCGGACCGCGCAAAGAAAGGCCTGTTTGCCGAAGCCAACGGAGGCACCCTGTTACTGGACGAGATCGGTGAACTGCCACTGCCCCTGCAAGTCAAGTTGCTACACGTGCTTGAGGACAAAACATTTCGCCCGGTCGGTGGTGGCGCTGAACAAAAAGCCAATGTACGTATTATCGCAGCCACCAACCGCGATATTTCCTCTATGGTCGAGACAGGTGAATTTCGTGAGGACCTGTTCTTCCGCCTTAATGTATTTCAGATCCATATACCGCCACTCCGGGAGCGGCGAAAAGACATTTCCACACTGGTTCACTTTTTCATCAAATCCAATGCGGCCCAGTTTGGCCGCAACAGAACCATGTCGATCGAACCGGAAGCAGAAGCCATCCTGACAGCCTATGACTGGCCGGGCAATATCCGTGAAGTGGAAAATATTATCGCTCGTGCATTGATTCTTGCCGATGGAGAAGAGATCACTATCGCCGACCTGCCAGCGCACATTACCCCGAAAAACATGAGTGACGAAATACTCTCCAGAGGACAGGAAATACCACTACGCGAATCAGTCCGTACCTTTGAGTACAACCTGATTACAAAAACCATTGATGATATGGGTGGGGACCGTCGTGTCGCAGCGAGACGCCTCGGCATCGGCCTGTCAACCCTGTATCGCAAAATCGAGGAATTTGAGCAATCGCAAGGAGATGAAGATGCGGCAGCACAGTAAATGGATGTTTATTTTTTATATGCTGTTGCCGTATGGAACAGCTTCTGCTGTCGACCTTGACCAGGGACAACAACTTTACGTGCAGCACTGTGAAACCTGCCATGGTGCCGATGGTCGTGGTGTGATGCCGGGCACACCCGACCTGCTACTGTCGGACAACATGCTGGTGCCTGACACTGTGCTTGCGCAACTGATAGAAAACGGAGCCGGCATCATGCCTGCGTACTACGGCATGCTGCAACGACACGAAATCACCAATGTTATCGCATATCTGAGGACCTTGAATTGATATCAGGCAACACCTGGAAGTTATTGATACCCGCTATTCTGGCAGGAGGGATATTGTCAGCCTGTGGCGAGCAGGCCAGTGAGACGACAGCACCCTCCTCCACTGAAGCGGGTGTTGCCCATGAACCGGCGGTTGCCCGGGGAGAACCGGACATCGGTATTCTGGATGTCTTCGAGGTCGGCAAACAAACCTATGTCCGTTCCCTGGCCGTGGAAGCGAAACGCAACGCACTGTGGGTGGGTACATCTGTCGGCGTCCTCGAAATTGATCTGGGTTCCAGTGAAGTGCGCAACACCTTTACCCGGGATGACGGTCTGGCCAATGAATATGTTTTCGGCATCGGTATCGATCAGCAGGGTTATAAATGGTTTGGCACCAATGGCGGCGGAACCTCGCGTTACAAGGATGGACAATGGAAAACCTTCTTCCCGATGCATGGCCTTGCCGACTACTGGATCTATACCTTTGCCTCTCAGCACGACGGAACGCTGTGGATCGGTACCTGGGCAGGGGCCAACCGCTTCGATCTGAAAACCGGCACGTTCACGACCTACGTCAAAGAGCTGATCAATGAATGGGTCTATGGTCTCGGAGTGGATTCCCGGGACCGGGTATGGTTTGGCACTGAAGGTGGCGTATCCATGTTTGACGGCTCCAACTGGCGCTCGTGGACCCACAAAGACGGCCTCGGCGCCAATAATGAAAAACGGCTGCCACCCAGTACCAATACCGGCCTGGGTACGCGCAGCCGTCACGACCTCAGCGTCATGCGTGAGGGCAATGCCACCTACAACCCCAACTATGTTTTCTCGATACAGGTTACGCCGGAAGATCATGTCTGGGCCGGCACCTGGGGAGCCGGTGTATCCCGCTTCGATGGCAAGACCTGGACCAACTTCACCACAAAAGATGGCCTGGCCGGCAATATCGTATACAGCATCGCCCAGGAGAAAGATGGAACGCTCTGGTTCGGCACCAACCACGGCATCTCCCGTTACGACGGCAAGGTGTGGCAAAACTTTTCCCGCCAGCAAGGACTACCCAATGAGCATGTGTACGCCCTGGCAATTTCCCCCGATGGGGATATCTGGGCGGGAATACGGGGCGCGGTGGTGCGCATCGGGGAAAAAAACCAGCACATGAACCAGGTTAAGGGGCAACCATGAACGTTAACAAAACTCTAACTGGCGTATTGTTGCTGGCCGCTGTTGCCGTGGCCGCCTACCAGATCGGGCGACAACAAACGACGACAGCACCCGAATCAGCGGCAGCCCCGGAGACCGCACCAGCCCGGCAACTCCCGGCTGGACACACCACAGTGCCGGCCGCAGTACCGGAACACGCGAAAACAATAACCTCGGACAAAGGTATAAAATTTACCCACTTCCGGGTTGGCAACCGTAACGTCAAGGCCTTGCTTACCGATGGCAACATCATCTGGGTCGGCACATCCGGCGGTGTCATTCGTTACAACACCGAAACCGATCAGTATCGTCTGTTCGACACCAAGAGCGGGTTACTCTCGAATGGCATATTCCATCTCAGCAAGCTGGGCGACCGACTGCTTGTCGGTACCTATGGTGGCGGAATGTCACTGTTCGATGCGGCCTCGGAGACCTGGGAAACCTTCAATATCCCCGATGGTCTGGCGGATGCCTTCGTTTACGATGTACTTGAAACCGATAAAGGTGATGTCTGGGTAGCCACCTGGTCAGGCGCTAACTTTATCCGTGGCGGCGCACTGAAAGAGCGAGACAAATGGGAAGTTTTCACCGTCGAGAATACTGGCGGGGGTCTGCCCAATGATTGGGTTTATGGACTGGCTGCCGGACGCAACGGGGAAATCTGGATGGCCACCGAAGGTGGACTGGCGCGTTTCGTCGATGGTGTGTGGAGCCACTGGAAACACAGTGATGGTTTGGGTGCAGACTACGACATTGTAAAGAAAGACATCCAGTTCAAGGATGATCCCGGCAAGATATCCAGCCACCACGCCCGCCAGAAAGTTGAGCAGGGTCTGCAAGGCGTGGATGTTGCCTACAACCCCAACTATATCGTTGCCCTCCAGGTCGACAGAGATGGCGTGGTCTGGTGCGGCACCTGGGGCGGAGGCCTGGCCCGATTCGACGGCAAAAAATGGCGCAATTTCACCATGGACGATGGCCTGCCCGGCAACCATGTATTCATGCTTCATATGGACAGTGATGGAACGCTCTGGATTGGCACCAACAATGGACTGGCCAGATATAACGGTAAAACCTTCGAGACGTTCACCGTCAACGACGGCCTGTTTTCAAATTATGTATTTTCCATGGCCGACACACCTGATGGCTCCCTCTGGGTAGGCAGCTTCGGTGGTGTTGCCAGGCTCAGGATGCCCTGAGAATGAATAATAGTAGCGGAGTCTTTTGCAGACTTCTCCGCTACCTGGGAGCAGTATTAATGATTTGGCAAACGTGCATAGCGACAGCCGCTGATACGGGGAAGAAAAACCCCCATTGGCAGGATCAGCAATGCACGGCCTGCCACATACAAAAGAAACCTGTGAAGGGAAAAGCTGCATTGCGTAGCCAGGATGAAAGCAAATTGTGCAAACGCTGTCATGATCAGCATGACCAGCTGGATGCTCATATCGCGATCCACCCACTCGATGTGCAGCCCTCGAATGTAACCTGGAATCGAATGTCCGGAGGCTTTCGACGACTGGAACCGGGTAAAAGGAAAATGTCCTGCAC
>CAZVBD010000022.1:0-8356 GCA_964625255.1 uncultured Thiohalobacter sp. | reverse complement strand
GCAGCCACTCAACCCGTATTTTCTCCGTGGTGGCCCCTACCGTTACCGTACCGATCAGTGTTACCAATGCCACGACCGCTCCGCCTACCAGAGGCTCAATGCACACGACCAGATTGACGACGAGGGGCATATCAGGGAAAAACGTTGCCTTTTGTGTCACCGTAAAGTCCCGACAGAAACACCGGATGGAAAGGTAAGGAATGCTGAACTCAACGTCACAAAGGACTACAAGCAACTTTGCCTGAACTGTCATGTGTGGGTGGTGCACCCGGGTGGAGGGCTACCCTTTATGGATCGAGGCGGCCCTCATCACCTGAAGATCCCACCGCCACCTATCCAGAAACAACTGGAAAAAATGCAGGAAAAAAACCAGGTACTGTTGCCACGAGAACCGAATGGCCGCATCTATTGTGCGACCTGCCACAACCCACACGAGCGTGGTGTAGTGAAGGCTATCCGTGCAGCAAAAGGAGCCGACGAAAAGAACCGTCTGCGAACACAACAGATTTGTGATAACTGTCACGACATATAAACAGCGTGACAAAACAATAAGCCACCCTGACCGGCTAATAAATGGGCAGGCGTCGCGCGGAGTAATGAGACGTGAAATGGCATTGCCGAAAACTGGTCAAAGCCTTGATTATTGTGACCTGGTTCATTACCTGCACCAGTGTTTCATACGCCTTCGAAGATGATGAAGGCTGCCTGCTCTGTCACAAGTATCCCAAAATGGGACGTATTACGGATGACGGGGTTCGGCGTTCCTACTATATCCTGCCACATGTATTTTCCCGTACAGTACACCGCAATGTGCCATGTCGTGACTGCCACACCTATATCCAGCAACTACCACACCGCGAAGTAAAGACCGGTGTAACCTGTGAGAGCGAGTGTCACTCTGTCAAGAACCCTGCAACAGGAAAAAACTTCAGCCATAAAACCATTAATGAGTCTTACCAGAAGAGCACCCATGGCCGCAATAAAGTCGAAACCGGCCTGAATTCAGACAAACCCTACTGTGTCACTTGCCATACCAACCCACTCTACAACCCGGCCGAAAAACATCCTCCAAAACGCATTACCGACCGTTGCGTGGTCTGTCATGAGAAGCGTGATTTTGTCAACGCATGGTACAACCATACCAGTCGCCGTATTCGCGAGGTCAAGCGATCCTCTGAAGAAATCGTCGCGCTGTGCGGTTCATGCCATGGCGACAAGGACCTAGTCGAGCGCCATCTCAAGGCGGCCCGTGAAGAAGGTCGGAAACTCGGGCGTAAATTCCCTATAGCCTACGAGTCCTACCAGGAAAGCTTTCATGGCAAGGTGACGCGCTATGGCCTGACAAAAGCCGCCAACTGTCTCGACTGTCATGCGGATCGGGATAATTATTTCCTCAGCGTTCACGAAATCCGGCCATCGCGAGACCCCCTGTCACCGGTCAGTGAAAAACGTCGTACCGAGACCTGCCGAAATTGTCACAAATATGCCGACAAGAATTATGCCTCCATCGACCCGCACCCAGGCAATCGTCTGAAAGATGATCCCTTTCGCTACTGGGTGGAAAAGATATACGGCATCGTTGGTGATTCGGTGCTGGTTATACTGATCGCGATGGCAGCATTCGAAACGATTGGCCGCCGCCGTGATGGCGTTGTCTGGCGTATCCGCCATGGTTCATCCTGGTGGCGCAAGAGCAAACGCGACCGTGATCGGGTGGTTTGACATGTTAGATTTATCCGAGGAACACCTGCTATGAAGTTGTCAACAGAAGCACGCAAGGTTGTGGATACGTCCATGAAGATCAACAAGGTCAGCGACAAGGACCGGCATGAGATCGAGGAACTGATCGAAATGATGCCGAACGACCGGGTCTTGCTGTACAAAAACGTAGTCTCCAACCCGATTGGTGACCTGCCGCGTTATTCTATCCATATCCGCGTCCAGCACCTGTTGACCTTCGTCAGTTTTCTTGCGCTCGCATTCACCGGCCTGCCCATTGCATTTTTCGATCATGTCTGGGCACAACCACTCAATTCGCTGGTCGGCGGGGTTGACGTCTCACGCATCGTTCACCGCACGCTGGCCTCGGTAATGATCTTCGCCATGCTATACCACCTTGCGGGCATTACCCTGGACAGTATTCGCAAGATCCTGTTACGCCGTTTCGAGTTGCAACGCACCATTATTCCAGTGTTCAAGGATATGCGCGACTTCAAGGAAGACATGCTGTATTTCGCCGGAAAGCGTACCCAGCGCCCGGAAATGGACAAGTTCATGTACAAACAAAAGATCCATTATTTTGCTGCTGCGTTTGGCAACATTGTCATGGTGGTTTCAGGCTCCTCCTTTCTGTTCCCGGATATCTGGGCCGGTATCCTGCCCGCTTCTATCGCATCGCAATTCCAGGAGATGATGCGTATTTCCCATCCTCATGAGGCGCTGCTGGCATTGCTGGTGATCGCATTCTGGCACTGGTACAACGTGCATCTGGCACCGGGACGTTTCCCCATGCAGTGGACCTTCCTGACCGGCAAGATCACCCGCGAGCATCAGCTGGAAGAACATTTTCTTGAATACTTGCGCTGCCTGGTAGAAATACCTGCTGAACGGGCCTACCTCTATGACCTTCTGGCGGCACGCGAACTGGAACAGGACAACGGACAGGATGCCCCTGCCCCGGTGGTCCCGGAACCGGCCGAGTAAGGCGATCATCATGCAGACACCGCTTAACTGGTGGCAAAAACTGATCGCCTATAGCGCACTGCTGTTCGTCCTGTTCTGGACGCTGTTCGGAATTTTTGTGATCTGGGTCTATATGACCGAATAACCTGAAATGACTTAGTTGAGCGCAATCATGCAGGAAGTCACCGGAATCACCACATTCTTCGTCGTCGCCACCGTGCTGCTGTTCGTGCTGCTGGGGATCGCCATTCTGGTCATCGTCGACCACAAGGCAAGAATTCCCGGCCAGTTTCACAACGACCCCTTCAGCATCTCCGGCTTGCGCCGGGAACACCCTGGCATCGCCTTTTTGACAACGGTTATTCTGTTCTCCGTGATTACCGTATTGTTGTTTGAGATGACCGTGACGCTCGGTGAACATTTCGGCCTGTTCTCCGAGGAGGAAAAACCGGAATTACTGAAAACCCTGCATCAGCAGCGTTACTCGGAGCGCATGCGTCATTTCCATAACACCCTGCCCGAAGATCTGCCAAATATGGGTAAAAAACCGGTGTGCTTCTACTGTCATGGTGATTTCCCGCATTCCAAACAACGCATGATTCGAACTCTGTTGAATATGCACACCCAATTTGTCGGCTGCGTCACCTGTCATGCTGACCCACGCAAGGTAGACGAAAACAAGCTGCACTTCCGTTGGCTGAATTATTCAGGCATCGAGGTCAACGGCCCGCCCTTTGGCACCAGCCTGGACCCGGAAACCGGCAACCTGGTCGACACTGACGATTATTATTCCAAGATTGTCACTTATAAGGTAGAGGATGGTGAAGCCACCTTGCTGGAGATTCCCGAGACCAGTACCCATGCCCAGGAGTTTCTGCAGATTCGTGATCAGCTGTCTGACATAGACCGGGAAGCGGTAAAGAAATCCTTCCATAAACTGGTCAGCCCCAAAGGGCGTTTTTGTTCACGTTGTCACGCGCCGGAAGATGAAAGTTATCTGCCCTTCCGGGAACTGGGTTTCTCGGAGCAACGTATCGAAAGTCTCACCAACCTCAACATCATCGGTATCGTACAAAAATACCGGGAGTTCTATATGCCGAACCTGTTCTTCGACGACAAGAACCTGCCGGACGTTAATATACTGCTTGGCCCTGACCACAGTGAAGCACTAAATGGTGTGGATGAAAAAAGCATGCGTGATGACCCGCGTGCCTGGTGGCGAAAGACCTTCGAGAAACCCGGAGCGAAGGATAATGACAAAAACAAAGCCAAAAGCAAGTAAGCACCCTCTATGGCTAGTGCTATCGCTGTTATTTGTTGGTCAGACATGGGGGGCGACGCTGCCGCTTGGCGAAGCCCGTGCACTGTTTGACATAGAGGGAGGGACGGCAACACAGCTATCGCTACCCAGCGATGTCGCAACCATCGGCGACCGGGTCTATGTCGTCGATGGAGGAAACCACCGCATCGCCGTATTCAACCGCCAGGGGGAATACCTGTTCGCCATGGGACACGAAGGCCAGGGGCCGGGCGAACTGACGGCGCCGGTTGGTATCGGCCTGGACAAACAGGGCCGGGTATATGTCGCTGACCGTGGCAATGGTCGTATCGAGGTCTTTAACCCTGAAGGTAAACCGCTACACAGCCTGCAGCTGCATCACCAGGATGGCAGTCCGGTTCGTCCCATTGATGTTGCTGTCGAAGCCGATGGACAAGTGCTATACATCACCACCAATGATCGGCACAGCATATTGGCAGTGGATGCCAGCGGCCGGTTGATACGCGAGTGGGGCCGCAATGGGGCTGAGGAAGGCGATTTCCGTTATCCGGCAACCATCACTTTCACCCGGGAGGGAAAACTTGCCGTAACGGATGTATTAAATACCCGCATTCAGCTGTTCGACAAAAACGGGGGCTTCCTGGTACAGGTGGGGCGCTGGGGTGTACTGCCCGGCCAGCTGTTTCGGCCCAAGGGTATCGCCGTCGACAGGCAAGGGCACCTGCTGGTCTCTGACAGCTATCTTGGTGTCATCCAGGCATTCAGGGATGACGGTACTTTTTTGTATGTCCTTGGCAACAATAACCAGCCACTTCGCCTGGGGACACCGGTCGGCATGACGGTTGATAACGAGAACCGCCTGTATGTCGTGCGTATGCAGGAGAACAAGGTATCTGTGTTCGCGCTGGGCAACTGACATGGCGGCACAACAACACAGGCGACGAAGACTTCCGCTAACCACGGGGATTCTTGCCGGTTGCTTGCTGCTCATCCTCAGCCTGCTTCCTCCCCCGGCTTCCGCGACCCGTCTTCCCTCTGCTAACCGGGAATGTGCCACCTGCCATATCATGTGGCTTACCGAGTTCAAGCGAAAAAATGTAACACCCCTGATTCCCTTCGACCCTCAGCCCACGGTCGATACCGGCAAACAGGATGTCGTCAGCACGGAACGTATGTGCTTCTCCTGTCACGATGGTTTTGTACTGGATTCGCGTTTTCTCTGGAAGGAGAGAAAACACACCCACCCTGTTGGTGTAAAACCGCCGCCGGGCATGGAATTTCCCACGCGTGAAGGCAAGACCCTGTTTCCCCTCAACAAGGACGGCAAGCTCTATTGCGGCACCTGTCATTCGGCACATGGCGTGGACTGGAAGCAAAGCGAATCACCCATCTTTCTGCGCATGAAAAATATCGAGTCGAGTCTGTGCATGGCCTGTCATATCGACAAAACGGGCGGCCCCAGACACGGCAGTCACCCGCTGTTCAAAAAACCGGAACATATTCCCGCTGAATTACGCAAAGCTGGCTCCCGCTTCACCCACGACGATACGATCATCTGCCAATCCTGCCATCGTGTACACGGTTCGCCCACCGAACGTTTACTGGTTGTTGATAACCGGCAATCCGGGCTCTGCGCCCAATGTCATTCTGACAAGGCAGCCGTGATCGGCAGCAAGCATGACCTGAGCATTATGGCGCCCGATACCGTCAACAGCCTCAATAACAAGCCACAGACCAAGGGGCCGTGCAGTGCCTGCCATATACCGCATCGGGCAGACAGCTGGCGCCTGTGGGCACGTCCCCGGGACAAGAAGATGGACCCGGTTTCCAGTGCCTGCCTGGGATGCCATACCAAAAACGGCCCTGCGCATAAAAAAACATTGGGGGGTATCACGCATCCAGTGAATAAAACGCTCGACGTCCTCGGTATCCGCGCTACGATCACGCGCTGGTTCGACAAACTGGGACGGAAAGTGCCTTCCGGTCCGATCAAACCACTGCCCCTGTTCGACAAACAGGGAAAGCCTGCCGTAAAGGGTGGGCAGGTCAGTTGTGCAACCTGCCATGATCCGCATCGCTGGAGTGCGTTGAAGAAAACCCCGCCGACTGATCCACGCAAACTGGAGGGGGACGGGAATTCCAGCTTCCTGCGCATTGCCAACGGCGGTGACAGTAAACTCTGCACCAACTGCCACCGCAGCCAGAGCGTGGTCGCCCTGTCCAAACACAATCTGGCCATCAGCGACAGCAAAGCGAAGAACGTTGCCGGACAGCGTGTGGCACAAAGCGGCCTGTGCAGCGCTTGCCATCAGCCACACAATGGCACCGGAGCACGCCTGTGGGCCCGCAGCCTGAAACAGGTGCCGGGCAAAGGCATCGAGCCACTGTGCCTGAGCTGCCACCGTGACGGCGCCCCCGCGAAAGACAAACAAACCGGTAAACACAGCCATCCCCTGCATCTGGATCGGCACCGTATTGGCGCCAACACCCAATTACCGCTCTATCGCAGCAATGGACAGCCTGACGATAAAAAGGGCGGCATCGATTGCGCCACCTGCCACAACCCCCACCAGTGGCAACCCGGCAACCCGTTGAGCAAAGCGGGCGCCGACGCCGATGTGGAAGGTGACGCAACGACCAGTTTCCTGCGGCTGCCTGCCGCGCATGAACCGGAACTCTGTCTGGATTGCCACCTGGACAAACGCCCTGTCCTGGGTACGGATCATGACCTGTCCGTGACAGCGCCAGAGGCTAAAAATGCACTCGATCAAACCGTTACCGAATCAGGCGAGTGCGGAACCTGCCATCGCGTCCACCAGGCCATCCTCGGCCTGCGGCTGTGGGCGCGTGAACCGGGCGATACACAAGATCCCACGGCAAACCTCTGCCTGAGCTGCCATCGCGAGGACGGGGTGGCAAAAGCCAAAGTACCGGAGAAATGGAAACATCCACCGCGACCGGTCACACCGACAGGTGGCCCGGCAAACCCGGTACCACCGGTATTCGGCCAGGATGGCCGCCCCGCCACCACCGGTCGCATCACTTGCCCGACCTGCCACAATCCCCATCAGTGGCAGGCTGACAACCCGCGCGGTGGTACCGGGAAAAACCGGGAAGGCTCCGTACTCAACAGCTTTCTACGGGTGGACGATACCCGGCACTTCCTGTGCTCCTACTGCCATGGCGAGGACTCACTGTTCCGGTACAAATACTTTCACTGGGACAAATCGCGCGAAAAACACCCCCTGTACAAGCCGTGAAGCAAAACAATTGGAAGAAACTGCCGGCAAGTTGCGTCTAACTTATGTACAGGCTTACAGGCCTGTCTCCTCCTTGACGTGTGCCCCTCTTACGAGGGGCTTTTTTACAGCCCCCTGATTCAGCGGTTATCGGTACCCTCGCAATCCGATATGATGCGTACATGGATAAACCCGATACACAGCACCCCTACGAGCAACTGACTCCCGACCTCATTCTCAATGCACTGGATTCGCGCGGTTTCGTCACCGATGGGCGCCTGCTGGCACTCAACAGCTACGAAAACCGCGTCTACCAGATTGGTATCGAGGATAAAGACCCGGTTATCGCCAAGTTCTACCGGCCGAATCGCTGGTCTGAAGCGGCTATCCGGGAAGAACACACCTTCGCCCTGGAACTTGCCGGGCAGGAAATCCCCGTCGTCGCCCCCCTCCAGGATGACCATGGTGAAACATTGCATGAATACCACGGCTTCCGGTTTGGCGTATACCCGCGCTGTGGCGGCCACTGGCCAGACCTCGATACCCGTGAGCAACGGGAACAAATGGGGCGTTTTCTGGGACGACTGCACGCCGTCGGTGCTACCCGGCACTTCGAACACCGCACCCGCCTTGGTATAGAGACACTCGGTGATGCATCACGCGATTTCATTCTTGAAAAAAACTTCCTGCCCGACTACCTGCGCGAAGCCTATAGCAGCCTCGCTGACGACCTGCTGGGGAAAATACGCAACCTGTTTGAAATCGTCGGCCCACTCGGTGCAATCCGCCTGCACGGCGACTGCCACAAAAGCAATATCCTATGGCGTGACAATGGTCCACATTTTGTGGACCTCGACGATGCCAGTAGTGGCCCCGCCATCCAGGATTTGTGGATGCTACTGTCCGGCGACCGCGAGGAAATGCGACTGCAAATGAATGACCTGTTAAATGGCTATCGTATGTTCCGTGACTTCGATGAAAGCAGTGCGCTGCTCATTGAACCGCTACGCACTCTGCGCATCATGCACTACGCCGCCTGGATTGCTCGCCGCTGGGAAGACCCCGCTTTTCCGATTGCCTTCCCCTGGTTCGATTCACCTCGTTACTGGGAGGATCATATCCTCAGTCTTCGGGAACAGGCCAGCGCACTTGATGA
>CAZVBD010000021.1:20695-25275 GCA_964625255.1 uncultured Thiohalobacter sp. | reverse complement strand
AAAGCGGAAGCGACAGGATATACGATTGACCCCGGTTTCGGGAAGCCTGTGTTGAAAAACGGGAACTTATCCCCCATCTTCCTCGTCAAAGGCACCAACTCAGGTATAATGAACCTCAATATTTCGTTAAAACAGGAAATTACAGGAAATGAATCGATTCGATAGCACAGTAATCCGGTCACAGCCGTCGGCCATTTCAACCAATAAAGTATTGAAAAATACTTATATCCTGCTGTCCATGACACTGCTGTTCAGTGCCTTGATGGCGGGTCTGTCGATGACCATGGCGGTTTCCCCCGGCATGTCGATGTTCGCCTCGCTCGGTGCGCTGGCGATGATCTGGCTGGTACTGCCACGTACCCAGAATTCCACGGCCGGCATTTTTGTGGTATTTGCCATTGCCGGTCTGCTCGGCTTCGGACTCGGCCCGATGCTCAATTACTACCTCGCCATTCCGGGTGGTGGTCGTATTGTCGGCACCGCACTGGGCGGAACCGGTATCGTGTTCCTGGGACTGTCAGGCTATGCACTGACCAGCAAACGTGACTTCAGCTTCATGGGTGGCTTCCTGTTTGCCGGCCTGATCGTGGTACTGATCGCAGCAGTCGCCAACATCTTCCTGGCGATGCCGATACTGCAACTCACCATCTCCGGCGCGATTGTCATGTTGATGAGCGGTCTGATCCTGTTTGATACCAGCCGCATCATTAACGGTGGCGAAACCAACTATATCCGTGCCACGGTGGGGTTGTACCTGAGCATCTACAACTTGTTCGTTGCCCTGCTGCAGCTGTTGTCCGCCTTCTCAGGCAATCGATGACAGACAGCATCGCGGTGACCCGCATTGTACAGGCCATACCCCAGGGTATGGCCTGTTGCTTGTCAGGGGTCTGAAATATGCCGATGTGGTCAAAGATCCTGGTCGCGATCTTTCTTGTCATTATGATCGTAAAACTGTGGCCGGCTGCAAACCACATGCTGAAACATGGCCCCAAAGGATCCGGTGATGACTGGAAAGCCGCGCTTTTCCCGATTGCTGCCGTCATTGGATTTGTTATTTTTCTGATTTTGATGGTACGCGGGTAGGTCGTCCCGTTCAGCCAGGCAATGCGTTCAGGATAACCTCAGCTGACCCGGGGGAAGCAAACAGGTTTCCCTGGGCTTCCTTGAATCCCATACTGCCCAATGCACTGAGTTGTTCATCCGCCTCAACACCGACGGCGGCCACATCAATACCGGCGCCTCGTGCAAAAGCCATTGAACCTGATAAAACAGCCTGTGCAACAGAATCATTCATAACACCTTCGACCAGTGTCCGATCCATCTTGATCAATGACACCGGCAGACGTAACAGATCGGCAAGCGACAGCCCGGTCACACCGAAATGATCGATCGCAATACTGATACCCGTATGACGAATTTCCGGCCACAGACGTGACAGTGTGTCGGTATGATCTTTCAAGACCTGTTCGGACAACTCCAGCTGCAACAGGGCCGGGGCAATATCCGCGTCATAGATGGCATCCAGCACCGAGAGAATGAACCCGCCGTCTTCCAACTGCCTTCCTGATATATTGACACAAACCCGTACCCCGGAATGCCCTGATTTCTGCAGCCTGGCGGCAAACTGGCAGGCATCATGCAGAACTTTTTCACCAATAGGCACAATGAGTCCGCTGTCTTCGAGTCGGCTCAGAAATTCCGCTGGATATAGCACATGCTGGTCATCCTGTTGCCAGCGCAGCAAGGCTTCCATGCCAACCATCCTGCGACTGTCCATGCCGATCACAGGCTGATAAACAACAACAAACTCCCCGTTCCTGTAGGCTTGATGTAACTCCCTGATCACTTTGTGTTGCTCCATTGCGGTGTTTCCGGCAACCACTCTGGGCGTCATTACTGCATCCGTGCCGCTTTCAAATGCCTGCCCGGCGCGCAACGCAGCCAGTCGCCACAGTTGAAACGCATCTCCCCTGTCCTGGGGATGTGTTGCAACACCCACACACAGGGCAAGTTCTGCCCGGGTTTCCCCAATACGCAGGGAGGGTGTAATAGCCGCGTGCAGCTTTTCAACCATGAGTGCTGCCAGTCCGGGTTCAGCCACATCCTCTGTGAGTATCGCCAGCCTGCCGTCGTCAAGTCTGCAGACAGAGTCGCAGGATCTCAGACAACTGCAAACTCGCTGACAGGCCAGATCCAGAATCCTGTCATCCATTTTCCCAAGCCATTTACCGCTTTGCCTGAACCGGATAACCAGCAGCATCACACCCCGCCCTGAGCGTGCTGCACGTCGCAAACCCTGTTCGCAGCGGTCTATAAGCGCACGATAATCACAGTACTTGGTTCCCATGGCCTGGAAGACCAGGTCACAGGACTCATCCTTCTTCGCCAGAAATATGGCATCAATATCCTTCCAGAAAATTGCTTCGCGTATATTCACTAAGTCACTGCCCGTCTTACTTTAATTGTTTTACCGGTGCCTGGTACTCGAAGACGAAACTATCATCATCCGGCATGTCATACCGTGAACTGGCGCACGGCTTTGGTGTGGAATCATGTTTACAGCAATGCATCTGCAATTTGCCATCCGCAAGCCATTCCACACCACAGGGCCTGTGGCCTTCACGTTGTTTCCCGTCTGCAATAAAAAATCCCGTTACACTCAGAGACTGGATCAAATCCTTTTCGTCCCCGTCAAACGACGCCACATTGACCAGTATCCAGTCATATCGCCGTCCTGGTTGGCGAAGTGGTGCCGTCTTGTCGTTGCCCCTTGCGTAACGGGAAAAATGGACTCCCGTCGTCCCGGGTCTGCCAAAAAGCGTTGCCGCCTCCTGTGCATCCCCGACGACGAGAATATGAGTTTTTGAGTTACTCACTGGAGGATCATGCCGCCTTGTTGAGAGAACGACTGTCCGGATACACGACATTCCTGAACTGATCGTTGATATCAACATGGCATGCCACTGTCAGCACCTTTCCAACACGTTGCGCCTTGCCATCACCAAACCGGCGAATGGGAAGACCCGTGCGTCTGAGCAGCCGTTCCAGCGCAACGCTGGTGACTGTGACGTATTCGTGTATGTCGTGGGATAGCGCAAAATCGTAGACTTCCCGTATCATGCTCATCGTGACATCGTTCAGAGGAGCCTGTTGTTCCACCGCATCCTCACGGGTGGCAACCGCGAAACGGCTGAGTTCCCAGATGTGGCGATCTCTCGGCACCGGCTCACCCTTCAGCAGCTGTGGGAATGTGTCACTGAGCATGTAAGGCCCCAGTGTCGGCAACAGCCGCCAGCAGCCCTCGATCTCACCGCCGTGGCTCTCAGCCACCATGTAGACAGGATCCATATCATCGAACTTGTCATATTCAAGCTCATAACGCGTATGTACTTCCCAACCCAGCCGTCGATAAAAAACCTGATGACGGAATGCAAACATATCCAGCAGTACACTCTGACCAAAACGAGGGGCATCACCGCCACCCAGACGTATTTTGCACATGACCTGTCCTCCCTGTAGAACACGGAGAACAGTTAATCGTTTGTATCAGTCAGGCGTAACTGTCAGATATAACAGGTAGCAATTAATAAACTGTAATAACAGGGGAAATTTATCCAAACTGCGGTTTGATAATACCCATGGCCACTGCACGGGCAACAGCCTGCTGACGGTTATTGACCCCCAGCTTGTGCTGGACATTCTGGAGATGAAAGGTGACGGTGCGTTCGGATATGCTGAGAATCTGCGAGGTCTCCCAGGCTGTCTTGCCCTCGGTCGCCCACAGCATGCATTCCTTTTCACGCCCCGTGAGATCCACCTGACTGAGCGTCAGCACATCGGAAGAGAACACGCGGCGCACGGCCTCGTGAAGATAGGCCGTAAATAATTGCCCGATGGGTAACACGCGTTTCAAACGCGGAACGGAAACCGCACATTTACCTTCACTGGCAAAACTCAGCATGGCAAAGTCACCCTGTGCTGTATGCAGCGGGAAGCTAAGGCCGCTATTGATACCAAAATCACGCGCCTCACTCATGAAACGTCTGACCTCTGCATCAGGACTGCTGAGCAGACTCTCGCCGTCCCAGTGATAGGGCGTAACGTGGTGTGCGCAGTATTCAACCGTCGGATCGACAATCATGTAGTTATTTCGTGAATAATGATCACGCCATTCTTTCGGATAACCACTGATAAAAATA
Organism: uncultured Thiohalobacter sp.; assembly: GCA_964625255.1. Taxonomy (GTDB): domain Bacteria; phylum Pseudomonadota; class Gammaproteobacteria; order DSM-19610; family DSM-19610; genus Thiogranum. The sequence goes on along the minus strand of CAZVBD010000021.1, from coordinate 21,073 downwards.
AAATACGGCTTAACAAATGAGGTTGGAATCCGGGCACCGTAAATGAAACGGTCAAATTGATAGGCCTCACACATGTCTGAACAGACTTTGTGTAAAGCCTCTACCGAGTCTGCCTGCATCACAGCATCGATGTAGTCGAAATCCATTATGGATGTCACTGTTTTCCCCCTGTTCCCGTTCCCCCCGATTTACTTACACACTCGGGGTGGACTAAATTATAACTGAACAGTATATTGCATACACGCTAAGTGCTTATGAACAAGCGTATACCATGTATGCCATGGCGTCAGCGGCATACCCACAGGAAACACAGTTAATTATGCCCAGAACCAGTGACAAACGCGAGCGTCTGATTGATTCGGCAGACAGGTTGATTCT
>CAZVBD010000021.1:0-20595 GCA_964625255.1 uncultured Thiohalobacter sp. | reverse complement strand
CCAGAACCAGTGACAAACGCGAGCGTCTGATTGATTCGGCAGACAGGTTGATTCTGAAGCAGGGTTTCAAACAAACCACACTTTCAGATATTGCCAAAGACGCCCGCGTGCCGCTCGGAAATGTCTATTACTATTTCAAGACCAAGGAAGAGATTGGCGAAACGATTGTCCACGCACGTATTGAGAACAACCAGCAGTGGCTGGACGCCTGCTCAGCCGAAGACAAGCCACTGGATCGCCTGCTGAAATTCCTTGAATATCCGGCCTGTAACCGGACCGAGCTTGCAGAAAGCGGGTGCACACTTGGCACCCTGTCATACGAACTGCGGCGCACCGATAGCCGGTTGAACAAGATGTCAGGTTCACTGATCAATGTAATGCTTGAATGGTCGGAACAGCAGTTTACGGCCATGGGGCGCACTGACGCCGGAGAGCTGGCATTACAATTTACATCCAATTTACAGGGTATGTGTTTGATATCCAATTCACTTAATGACCCTGAAATTATTGACAGGATGGTTGAAAGTACACGCAAGTGGTTGCTTTCCCTGTGAAAGTAGACCGCTTTTTATGCACCAGAACATAGTTATCTAACTAACTTCATGGGAGAACACTTGATGATACAGCCAACACTTTCCGAACAAACACGTCAGACGCTCGAAGCCTTTGTGGCTAATCTCCCAGGTGACCAGCAGGAAATCGTCGGAAAGGCTTTTGAGACACTGATGGCATCAGATACGGCAGCCAACGCCGTGAAATCCGGCGACAAGGCGCCAGACTTCACTCTGCCGTCCGTGCGTGGTGGAGAACTGGCACTGGCAGATGCTCTCGAAGAAGGTCCTGTGGTGCTGAGTTTCTACCGCGGCTCCTGGTGCCCCTTCTGTAATCTGGAGCTGAATGCACTACAACAGCGCATGGACGATATCAAAGCCTGTGGTGCCCGCCTGATCGCCGTTTCGCCGGAACGCCCGGACAGCTCGTTGAGCCACGCAGAAAAACTCAATTTATCCTTTGATGTGCTGTCCGACCTGCACAACAAAATTGCGACGCAATACGGACTGGTCATGAATGTTCACGAAACCCTGCAACCACTATACCTGGAATGGGGCCTTGACCTTCCCGCCGCCAACCAGGACGACAGCTGGCAATTGCCGGTACCGGCAACTTATATCATTGATCAGGATAGAACCGTACGTGCTGCCAATATTGATAAAAACTACACCAGTCGCATGGAACCTGAGGAAATCCTCGATACCCTCCGCTCACTGTAGGCCTGTAGCCGTCACCCACCGCTGTCACTACAATGGGGCGCTCTGCTGACTGCACCACGAGATTACACTATGGCTGAACTCGCCAAAGAGGGTACCCCTTCAACCCCGCGAGCCATTCATCTGGCCGACTATCAACCACCCGCCTGTCTGGTCGAAACGGTGGAACTGCGCGTGGAACTGGAACCTGCTCATACACGGGTACAGTGTCGTATGACCGTCACCCGAAACCCTGCCTGCAACGATCAAGACTACGAGCTGACGCTGTATGGAAAGGATCTTGAGCTGATCAGTCTGAGCATCGATGGTGTGGCACAAGACACCAGCGCACTCACCATCATTGACGATGAGACACTGACGCTGGCCGATATGCCTGACCGTGCGGTGGTTGAAATCGAAACACGCATTCACCCGGACAGCAATACCGCGCTGGAAGGCCTCTATGTTTCCAGCGACATGTTCTGCACCCAGTGCGAAGCAGAAGGATTCCGCCGCATCACCTGGTTTCCCGACCGCCCTGATGTGATGGCGCGCTATACCACCACGCTGGTCGCCGACAAAACGAAATACCCCGTGCTGCTGTCCAACGGCAACCCGGTGCAACAGGGCGAACTTGATGATGGTCGCCACTGGGTTAGCTGGGAAGACCCTTTCCCCAAACCCAGCTACCTGTTTGCACTGGTGGCCGGCGACCTGGCCTGTATCGAAGGTGACTTCACCACCCGCTCGGGGCGTAAGGTCGAACTGCGCATTTATGTGGAGCACGAAAACCGCCACAAGTGCGATCACGCCATGGCCTCCCTCAAACAGGCTATGCGCTGGGATGAAGAGACCTGGGGTCGCGAATACGACCTGGACATTTTTATGCTTGTCGCCGTCAACGACTTCAACATGGGGGCAATGGAAAACAAGGGACTGAATATCTTCAACTCGTCCTGCGTACTGGCCAGCCCGCAAACGGCGACCGATGCCGACTATTACACTATCCAGAGCATTATCGGGCACGAGTATTTCCATAACTGGTCCGGTAACCGGGTGACCTGCCGGGACTGGTTTCAGCTCAGTCTCAAGGAAGGCTTTACCGTGTTCCGTGACCAGGAATTCAGTGCCGACCTGAACTCACGTCCGGTCAAGCGTATCGATGATGTGAATGTATTGCGCGCACACCAGTTCGCCCAGGATGCCAGCCCGATGGCGCACGCGGTACGACCGGACAGTTATATTGAGATCAGCAACTTCTATACGGTAACCGTCTACAACAAAGGCGCTGAAGTCGTACGCATGATCCGGACGCTGCTCGGCGCAGAAGTGTTTCGCAAGGCCTGTGACCTGTATTTTGAACGCCACGACGGCCAGGCCGTGACCACCGATGATTTCGTCGCTGCCATGGAAGACACCAGTGGTATTGACCTGACACAATTCAAGCGCTGGTACAGCCAGGCGGGCACACCGGTGATCGAGGTGCAGGACGATTACGACGCGCAGCAACAACGTTACCGGCTAACACTGCGGCAGCACTGTCCTGCCACACCCGGCCAGCCGGACAAGGCGCCCTTCCATATCCCGGTGTTGACTGCACTGCTGGCTGAAGATGGCACACCCCTGCCCCTGCAACTTGAAGGTGCCACGAACCCTTCCGTATCACAGGATGAAGTCCTGCTCGAACTGTGCGAACAGGAACAGCAATTCACCTTTACCCATGTCACAGAAAAACCCGTACCTTCCCTGCTACGCGAGTTCTCTGCACCGGTACGGCTTGCCATACCCCGTGATGAAACCACGCTGGCTTTCCTGTTTGCCCATGAGACAGATCCGTTCAACCGCTGGGATGCCGGACAAACACTGGCCATCAATATTCTTCTGACGCTGGTTGAGGCGGTGCAAAAACAACAGGCACTGAACATCGACACAACGGTGATCGAGGCATTCCGGACCACGCTTAACGATACACAGCTGGATGCGGCACTGATTACGCAGGCGCTTGGCCTGCCGTCTGAAGCCTACCTGGCAGACCAGTGTGAATCCGTCGATGTTGATGCAATACATGCGGCCCGCCGGCACTTTCGAAAAGCGCTCGCCGAACAACTCTACGATGACTTCGCCGCACGCTATCGGACCCTGCAAAATGATGTCCCCTATCGCTTTGACGCAAACAGCATGGCACAACGCTCGCTGAAAAATCTGTGTCTGTCGTGGATGATGGAAACCGAAAGCCGGCAGGCCCGTGATGTGTGTCTGCAACAGTTTGAACAAGCCAACTGTATGACTGACTCACTGGCTGCACTCGGCACACTGGCACAACACGACCTGCCCGAACGCGAAGAGGTTCTTGACCGTTTCTACCGAAAATGGAAAGACGATGCGCAGGTGGTCGACAAGTGGTTCGCCATCCAGGCCGGTTCACAACTGCCCGACACGCTGGCGCGCGTCACAGCACTGTTACAACACCCGGCCTTTACCCTCTCCAACCCCAACAAGGTCCGTGCCCTGATTGGCCGTTTCTGTCAGGGTAACCCGGTGCGTTTTCATGCCGCCGACGGAAGTGGCTACCGCTTCCTCACTGATCGTGTTCTTGAGCTTGACAGCATGAACCCGCAGATTGCCGCCCGTCTGGCCAGTGCGCTGAGCCGCTGGAAGCGCTTCGACCCGGCGCGTCAGCAACACATGACCCAACAGCTGGAACGCATCCTGTCTTGCGAAACGCTGTCCAGGGATGTATTTGAAATCGTTTCCAGGAGTCTTGGCAGGAACCCGCAGGACAGCTGACAGGCTTGAATATCCTGCAATCACCCCCATCTGGATAACAACCGTATTCAGACAGGAAGTGAAAACCGTGGCACAAGCCCTTCACCTGGTCTGTCCGCACTGTGATGCCATCAACCGCATCCCCGCCGACCGACTCGAGCAAAAACCGACCTGTGGAAAATGTAAACAACCGTTGTTCACCGGGCACCCGGTCGAACTGACAGACCGGAACTTTGCTCGCCATATCGGCAAAAGCGATCTTCCCGTCGTCGTGGATTTCTGGGCATCATGGTGTGGCCCGTGCAAAATGATGGCACCGCACTATGAATCTGCTGCCGCACAGCTCGAACCTCGCGTGCGACTTGCCAAACTCAACACCGAGCAGGCACAGCAAGCAGCGGCGCAATACAACATCCGCAGTATCCCGACCCTCGTTGTTTTTAAAAACGGGCGCGAAGTTGCGCGCCAGGCCGGCGCCATGGATGCGCGTGCACTCAAACAGTGGATCCAGTCACACCTTTAGGGAGGCAGGCCAGCGCCTGCTCGATCACTTCGATGCCGGCGCCTGACAGGTGCGCCTGCTCACTCAGGGTACGCCGCCAGGCACGCGCACCGGGCTGCCCCTGGAACAACCCGAGGATATGCCGGGTGATGGTATGCAACCGCACACCGTCTGTCAGCTGTTCTTCCACGTAGGGTAGCAATCGGGAAACCACAGCGTGCCGGGCAGGCAATTCCGGAACACCGGAAAGTCTCGCCTCAAGCCGTACCAGCAGCCAGGGATTGTGATAGACCTCACGCCCGATCATCACACCGTCGACCTGCCGAAGATGCGTCATAACCTCTTCTTCTGTGGTCACACCGCCGTTGAGATGAATCTCCAGGGCCGGGAATGCCTGTTTCAATCGATAGACTCGCTCATAGTCGAGTGGCGGGATGTCCCGATTCTGTTTGGGACTCAGACCTTTCAACCAGGCCTTGCGTGCATGTACGTAAAGGCGCGATATCCCGGCCTCGACCAGTCGAGCGGTAAAATCATGCAGCAGTGCATCACTGTCATGCTCATCCACACCAAGCCGGCACTTGACCGTCACCGGGAGGTCTACAGCCTCACGCATCGCGGCAACCGAAGTGGCTACAGTGTCCGGTTCAAGCATCAGGCAGGCGCCGAAACGCCCCGACTGCACACGATCACTCGGACAACCGACATTGAGGTTCACCTCATCGAAGCCGGCTCGCTCTGACAAGACCGCACACTGCGCCAGTGCTACCGGGTCGCTGCCGCCCAGTTGAATGGCCAGCGGGTGCTCTGCCGGATCGTGTTGCAGGAACCGTTTGTGATCACCGTGCAGCAGTGCACCGGTGGTGATCATTTCGGTAAATAAACGTGCCGACGGGGTGAGCAGCCGCAAAAAATAACGGCAATGACGATCTGTCCAATCCAGCATTGGCGCGACGGAAACGGTACACGGATCAGGTTTCATAGCTGCCATTGTAGAGAAAAAAGTCTGATTTCCGAAGCGCTTAGGCTACACTGTTGCGGTAACTTGCCGTTAAATCGATGAGCACTGTCTCATGGACAGATAAAAACAGGGAGATTGCCCATAATGACCATACCCGATTCAGGGTTTATGTTCCGTTCGCTGGAATTCCTGGCGTCATTCTTCGTCATTCTGGTGGGACTCGTGGTGATCACCATTGTCATCGTCTATATCATTGATGTCACCCAGACCAAACAGGCTATTCGGCGCAACTACCCGGTGATTGCGCACTTTCGATATTTCTTCGAGGATCTGGGTAAATTTTTCCGCCAGTACTTCTTTGCCATGGATCGCGAGGAAATGCCATTTAACCGCGCCGACCGCTCCTGGGTCTATCGCGCGGCGAAAGATCTCGACAACACCACGGCATTTGGCTCTACACGCAGCCTGTCTCCGCCGGGTACCATCCTGTTCGTCAACTGTCCGTTCCCGACTCTCGGGACTGATGCGGCAAAAACACGTGAAGTCACCATCGGGCCAGACTGTGCCAGTCCTTATGTCACTGATGCACTGTTTAATATTTCCGGTATGAGTTTTGGCGCGCTCTCGAAACCGGCGATACTGGCGCTGTCAGCCGGTGCCGCGAAAAGCGGGTGCTGGATGAATACCGGTGAAGGCGGTCTGACCCCCTACCACCTCGCCGGTGGTGCCGATATTGTGTTCCAGATCGGTACGGCGAAGTATGGTGTTCGTGATGAGCACGGCAATCTCAGCGACGACAAGTTGCGGGAAGCGGCGGCACACGAACAGGTAAAAATGTTTGAAATAAAACTCAGCCAGGGCGCAAAACCCGGCAAGGGCGGCATGCTGCCCGGTGCCAAGGTAACGGAAGAAATTGCTCAGATTCGTGGTATTACGGTTGGTGAGGATTCCGTCAGTCCCAATCGCCATCCGGATATCAACTCCATTACCGACCTGTTAAACACCATCGAACGTATTCGTACGGTGACGGGTAAACCGGTTGGCTTTAAAGCCGTTATCGGTGCCTACGGCTGGCTGGATGAACTGTTTCTTGAGATCAACAAACGTGGCCAGCAAGCCGCTCCCGATTTCATCACCATCGACAGTGCCGACGGCGGCACCGGTGCCGCACCCATGAGTCTGATGGATTATATGGGATTGCCTATTCAGGAAAGCCTGCCACTGGTGACCGACAAACTCGCCGAGCACGGCCTTAAAGATCGCGTCAAGATTATTGCTTCCGGCAAGCTGGTCACACCTGCGGAAGCGGCCTGGGCGCTGTGCGTCGGGGCTGATTTTGTGGTGTCGGCACGCGGCTTCCTGTTTGCGCTGGGTTGCATCCAGGCGCTGAGTTGCAACAAGAACACCTGTCCCACTGGCATCACCACTCATAACCCACGCCTGCAGAAAGGACTGGTGCCTGCGGTCAAGGCCGTGCGCGTCACCAACTACGTCAGAAACATGGTGTATGAGATCGGTGTCATCGCACATTCCTGCGGCGTACGCGAACCGCGTGAACTCAAACGTTTCCATGCCCGTATCGTGACGGAAAGCGGCCAGTCCCTGTCGCTGGATGACATGTACTCCGACCATGCCATGCGCGCCATGCTTAAACGCCAGGGTGGTGGCTCATGATCCCCGGGGGGAAAACCGTTATGATAGACCACCATTAAAAATAGCCAAAAGGGTTAAATACTGTGTCAGAAAGCAGCATTCTTGTAACAGGGGGCGCCGGCTATATCGGCAGCCATGTCGTACGTCTGTTGACCGGGGCCGGACGCTCGGTGGTGGTACTGGATAACCTGTCGACCGGTTTTCGTGAGGCCGTGATTGGCGCTGACTTCGTGGAAGGCGACACGGGCGACAAGGCGCTGGTCAGCCAGGTGCTCGCAGATTTTAACGTCGACACTGTATTGCACTTCGCCGCGCATACCATTGTGCCTGAATCTGTCGAGAAGCCGCTCAAGTATTATGGCAACAACACCTGCTGTACCCGCAGTCTGCTGGAGTGTTGCTCGGAAGCCGGTGTGAAGCATTTTATCTTCTCGTCCACCGCTGCTGTGTATGGTATTCCCGACAGTTCGATCTGTACCGAGGACAGCCCACTGTCGCCAATCAACCCGTACGGTACGTCAAAACTAATGAGTGAAATGATGCTGCGCGATCTCGGCAAGGCCACGGACATGCGCCACGTTATCCTGCGCTATTTCAATGTGGCGGGTTCTGATCCGGAAGGCCGGATCGGACAGTCCACCGAGAAGGCTACCCTGCTCATCAAAGTGGCGGCCGAGGTGGCAGTGGGCAAGCGGGAACAGCTCTATGTGTTCGGCACGGACTACCCGACACCGGATGGCACCGGGGTTCGCGATTATATCCATGTTGATGATCTGGCCGATGCCCACATCAAGGCGGTGGACTATCTGACCGGTGGCGGGGAATCGGTTACGTTGAATTGTGGCTATGGCCACGGCTATAGCGTCAAGGAAGTTATTGATGCCGTGAACCGTGCCAACGGCACACCCATCAAGGTGATCGAGGAAGCACGCCGCGCTGGTGACCCCCCGGCACTGATCGCGAAGGCTGACCGGGCGCGTGAAGTGTTGAACTGGTCTCCGCGTTACGACGATCTTGATTTCATCGTCACCACGTCACTCGAATGGGAGCGCAAGCTGGCGAAGTCTTGAGGTACGTTGTGCCACGGCTGGATGCCGGCCTGCGCCGGCATGACGGTGAACGGTGAACGGTGAACGGTGAACGGTGAACGGGACGGTTGACGGTTTGATCAGGCTGAGGCTTGTACGATCTGCTCACGTCTGCGACTCACGGCGACGGCGAGCTTTTCAAGCAGTGGCACTGTATCGCTCCAGCTGAGACAGGCATCGGTAATACTCTGGCCGTATTCCAGTTGAACCCCCGGCACACAATTCTGACGCCCTTCCCTGAGATGGCTTTCAATCATTGCACCAACGATACGCTCGTCACCAACCGCGATCTGCTGTGCGATATCATCACCCACGATCAACTGGCGCTGGAACTGTTTACTGCTGTTGCCGTGACTGAAATCGACCATCACACGTGTCGGCAGCCCGGCTTTTTCCAGTTGTTCCGAAGCGGTGGCAATACTGGCCGCATCATAGTTTGGCTCACGACCACCGCGCAAAATGATATGGCAATCATCATTACCGGCCGTTGAAAAAATGGCCGAGCGCCCCTGCTTGGTCAGTGCCAGGAAATTATGTGGCTGCGAGGCTGAACGAATAGCGTCTATGGCGATACCCATACTGCCGTCTGTGCCGTTCTTGAAGCCCACGGCACAGGAAAGCCCCGAAGCCAGTTCACGATGCACCTGACTTTCCGTCGTGCGCGCACCAATGGCGCCCCAGCTGATTAAATCTGAAACATACTGTGGTGACATTAAATCGAGGTATTCGGTAGCTGCCGGAATGCCATTATCATTGAGTTCGAGCAGCAGTTTACGCGCCAGCCTTAAACCCTTGTTGATGTGGAAGCTGCCATCCAGGTCCGGGTCGTTGATCAGACCCTTCCAGCCCACGGTGGTGCGCGGCTTTTCAAAGTACACACGCATGACAATCAGCAAATCATCGGAAAGATTCTCACGCACAGCTTTCAGGCGGTCACCATACTCCAGCGCAGCGGCTGAATCATGGATGGAACAGGGGCCGACAATGACCAGCATTCTGTCATCCTCACCGTGGAGAATACGGTGAATGGCCTGGCGGGTGTCATGCGTAGTGCGCGCTGCCGCTTCCGTCACTGGAAACTCGGCCTGCAGTTCCGCATAGGGAACGACCTCGCGCATTTCCACAATTCTCAGATCGTCGGTCTGGTAAGGCATGGTCAAAAGGGGGTTATTAGCCCGCAGCAGCAATAAAGCGGGGCATTATACACTACCCGTCCGGGTTTGCTTCTCCAGCAGGAGCCGCAGCGGCGACAAACAGGTAGTTACGATGGTCGGTGCCGGCCTTGCGACAGGGATGGCGGGCAAATTCTTCACAGGGCAGGTGTTTGCCCTGCTGGATAAAGAACCCGCTGTATCCCAGCCCTGACAGGAAGGCGAACAAATCACCTTGAGCTGCTTCACGGTGATGGCATTCCACCTGCAGGACCGGCAGCCAGCGCTTCAGCGACTGTTCGGCACCCTGCATGACGGCCAGTTCGTGCCCTTCAACATCACACTTGATATAGGCGATATCATCCAGGCCGGCGGAAGAAGCATACTCATCCAGCGTCGTGCAAGACACATTGATGGCTTCCCCCCCCGGCATGGCTTCAAATGAAGCATCACCGGCACCGATACTGCGTCGATACAGGCGGACATCGCCCGGTTGCCCTGACAGCGCGCGGGATATCAGTTCAACGTTGGACAGCGAGAAGCTGTCAAAAACATCCGCCAGGTGCTTTTCCAGTTCAGGCTGCGGCTCAAATGCGATAACCCTGCCCTGTGGCCCCACGGCCCGGGACATCCAGTAACTGTACACACCCTTGTTGGCCCCGATATCGATCACGGTTCGTCTCGTGAGTGACAACGATTGCATAAAACCAATTTCCGCCGCTTCCTTGCGCCGGCGATAGCGACGGAAACGAAGTTGCATACGGAGTTTGTTGTACAGGTTCATTGGAGCCAGTATAAACCAGCCGCGTTGCACCAGACAGCACTACAGAGACCTGCTCAGTGTTTTCCCGGCTGCAGAATCGCTCCTTTGCGCTCCTCTGCAATATAGGCCTGCAAGGCTGTCATGCGCGGATCATCAGCGGCCAACGGTTCACTTTCCAGCGGGTTCTGGATACACCAGTTGATCATCTCCCACAATTCAGCGACGCGACCGAGTTGCTGCTGGAATTTCGGGTAGGTCTCAGGGTGTGTATTGGCCGCATTGGGATGACACTGGTCACACGAGACGGTGTTCTTGCTGACCAGTCCACCATGAAACAGTTTGTCACCCTTGCCTACTACCGCCATATATTCCTGCTGCCAGCGCGCAAGATCTTCATCGGTGAACTCATCAGCCTGCGCCGTTACCATCTGCCCGGCTATCAACATAGACGCAATAGCCATCAGAGTACGATATTTTTTTCGGATAATCATCAGCTGCTCCCTGGTTCAAAAATGCTTCTGGGGTGGAATACGATTTGACGGTGCCTGGTACTTTGTATCCACGGGGCGCCCGGCCTTCTCGTCGAATGCCACGGTACGGTTGGTGTTATCCGGCAGGATATAATTCACATCCGCCCGACCGCTGTGCACATCGATAAACTGCCAGCCGGTCGCATCACGCTCAAAGAACGGATCAGCGCGGTTCATGTCGACGGTCAGTTTTGGCAGGTAACTGGCCTTCTGCCGGTAGGTCGAGGGATAGGGCCATGGCCACGCGGTCGCCATCGCCGCATGGAAACTGATATTGCCGATCTGGTTGGTCTGTATCTGGTGGACATGTCCGTACAGCACCGTCACCTTGTCAAATGGCTTGAGCAGTGCCTGTACCTGCTCGGCATCGTCTGTCCAGAAATTCCAGCCTTTGTAAATCTTCTGCAGCGGTGAATGTGAGAACACGACCACGGGCGTGTCTTTGCTGACCTTGTCCAGGTCTTTCTTTAACCAGTCTCGCTGCGTATCACCGACCATGAAGGGCTGACCATCCGGGTTGTCCAGACGTGCCATCTGCTTCATGCGATCCATGCCGGAATCCCATTTTTTATGCATCCAGCTTTCGTGGGTAAGAATGCTGTTCAGCACCACAAAATGCACACCCTTGTGGTCGAAACTGTAGTGATCCGGACCCAGCTGCTTGCGCCAGTAATCACCAAGATCAGTATAGTAATCGTGCTCGCCCATGACATAGTGGGTCTTGCCACGCAGCGCACCGAGAATCTCCAGGCCGTGGTCGATTTCTTCCGGTTTGCCTAGTTGGGCGATATCACCGCCATAGAAAATAAAGTCAGGACGTGGATCCAGCAGATTGGCTTCTGCCACCGCGCGTATCAGACCACGGTCCCAGTTGTGTACAAACTTATTGCCCTTGATCTGGGTGATGTGCGAATCCGAAATGTAGGCAAAGGTGAATTTGTCTTCGCTGCCCTTGCCGAATGCCAGCTCAACCATGGTAAGCGGGAGTGTACTGGCTGCCAGTAAAGCGCCACCCTGCTTCAGGAATTTTCTCCGACTGTTGTCAGTCATAATCGTCTCCTCAACGTTTGGTGAACCGGTCCAGGTCAGGACTGGTCAGCGCTTTCATGAACTCGACGAGGTCGTTTTTTTCGTCATTGCTCAGGCCAAGTGGCCGAATACCACCGCTAAGAAAGCTGGAAACCGGATCGGTATTCTTCACCCGTCCGCCGTTGTTGTAAAAATCCATCACATCGGCCAGTGTTGCGAGGCTGCCGTCGTGCATGTAGGGCCAGGTTCTGTCAACATTGCGCAGGGTCGGCGTCTTGAAGGCACCGACTTCGGTAATATTTTCCGTGACCGCAAAGCGGCCCAGTTCTGACATGTTCTGTTTTGTCAGTACGGTGATATCAACATCTGCGCCCTTGCGTTTATCGCGCAGGAACTGCTCGGCGGTCTGTGTTTCCTTGCCGCGAATTCTCGTGAACCCAACGCCGATGTTATGAAAGCGGTTATCGGTGAACAGCGCTTGTGTCTGCTCGATGGTGTGGCAGGATACGCAGCGTCCCTTGCCGGTAAAAACAGCCAGGCCCCGAATTTGCGATGGCGTCATCGCTTTTTTATCACCCGCGTAATAATAGTGGTCGAAGGGTGAATCGCCCGACACCACTGTGCGCTCAAAACTGGCGATAGCCATGGCCACATGGTCCATATTGATGGCGTCACGGTTGACACCAAATACTGATTTAAAGGCTTTTACGTAATCACGATCTTTGCGAATCACGGCCAGTAAGGGCTTATGACTCGGCAAACCGCCCTCAACAGGATTTACCGGTGGCTGTTTCGATTGACCTTCCAGGTCCGGCTCGCGGCCATCCCAGAACAGTGTCGTCATGTACGCCGAATTAATGACTGTTGGTGCATTGCGGGTACCGGTCCGGCCCTTGAAGCCTTTCGATACCGGCAGGTTGTCTGTGAAGGCCTTCGCCTGGGAATGGCAGGTGGCGCAGCTTACCTTGCCATCAGCGCTGAATCGGGCATCGTGGTACAACCTGTCACCCAGTGTTATTTTCGCAGGGGTCTGTGGATTATTTTCCGGAATGGGCACTGGCGGCAGCCCCAGTGGGGCGGCAGACAGGCTGCTCATACCGCTCAATACCAGTGTAATGGCAAGTTTCTTCATCATATCCAGCCCTCCTTAGACTCGCAGTAAAGCGTAGACGCTGATCCGCAAGCTTGCCAATTGCATTTATCAAGTGTTTTAATAGCTAATAGCTATCACCGGGGCGTGTCATGAATCTTTCTGAATTACGCTATGTCATAGCCCTTGCGCGGGAACGCCACTTCGGACGCGCTGCATCCGCCTGCTTCATCAGCCAGCCCACCCTCAGCGTGGCCATCAAAAAACTGGAAGACGAACTCGGCGTCACCTTGTTTGAACGCACACGTCATGAAGTCCGGGTAACGACCGTCGGTGAGCTCGTCGTGGAAAAAGCCCAACAGGCACTGGAAGCCGTCGAATCAGTACGTCAGGTCGCCAGCAGTGAAGGAGACCAGCTGACCGGACCATTGCGCATCGGCGCCATTTTCACCATCGGCCCCTACCTGTTTCCTGATCTGATTCCCAACCTGAACGAACGCGCACCGAAAATGCCGCTTATCGTGGAAGAAAACTATACGGCTGTATTGGCAGAAAAACTCAAGCAGGGTGACCTGGATGTCATCATTATCTCATTGCCTTTCGATGAACCGAACATCCTCACGCTGCCCCTGTATGAAGAACCTTTCGTCGTTTTATTGCCCGCCTCACACCCGCTGACGGAAAAAAAGACGCTTGGTTCAAAGAACCTGGAGGGTGAAAATATTTTAATGCTGGGCGAGGGTCACTGCTTTCGTGACCAGGTCATTGATGCCTGTCCTGCCTGCGCGCCCAAAGCGATCGGGGAAAGTGCTTCGGTTTACACGGCCGAAGGCAGTTCGCTGGAAACTATTCGCCACATGGTGGCTTCGGGAATGGGTCTGACGGTACTGCCCTGTACTGCGGCGGGTGCTGACCGTTACTCACAACGGCTGTTGGCTATCCGCCGTTTTTCCAGGCCTTCACCCAGCCGGGTAGTCGCACTGGCCTGGCGTGCAACATTCCCCCGCCCCAAAGTCATCGATGTGGTAAAAGAAGCTATCGCCGCTTCACAGCTAAGCTGCATTCGTTCGCGACTGCGCAAGCCTCGCTAGACTGACCACACCTCACCGCTCAAGTTTTCATTAACTCATCGGTTGACCAATACGCCCACCCAGGATCGTCTGTATAGCCACCGAGGCTGCCGCCGTACGGTTATTGGCACCGATCTTGGGGTACATCTGCTCCAGGTGTTTGTTAACGGTTCTTGGACTCATTTCGAGGATTTCTGCAATTTCACGATTGGTCTTTCCATGCGCAAGCCATAACAGAACTTCTGCTTCACGATTTGTTATGGATAAACTGTCTTCCAGTACGGCGGGATCGATCCTGATATCCGGAGACTGGATTTTCAAAAGATATTCATCCTCTTCCGACTGCTTGAAATAGCACACGGTCAGTCCCGACGTTTTATCACACAATGGCAACGCCAGATTGTGTCCAGTCTGTCCTGCGGGCAGCCATCGCCCGAGTCGATCGCCAAGCTCCACTGTATCGCTCTGCGTATTTTTCAGGTACTGATCCAGCAATGCCTGAGCTTCCGGCGTAGCCCATAACACCTTGCCGCGCTTATCTATGCAAAACACGTATTGGCGCATCGCATCCAGCATTTTCCTCGCTTCCATCAGCATTCGGGTGCTGTGGGTATGCTGCTGGATGCGCACCAATAATTCGTCAGGGTGTATCGGCTTGACAATGTAATCATTACCACCCACTTCGAAAGCCCTGACGATATGTTCAACTTCGCTGAGTCCGGTCATGAAAATAATCGGCGTCAACGGCAATTTCTTCCTGACTTCACGAGCACACTCAAAACCGTCCATTACCGGCATAACAGCATCCATCAAAATGACATCAGGGGTAATTTGCTCCAGTACATTCATGGCTTGCTGGCCATTTAATGCAATGAGTACGGCAATTCCAGCTTCGTCAAGCGCCATATTAATCATACCCAGTGAATCCGGGGAATCATCAACAACCAGTACCGTTATCTTGTCTCTGAACTTGTGCATTTTCCGCACCTGCCTCTGGTTTTTCTGTTTCATTGACAACCTTGACAATACCGTCCAGGTCACATTTGTCAGTCAGTGTCCTGAGCTTTTTCACCCAGGTTGAATCCGGTGCCTGCAACTCCAGCCATTCCATCATCTCGATCACCCCTTTCAGGTAACCGAGTCCGGCTGAACGCCCTAATTCCTCGAGTGTCTCGGGAGTTGGCCTGAACCCTGCGTCAACGACCCTGTCAGTCACCGGTCTGTCCTTGTCCGGCGCCGAACTGCACCAGTGCAGATCAAGACAGCGTTGCAACTGCTCCAGCAATTTTTCAATTCGCACCGGTTTGTCGATATAAGCTTCAAAATCGGTTTCGCCCTTGTGCAGCAAAGCATTTTCGTAAGGGTCTGCTGACAGAACAATGACCGGTTCCTCAAAACCTCGCTTGCGCAGCTCACTTAACAGTTGCCAGCCGTTCATGACCGGCATATTAATATCCAGCAGAAACAGGTCGACGGGATAGTCCTCCAACATATCCAGTGCCTGTGTGGCTGAGGCCGCCTGGTGTACCACAAAGCCCAACGGGTAAAGAAAATCATGAATCAGTTCACGATGACTGTCTTCATCATCCACAACCATGATATGGCGCGGTCGCCCTTCGTAACCGTGAATTTTGGCATGATGTCGGGTAGTGACAATCCCACCCGCCACACCGGGCAAGAATAAACTCAGGCAGAACCGGGTACCCTGACCATACTCACTTGTCAGCGCCAGGTTACCCCCCATCATCTCAACCAGAAGGTGGCTGATAGACAAGCCAAGTCCGGTACCATTAATCAGTTTTGTCTGCTCGTTGTGCACGCGTTCAAAAGGTTCAAATATCCTTGACTGATCTTCCTCGGCAATACCTATACCTGTGTCCTGTACGATTATCCGGGCAACCTGGTTGCGGTAGGTAATCGTCAGTTCAACTTTTCCTTCCGGCGTAAACTTGATGGCATTGGACAACAGGTTGAGCAGTATCTGGCGAAGTCTTTTCTCATCGACTGATACAAACCCGGGCAAATTCCTCGGGCAACTGACAGTAAACTCGATCCCTTTGTCTTCAGCCATTGGTCTGAACATGTCATCAAGCTGCTGGACCAGCGCGCGCAGATCTACCGTATCCCGGTGTAAATCGAGTTTCCTGGCCTCGATCTTGGAAATTTCCAGCAAGCCTTCAATCACATCGGACAAATGTTCACTACTGCGTCTGATGACACTGGAAATTCTGCGGGTCTTTTTGTCTGTCCCGGTATCCATCTCCATCAATCTCGCATAACCAAAAATAGTATTCAATGGTGTCCTGAGTTCGTGACTGACGCCGGACAAATAACGTGACTTGGCATTGTTGGCCGCATTGGCCGCATCTCTGGCTTTGGCAAGCTCTACCGCAGTCACTTCATGCGCCTTCACTTCCCGCTGCATCAATTCGGCCTGAAGCTGTATTTCACTCAAAGCGAAACGGGCACTCTTCTGGGCCAGTACGTATAACCAGATTAATACCCCGGTCACCAGCATCAGCAGGAAAAAAACCTGCCACAGTGCATCACCGATCATGCTCAGATCCGTTGCAGTCTTTCTCTGTTGGGCGTAAAACACGACCGCCAGCAAACCGGCAATAATCCCGGTCGTCACCAGAAAAACGCCCAGGTAGTGGCCAATGACGGAATGCAGTCGCCGGTTAATAAAGTCGGGTAATATTCGCCCGAAAAATGCTGAGGCCTGCACAGACAAATGCGCATCAGGCCGGCATTGATTACCACAGCGTGAATCCAGTGCACAGCACAGGGAACAAATTGGACCCTCATAACTGGGGCACTGACTCATATCCTCTATGTCAAAACTGTTTTCGCAGATCCGGCACTGTTGTTGTGTGTCATGTGTGTCGTCGGTCGCTAGATCCTCTTTTTCTCTACAGAGATAAAATCGCCCTCCTGTCAGCCAGGCCAGCAATGGCATGGTAATAAAAGGGATCAGTAAGGAGATAAACGCTGCAAGTGCTTCTGCAACCTCGCCAAAGACCCCCAGGTTTGCCGCAATACCCACACAGGAGGCGACCAACATGGAAGTTACGCCGACCGGGTTGATGTCATACAAATGACTGCGCCTGAACTCGATATGCGGTGGACTCAGGCCCAGTGGTTTGTTAATCACCAGGTCTGCCACCACGCTGCCGACCCAGGCCACGACAAGGCTTGCATAGGTGATCAGAATGGTTTCAAACGCCTGGTAGAGACCCAGCTCCATCAGCATCAACGCAATGGCAACATTAAACACCAGCCACACGACACGGCCCGGGTGGCTGTGAGTCAGTCGCGAAAAGAAATTGCCCCAGGCGATGGAGCCGGCATAGGCATTGGTGACATTGATTTTTAATTGCGAAATAACCACAAATATACCCGCCAGCCACAAGGCCATATGCGGGTTAACAGTAATATAGCTGAACGCCACGGCATACATATGCGCCGGGTCACCCGCCAGCGCAGGCGACAATCCATGGTTCAGGGCCAGCACTGCCAGAAATGAACCAAAAAACAGCTTTATGATCCCGAACAGCACCCAACCAGGACCGGCGCCTACCACCGCCATCCACCAGTATTTCCTGTTCTGTTGATTGACCACGGGTAAAAATCGCAGGAAGTCGGCCTGCTCACCGTTTTGTGCAATGAGCGGGAAGATGACGGCAGCAGCGGAGCCAAACAACAACAGTTCAAAACCTTGCCCGCCTTTCGCTGTGGTTCCTCCAAACTCCATCCATTGACTAAACGCATCAGACTCATGCAGACCGATATAGACCAGTGGAACAATCTGCAACACCAGCCACAGCGGTTGTGTCCAGGCCTGGAAGCGGGAAATACGACTGATGCCATGAGTCGCCAGCGGGATCACTACAACGGTACTGATGATATACGCTATCGATAACGGGATGCCCACCACCATGTGGATCGCCATCGACATGATGGCCGCTTCCAGGGCAAAGAAAATAAAGGTGAACGATGCGTACACCAGTGACGAAATCGTGGAACCGATATAACCGAAACCGGCGCCCCGTGTGAGCAGGTCAATATCAATACCATCACGCGCAGCGTAATAGGCCAGCGGCAATCCTGACAAAAATATAATGGCACCCACAACCAGAATCGCCCACATGGCATTAGTGAAGCCATAGCTCAGGGTAATGGTTCCACCTATAGCTTCCAGCGCCAGAAAAGAAACGATACCCAGCGCTGTATTGGCGACCCAGCCGGCCGACCAGCGCCGTGCCCGCTTGGCGGTATAACGCAGGGAATAGTCCTCCAGTGTCTCATTCGCTACCCACTGATTGTATTCACGCCGAATCCGCAGTGGATCCCTGTTCATGCTCATTGCTTGCCTTCAGTCATTTTCCGGTCTGTGTCATCAAGTATCTCAAATACAGGACTTCCGCCATGCGTCATATGACGTATATCGCTGCACACATACCGAATTCTACCGCACTCCATCTGCGGATAGACTCGGTCACCATGAATTATGTGCCGTTCCCCCCTGTGCTTTCCCTGGCATTCATATGAATTTTTACCCGGCCGCAGGCCTTAACAACAGGAATCTCAATATGCAAAAGAAAAATATGGTTGGAAAATCGCTACTTTTCGGCAGTCTGCTGGCAGTGACCAGCGCCCCGCTTCTGGCGGCCGGGAAAATCGCCATTGATGATACCCGCTGGGTAAGCTTTGGCGCAGGCATCCGCACTTCCATCGCATCTGCGGACGATGGAGCACCGGACGGCGGCAGGAGTACGGATTTCACCCTGGAAAATATGCGCCTGTATGTTTCCGGTCAGATCACTGAAGACTTCAAGTTTTATTTTGGCACCGACAAAATGTGGGGGGAATACGGTGTGCTGGATGCCATTGTCCAGTATGAGCCAGGCGACCTTTTCAACGTTTGGGTCGGTCGCATGCTAACACCCGCCGACCGTATTGAGATGAACGGCCCGTTCTATGGCCTGACCTGGGGACAATACACCGTACCCCTGTACCCTTCTGACAACGATACCAGCAACGGCGCCGATGGCGTAGCCGGTACCTTTGGTCGTGATGAAGGTATTACTGTCTGGGGGTCACTGGACAAGTTCCAGTATGCAATTGGTGTATTCGATGGTTACAGTGCTGTCGAAAACCAGAGCGATGCGCCTCTCTATGCCACACGACTGGCCTATAACTTTCTCAGCAAGGAAGCCAACCCGGGCTATTACACCAGCAGCACTTATTATGGCAAAGGCGGAGATATCCTGACGCTGGCTATTTCCGGTCAGTACCAGGATGACGGTTATGGCACTGTGGCCAAAAGCGGTTCCTTCTCCGGTTACGCAATTGACGGTCTGTTTGAAAAACCCTTGAACGATGGTGCTGTAGTGACTATTGAAGGTGAATATAAATCTTTTGATGTGGACACTAACGCAGCCGTTCCCGTGTTCGCAATGTTTGACGGAGATGCCTACTTTGCCTCTGCTGCCTACCTGTTACCCGGCAACAGTGGTTCGGGGCGTTACCAGCCTTATGTCCGTTATACCAGCAATGACCCCTCGTCCGGTAAAAGCAGTTCACTCAGCGAGCTCGGCGTCAATTACATCATTTCGGGGCATAACCTCAAGTTGAATCTTAATTTCACCAGTGGCGATGCAAATGCCAGCGGTGCCAAGGGTAATGATAACGACACCATCACCTTCGGCATGCAGTTCCAGATTTAACGGCCCTATCCTCCAGGAGACTGAAACATGATAACCAAGCGATTGAAGAAACTGGTAATTGCGGCAGCAATTACCGCCTCATCCCTGGCCGGCACAAGCCTGGCCCAGGCCGAAGACACCATCAAGGTCGGCATTCTGCACTCATTGTCCGGCACCATGGCGATTTCCGAGACCACCCTGAAAGACACCATGCTGATGCTGATCGATGAACAGAACAAAAAAGGTGGTGTACTCGGCAAGAAACTCGAAGCTGTTGTGGTCGACCCTGCTTCGAACTGGCCTTTGTTTGCAGAAAAAGCACGTGAACTGATCACCAAGGATCATACCGTCGTAACGTTCGGGTGCTGGACTTCCGTATCACGCAAGTCTGTCCTTCCTGTGTTCGAAGAACTCAACAGTATCCTTTTCTACCCGGTACAGTATGAAGGTGAGGAATCCTCAAAGAATGTGTTCTACACCGGCGCCGCACCGAACCAGCAGGCTATCCCTGCCGTTGACTACCTGATGAACGACCTGGGTGTAAAACGCTGGGTGCTGGCGGGCACCGACTATGTTTACCCGCGCACCACCAACAAGATCCTGAAAGCTTACCTGGTCGCAAAAGGCGTCAAGGAAAGCGATATCATGATCAACTACACGCCGTTTGGTCATTCCGACTGGCAGTCGATTGTTTCCGATATCAAGAAGTTCGGCAGCACCGGCAAGAAGACCGCCGTGGTCTCCACCATCAACGGTGACGCCAATGTGCCGTTCTACAAGGAACTGGGCAACCAGGGCATTTCTGCGGAAGACATTCCGGTGTTGGCCTTCTCCGTGGGTGAAGAAGAACTGTCCGGTCTCGACACCAAGCCGCTGGTCGGTCACCTGGCCGCATGGAATTACTTCATGAGCGTTGAATCAGACGAGAACAGCAAATTCATCAGCGCCTGGAAGAAGTACATCAAGAACAACAAGCGCGTCACCAACGATCCCATGGAAGCTCACTACATCGGCTTCAACATGTGGGTGAAGGCCGT
>CAZVBD010000020.1:0-25491 GCA_964625255.1 uncultured Thiohalobacter sp. | reverse complement strand
GAAATATAATCCACACCGGTCTCGGCATATTCACGCAGGTTGTTCAGCGTGATACCACCGGACGCTTCCAGTTCCGCCTTGCCTGCATTCAGTGCGACGGCCTCGCGGATACTTTCAGCCGAAAAATTATCCAGCATGACCCGGTCAGCGCGAGCCTGCAGGGCCTGCTGTAATTCATCCAGTGTTTCCACTTCAACTTCGACCGGCAGTTCACGATCCAGACGATGTGCATTCTGGATTGCGGCGGCGATGGAACCGGCGGCGGCAATGTGGTTTTCCTTGATCAAAAAAGCATCGTAGAGTCCCATCCGGTGGTTGTGACATCCGCCGGTGCGCACGGCATATTTTTGTGCACGACGCAGACCGGGGATAGTCTTGCGCGTGTCGAGGATGCGTGTCTGCAACCCTGTGATCTTTTGTGCATAGTGGTGGGCAAGTGTGGCAGTGCCGGACAGGGTTTGCAGGAAATTAAGTGCAGTACGTTCGCCGGTGAGCAGGCTGCGTGCGGGGCCTTTCAGGGTGCAAACGACCTGGTGTGGTGCAATTTCATCACCATCAGCGCTGTACCAGCGCAGGTCTACATTTTTATCGAGGTGACGAAAGACTGCATCAAACCAGTTGCGGCCACACAGAACAGCATGTTCGCGACTGAAGACACTGGCTTTCCAGATACTTTCCGCAGGTACCAGCTGTGCCGTGATGTCACCCTGACCCACGTCTTCTTCCAGCGCATGGTGCACATCCTCATCGATGTGCGCTTCGAGCACTTCCAGTAACACTATTCGGAGAGTTCCAGCAGTTCGATTTCAAATATCAGCGTGGCGCCCGGCGGGATCACGCCGCCCGCACCCCCGTCACCGTAGGCAAGATCAGGCGGGACGGTTAGTTTGCGTTTGCCACCGACTTTCATACCAACCACACCTTCGTCCCAGCCACGGATGACATAGTTGCAATCAATGGGAAAGCTGAAGGGGTCGCTACGATCGAGGCTGGAATCAAATTTGGTCCCGTCTTCCAGCCAGCCGGTGTAGTGCACAATCGCGGTCTGGCCGCGGCCGGTGCATAACTGGCCATCGCCTTCGCTGAGATCTTCGTAAATCAGTCCACTGTCGGTCGTTGTTTCGCTCATGAATTGGCCTCGTTCTGTTCCGGTTTTAAAGCGCGGCTAAAATACTCGTTCTTGAGCCGTTGCGCCAGCCCGGCCAGCAGGAGCAGGCTGAGGAGATTGGGCAACGCCATAAGAATGTTGGTAATGTCGGCAATGTTCCACACCAGTTGCAGGGGAACCGCTGCGCCCACCATCACCAGCAGGGTATACAGCAGGCGGTAGGGCAGTACCGCGCGTTCACCGAACAGGAAGCTCGCCGAACGGTCGCCGTAGTAGGACCAGGCGATAATTGTCGAGAAAGCGAACAGACTTAGGCCAACACCCACTACGACTGCGCCTGATACGCCAATGGAGCTCTGGAAGGCATGTGCCGTCAGGGCGGCGCCCACCAGATCATCGCGTTGCAGTGTCCAGGCGTCGGTGACGATGATGACCAGCCCGGTCATGGTGCAGATCACTAATGTATCAATGAAGGGTTCCATCATGGCGACCAGACCTTCGCGCACCGGTTCGTTGGTACGCGCAGCGGCGTGGGCGATAGGTGAAGAGCCGAGCCCGGCCTCGTTGGAGAACAGCCCGCGTGCCACACCCCAGCGAATGGCTTCACCCACGGCTGCGCCGCCGACTGCCAGGGGGTTTAATGCATGATTGAGGATGGTGGTGAAGGCAGCCGGGATCTGTGGGAGGTGGTTGAACAGCACCAGGATGGCAGCGCCAACGTATAACAATGCCATGAAAGGCACAATGGTCGAGGCCACACGGGCGATGCGTTTAACGCCCCCCAGAATCACCGCGCCGACCAGGGTGGCCAGCACCAGCCCGGCCAGCCAGGCAAATTCGCGGACTTCGGGGAACAGGTAGCCCAGTCCATCGACCACCGAGTTGGCTTGTACCATGTTGCCGATGCCGAACGAGGCAATCAGCGCAAAGCTGGCAAACAGCGCCGCCATACGCTTCATTTTCAGCCCGTGCAGCAGGGTGTACATGGGGCCGCCGGCAATAGTGCCGTCTTCGCGCACTTCGCGAAAACGCAGTGCCAGTGTGCATTCGGTGAATTTGGTTGCCATGCCGAAGAAGGCGGTTACCCACATCCAGAACAGGGCGCCCGGACCACCCAGCGAAATGGCAGTCGCCACACCGGCAATATTACCGGTGCCGACAGTGGCTGACAGGGCGGTCGACAAGGCCTGGAAATGGGTGAGTTGGCCTTCGTGGTGTGGCTGGTCATAGGCACCGGATATCAGTGCCAGCGAGTGCCGGAAGCCGCGAAACTGGATCAACCCCATCCTTAGTGTCAGGTATAGGCCCATACCGAGCAGCAGGGCCAGTGTCAGGGCATTACCCCACAACAAACCGGCGATTTGCCCCGTCCAGTCGGTCAGTGTTTGAATCATCTCATCCATGGGTTTTTGTTGTATGGGTGATGGGCAGGGGTCCAGAGCGTGACATGAATGGATTGTAATGGAAATCAGACCGTTTTAAGACGCATTATATGAGCTAGATCAAGGAAAGTGGCCCTCTGGCCGGTCTAGAATCCACCCTGCCTGATGATTACCCACACTGTCTGAATTTGCTAAGTTTTCAGACCACTGTAAACCTCTCCTGAAAGGGTGGCCAAGTCTTATGAGCGATATACTGGAAACATCACTGGATGCAAGCAATGTGGCAGTTTGTGTCAAGGATCGGAACAAACGCGTGCTGAGTCAAAATGACTATTGCCGTGAATTGTGCGGTGACCAAAACGGGAAAAAGTGTGAAACGGGCTGTATGGAGCTGTATGCCAGCGACAAGACCCAGCAATGGAAAGACTGGGGGAGTCGGGTGTACAAAAACAGTTTCCTGCACGACAATTTCTTCGATGTCACCCTGCTGTGCAGCAGCGAGAGTATTATTACCTTTCTGCAGCCGCTCAAGGACCGGTACGAAATGGCGCTGGCCTACTATCGTGACAAGGGCTTGACGAAGCGCGAGACGGAAGTGGTTTCCCTGACGATCCGGGGGATTTCCAACCCGGAAATCTGCAAGGCCCTGTCGATTTCGAAGGCGACGTTAAGAACCCACCTCAATAATGTCTATCACAAGTTCCGGGATCTCGGCGAAGTGCCCGAGTTTATGCCCGCCAATCGAATGGCGCGCTGAAGAGAAAATTGCCTGTGAAGCCTTGTGTCTTCATTCACACCAACCACAAGCAGATTGCCGGTGCTTATGTGGCCGAGCACGCGTTGCGCCGGTATTCAAAAAATAATGATAAATTTGATGTCAAATTTATCCAGCTAAAGGATTACCCCTTTTTCAGTGAACGTGAAGGGCAGCTGTATCTGCGCGATGGCATGCAACGCCCGTGGCTGAATAATGATTTGCAGTCGTTTACACCCTTGCGTTTTATGCCGCCGGAACTGATGAACTATGAAGGGCGTTCGGTGGTGATCGACCCGGACATCTTCGCGGTGTCGGATATCTGGGATCTGTTGTCGCGTGATATGCAGGGCAAGGCCATTATGTGCCGACCGCGTACCGGTACCAAGGGGCGGTTTGACCGTTGCCTGGCCAGTAGTGCCATGTTGCTGGACAACACGAAACTCAGACACTGGAAGGTCGAGGACAACTTCAACGAGATGTTCACAGGCAAACGCGACTATATGAACTGGATCTGCCTGAAGACCGAGTCGCGTGAAACCATTGGTCTGTTTGAAAATGAATGGAATGATTTCGACCGGCTGACACCGCAGACGCGTATGTTGCACACCACAAAGCGCAAGACCCAGCCGTGGAAGACCGGGTTGCCCATCGATCACCGGCCGCGGGAAAAGTATCCCTATTTTCCGCCACTGGCCTGGGTGATGAAGGGGCGGCGCAAGCTGTTTGGTGAATATGCTTTTCTGGGGCATTACAAGCCGCATCCGGACCACCATCAACAGGACCTGTTTTTTGGCCTGTTAAAGGAATGCCTGGACAAGGGCGTGGTCACCGAGGAAATGATTCGCGAACAAATGAATCAGAATCATGTGCGTCACGATGCGTTTGAGGTGCTGGAGAAGACTCCCAGGTTGTCCGGAGACTGGCGCTAGTCGCGCGAGTTCTTTCACTTTACTTATGCGTGCGAGACAAGATAACTCATCACTGGCACCACCGGCCGGGCCACGTTTACCGCGTCCGTTGGCCGTCCCTTTTTTGTTGCTTCCTGATAGTGTCTATTCTCGCCTGGTTAGCACAGTTCTCAACCAGGTACTGGCCAGCCAACTGAAAGAAGGTGAGCTGGATTTTTTACACCGGCGTTCGATCACGATCCGGGTAAAAGATGCCGGTATCAGTATCCACCTGACCGTTGATGGGCAGCGGTTACAGGTGGTAACGCCACGCGTGACCAGCGATTTGAGTATCGAGGCCAGCGTGTATGATTTTCTGCGTCTCATCGACCAGCAGGACGATCCCGATACACTGGTATTCCAGCGCCGCCTGGTGATGCAGGGTGATACAGAACTGGGGCTGGAAGTAAAAAACTTTCTCGACGGGCTGGATGTTGAGTCACTCAAACTGTACCAGCATCTGAGCCCGATTCTGCACCGGTTGTTACCCGTCTACCGAAAGGTGTTCAGCTGACACTGTCGAAGTAGCGCAGGCGGTACAGCAGGCGGGGTTGCTGCTTGTCGTCACTGAAGCCACTTCGGTCGTGTAATACATTATTACTGATCAGGCCCCATCCGGGTTGTAACGTCAGGCGATAGATAAAAGGGTCGTCCGATGCCAGCAGTTTCTCCAGTGCAGTTACCGCCGCGCGTGTCTGTGCATTGTCTTTCCATTCAATGCTGTGGCTACGTGCTGTGTAGCGCATGTGCAGGCGATTCTGGTAAGACACGGAAAACACCGGCCCGCTGCGTGCCGGTCGAATAACTGTGTCATGTTCAATATTGGCCGGGATGGTCATCGCATCCGGTGCCATCAGCGCCATGATATGTGCCGGGTTTTCATCACGCAGGCGTATATAGGCAATTTCATAGTCGAGCAGGGCATTCTCGCCGCCTTCACTGGCGGGGCGTACACAGTGCAGCATCAGCGAGTGGATTTGCTGATCCAGCCCGTTGTAGTAACCGTCGGTATGCCAGTGAATCGGACGGTCGGTATAGGGGATGTAGCGGTTACGCCACTGCTTGTCGACGACCTGCAGTGCTGTTATGCCATCGTCATCAGCACCCATATTCCGGTCCAGGTTGCGCAGTCCGAGCTGTGCGCCCAGCGTGGCAGGGATCAGTTTGTCCGGGTCTGTGCCGGTCTTGCTGATGTAGGCCGCCATGTTGGTTTTTGCGCAGCGTTCGAGAATAGCGGCATGCTCCGACTGGCTGAGTTGGCGTGGGTCGTTGATCTCCACGATGAGTTCTTCGGCCTTTTGTGGATAATTTTCCAGTTTGGAGGCTCGCCATGCCTCGTAGGCAGCGTGGTTGTTCAGATCAAAAGGGTCAGTTCCACTGACAGAATTTTTTAACGGCATGTGATCTCCTCGCCGGTGCTGGTTTCCATACCCGCTGTACCATGCCAGTAACCATTGCAATGACCTTCGGGTGCGAAGGGTTGCAGGATGAGATGGGCATCGTGCAGGGGTAGCTCGCCATTCAGGCATTGGTGGAATACTTCAATAATACGTTCGGTATGTTGTGACTGCGGGCTGATGCGAAGGACATCGACACCAAGTGCTTGCAGTTGATCGATGTCTTCTACCAGGTTGCAGGTTTTTGCTGACTGGGTCTGAATGCCATTGAGGGTGAGAAAGGCTTCATCCTCACGGGTAGAAAGCAGCAGTCCGTCGGGGTAGTCGAGACAGCAAAACCGGCAATCATCCTTGGGCAGGTTGCGTGCACGTGCGGTGAAGCAGCGTGCAGAATAGGCAAGTGGCAGTTTGCCATAGGCAAACACCTCGGTTTCGACATCGGACGGCCGTTGTGCCTGTATTTCAGCCAGGGTTGTCCGGGACAGCTCGACAGACAGTACCCAGCGCTTCATGCCCCGGTCGGCAAGGACTTTCAGGGTTCGATGATTGTAGATATTGATGGCAGGGCCGGTGATGAACGACTGTTTGCCCGACAGTAGCTGGACTGCCCCCATATCATTGGCTTCAATGCTGTAGCCGGTCGTGTCACAGAGTTTTTTCAGCGCGCCCAGTTCAGACCCGGCTTCGATCAGTGTCATGCTCGACAGCACGACCTCCTTGCCGGCATCAGTCAGCATTTGTGCGACTGACAACCAGTCTTCGCTACGCAGGGCGCGACGCTTGGCACACACTGTTTCACCCAGGTAGACGATATCGACCGGTGTTGATGCGATGCGGTCATAGAAATCCAGCAGTTGTTCGCGATTCCAGTAATAAAGGACCGGCCCAAGTGAAAGTTTTGTTGCTGCGTGATTTGTTGTCATGTCTATTGCCATGGTCGGTGGTAGGCGCCGAGCGTGGTCTGTGCCCCTTCCGAAACCGTCTGTAACGATTCCAGCCAGTCGGGTTGCGGGCGATAGTTATCCGGGTCTCTCTGACAGGCATCCAGTGCTGCGCGCCAGACCCGGGTGACCTGTCTGACGTAGGCAGGGCTTCTTTGTCGACCTTCGATCTTGATCGCAGCGATACCGATGGATTGCAGTTCCGGCAACAGTGCCAGGGTATTGAGGCTGACGGGCTCCTCGATGGCATAGTAGGTATTGCCACTCACTTCAAAGCGCCCCTTGCATAAGGTCGGGTAACCGGCTGCTTCGTTGTTCTGGTAACGGTCGATGAGGACATCGTTGAGGCGTGATTCGAGTCCCCGGGGCGTTTTTGTCCAGCGAACTGCCGATGCCGGTGAACAGGCGCCAAACGTGTTGGGGGATTGCCCGGTGACGTAGGAAGACAACAGGCAGCGGCCTTCCACCATCACACACAGGCTGCCGAATCCAAACACTTCCAGTGGTACCGGACTCTCTTCAGCAACCTGTTGTACCTGTTTGATCGAAAGCACACGGGGAACCACGACGCGCTGGATAGAAAAATTATCGTGGTAGAAGCGAATGGCTTCAGGATTGGTTGCTGATGCCTGTACCGATAAATGCAGACGCAGTTCAGGCCACTTATTGGTGGCATAGTCCATAACGCCGACATCGGCCAGTATCAGTGCATCGACACCCAGGTCTGCCGCGAGATCGACGGCATCCTGCCAGCGTTTCCAGCCTGTCGCCTGTGCATAGGTGTTGATAGCGACGAATACTTTCGCGCCCCGCTCATGCGCATACCGGACGCCTTCAAGAGAGCGTTTCTCATTAAAGTTCAGGCCGGCAAAATGACGCGCATTGGTGTCATCCTTGAAACCGATGTAAACGGCATCAGCGCCCTTGTCAACGGCAACTTTAAGCGCCGGCAGGTTACCGGCCGGACAGACGAGTTCCATTTTTTTTCGTGCGGACGTCATGTGTTCAGATTCCTGCATGTTCGTGTATCAGTTTTGTTGTGTCAGTTGCAGACTCCTGCCGTGTCTGGCGTCGATGAAACTCCCGGGTAATGCGGTTGATAACATCCCATTTTTTAGCGCACCAGTCGGGCGCAAGGAGGATAGAGGCTGATGCAGTCGCAGTGACACGGTGGTAGATAACATCCATCGGCGTGTGTTCAATCATGTCACAGGCGATAGCAATATAATCGTCCAGTGATAGAGGCTGGTATTCCCCGCGCCGCCACTGGTTGGCGAGCAGCGTGCCCTTGACGACATGAAGCGGGTGCAGTTTTATTCCCTCGACACCGAGGTCGAGGACCCGTTGCAGGGTTGCCATGTAATGATCCGGGGTTTCACCGGGAAGGCCCACAATAAGATGTGTGCAGACTTGCAAGTTACGTGCGTGAGCGTTGCGTACCGCGACTCGATATTCTTCAAACCCGTGTCCACGGTTCACACGCTCCAGCGTGTCATCCCAGGCGGATTGCAGCCCCAGTTCCAGCCAGACCTCCTTGCCCTGATCCTGGTAGCTGGCCAGAAGGTCAAGTACGGCCCCCGGGACACAATCCGGGCGCGTACCCACGGAAAGTCCAATGATATCGGGGTCGGCGAGTGCCTGGTCGTAGAGTTCCGCAAGCCGTGTGACATCGGCATAGGTATTGGTATAGGCCTGGAAGTAGGCGATGTACTTGTGTGCACCGGTGCGTTTGCGGATGACCTGCCGTCCGGCTTCAAGCTGTTCGCTGATGGTTGGCGGGTTACGGCCATTGGGGTTGAATGATACATTATTGCAGAAGGTACAACCGCCACGTCCCTTGCTTCCATCACGGTTCGGACAGGTGAAATCAGCGTTCAGGGTCAGTTTGTGAACGCGCTCACCATAACGATTGAGCATGGCCTGACCGAAGGTGTTGACGTAGTCGGAGAGCACCATATGCTTCAGCCCACCACATCCAGCACGCGACGCCTGAAAGAAACCTTGCGCTGCTCGGCCATTTCCCGGCAGGCATCGATGTCCACGCCGTCAAGACCATCGATAGCGGTTGCGGTCACTTCTTCAATGTAATCCGGTGCCAGTTGCAGGAAATCCAGCATGGCGTTGAATGCTCCTGGCAGCGCCGGCTGGCAATGTTGATCATAAACCGTTTTGTTATGGGCGTTCATTGACACCGACAGTGCATCGATACAGTCCGCCAGTTCGGGTAATACGTTGCGCTTGTGGAACAGGTTGGCAAGACCATCGGTGTTGAGACGAATGCGACCGTTATGCTGCTTTATGTAACCGGCAATTTCCAGCAAGGGTTTGAGGCGCAGGGTGGGTTCGCCAAAACCACAGAACACAATTTCCTCATAGTCTGCCGGGTTCCCCAATGCATGGATGATGTCACTGGTTTCAGGGCGCTGCGGGAGGCTGAGATCAAACTCATGAACACAGGGGCTGACACGATATTTGGGACAGAAGGTGCAACGCAGAGTGCACCTGTCGGTAATGTTCAGATAGCGCTTGTTACCTATCGTGTAGGCCAGAATGGGCTTTTGCATGGGGTTCCGGAATTTGGCCGGTCCTGAACATTTCGAAGACCCGGCAACACACGGTGTGATTGTAGTCTTTGTCACATGACGCGTGATTGATCCAGGTCAACGAAGGAGAGAATCGTTCTTCCGGCAACAGCATGTCCCTTTTCCAGTCGATAGACATGATCTGCAGCATCAACCAGTGCTTTCTGGTGGGAAATGGCAAGTAAGGTCAGTTCGCCACGCAATTTGTCGATAGTTTCGAGAATTTCAGCTTCACTGGTGGAATCCAGCGCGCTGGTGGCCTCATCCAGAATAAGCAATTTCGGGTGATGGACCAGAGCCCGCGCGATGATGATGCGCTGGCGTTGCCCCCCGGAGAGTTTTGTACCACGTTCCCCGACAATACTGTTTATGCCTTCGGGCATTGCGGCAACAGACTCCCAGATCCCTGCTGCTTTCAGTGCCTGTTCCGCTTCCAGCGCACACAACTCCGGATCACCGAGTGTGACGTTGTGCAGTACCGTGTCGTGGAGCAGATGAGTTTCCTGGGGTACGTAACCGATCATATTTCGCCAGGCTTTAATATCCAGTTCTGGCAAGGGGGTATCGTCGATGAGGATGACCCCGGAGCCGGGTTGCAACAGGCCGGTGATCAGGTCTATGAGCGTGGTTTTCCCGGCCCCTGACGGGCCGATCAGCGTAGTGAGCGACCCTGCCGGGATGTCCAGCGTCAGGCCATTAAGGACATTACTTTCAGCATAGGCAAAATAGACATCGTCGATCCGTATTCCCTTTTTTAATGACGGGGTTTTCCCTGTCTCTGAGGCCTCTTCTGCGCTGATCATCGCCTGGTCAATGGTTTGTTGCAGTGACCAGAAAGCACTTTCGCCGATAGAGACCTTCTGGTATTCACGTTGTACTTTGCTGAACTGGCGCAGCATCCGGCCCAGGACAATGGCCAGTACCAGTACAGTTGGTAGTGGCATTTCAAATTGAGACAGTGCAACGAAAATCCCTCCGGCAACAGCAATAGACAGCAAAACTTCCTGGATAGCACCAAGTGCCGCAGTACCAAGAACCTGTCGTTGCAGTGCCTGGTTAAGTTGGGACGTTTCCGCAGTCAACACGCCATCGATACTGTTTTCACGGGCCATGGCTTTTAAGGGTTTGACCGATTGCAGCGTGTCGGTTAAACCCGCTATCAGCGAAGTCAGCAGTTTGGTTTGCTTTTTTCCGGCTTTGCGGGTTACCCGGACCAGGGAATTGGCTGCAGCGATAATTAAAAAGCCGATGACAAGGCTCACCAGTGTGGCTTTCCAGGAAAGCGCAAGGGCTACCGCACCGTAGACTGCCGTCTGGATAGCAAAGGTGATCATGAGCGATCCACTGACGAAGCTTAGTGATGAGCGCTGGGCTTCGGTTGCCAGTGCATTAGTGATTTTCCCGATTGGCTGACTGATGAAATATTCCCAGCGGCTGCTGAGGACAGCGCGAAGCAACTTGAGTCGCAGGTCAGTGCCCACGTGTGCTGCTGTGTAACCGACCTGTTTATTCGCAAGAAGCAGTAAAAGGTTTTTCAAAGTGAGTGAAATAACGATGATGGCAAGCATGGAACCGATGTCGGGATTGATGCCCGTCGTATTGAGAAAATCAGTGACCATGCCCTCAAGCATATTTTGTTGTGCAGGAAGATCTTCACCGTTGCCGGCAGCATTATTACGAATAGCGATATTAATCAGGGGAAGTAATGCGGACAGCCCAACACCCTCCGCAAACCCGGCAAACAGCAGAGCCAGCAGCATGAACAATGTCTGCCACGGGTAGGCACGGAAGAACATGAGCATCAGGCGCACGGCATATCGTTCCCGGATACGCTGTGACAGGTGTCCGTTTTCCAGCGCCGTTTTATACAAACCCACTGGTCGGGCTGGTTGCGAATCCAGTCCTCAAACATGCGATTAAGCTCTGTTGTGACCTGCAAGGGAGTTTTTTGTTTGTTTTCTTTCTGAGTGTTGACGAGGGGATGATGGAAAACAGCACGGAAACGGGCTTTGCCGGTTCGTTCAATCTGGACCGGTACCAGCGGACATCCAAGCTTCAGTGCCAGTCTGGCCGGACTGGTCGTTGTTTGGGCGTCACACCCGAAAAACGATACCGGCTCGCCCGTGTCCACGCGTTGGTCAGAGATCAGACCGATGGAGTGTCCGGACCGGAACTCCTGGATCAGTTTGCGTATCCCGTTATCTTTTGCAATGAGCTGTATGTCCACCGAATGTCGCTGGCTGTTGATCATGCGTTCCAGCAGGGGATTTTTCTGGGGGCTGTAAATCACAGTAAAGGGGATACCGGATTTAGCGACAATCGCCCCGACCAGTTCCCAGTTACCCAGGTGTGCTGTCACGTAGATGGCCGGTTGTTTGTTTTCGAGTATTTCACGCGCGTCTTCATCCATCACCAGGTCAATGTGGGGTGGTTTTCCAGCATAAGTGAGTGTGTGCAGGTGTGGGTATTCCGCCATCACGGCACCGAAATTCCCCCACACATCACGGGCCAGTGATTCACGCTTTTCGTCGTTCAGTTCGGGGAAGGCACGTTCCAGATTGCGCCTTACCTGGCGATGTTTATGGGTTTTTGGTCCCAGCCAGCGGATCAGTGTGCGCCCGGTTGCCGATGCTCGTTCCGGTGATAGAGGGCGTACCAGTAACCAGAACAGATAAAGGAACCCACCTTCAGCGTACATACCGACGGTATGCAGCCAGCGTGAACGGGGGGACAGTTTTCGAAAAAGAATGCGGCCCAAAGACTACTCTCTCGTCGTGGAGCGTTGTGCATTGCAGCATACGACGAGATGCCGGGGCGTGTCCCTCGACATCAGGGGATGATTCAATATCGGGTGTTGACCAGTATACTTCGGCGCCAACCGAGTACAGTGCAGGAGAAATACAAATATGCGGAAACTCTCGATAGATGGCAAGGATATTCAGGATGATAGCGGCTGTTATGTTATCGCTGAAATCGGAAATAACCATCAGGGGAGGCTGGAAACAGCTATGGAGATGTTCCGCGTTGCGAAGGAATGCGGTGCAGATGCGGTCAAGCTGCAGAAACGGGATAACCGGAGTCTGTATACAAAGGCCAGCTATAACAAGCCCTATGACCACGAGAACAGTTTCGGGAAAACCTATGGTGAACACCGGGAGTTCCTGGAGTTCGGCTGGAGCGAGTACCAGGAGCTGATGGCTTACGGCAAGGAGATCGGAGTAACGGTAGTTGCGACGGCCTTTGACATCCCCAGCGCAGAATTTCTTGCAAAGCTGGATTTGCCGGCCTTCAAGGTGGCTTCGGGGGATCTGAAAAACATACCACTACTCACCCATATTGCTTCTTATGGTAAACCCATGGTCATCAGCACCGGTGGTGGCACCATGGATGACGTGAATCGGGCCTATGACGCTATTATGCCGATTAACCAACAATTGGGTATTCTTCAGTGTACAGCCGGTTATCCGGCTGAGTTTGATGAATTGAATCTGGGTGTTATCACCACGTTCCGCGAGCGATTCCCTCATGCCACAGTGGGTCTTTCATCTCACGATAACGGTATAGCCATGGCGATTGCAGCCTTTATGCTGGGTGCACGCATTGTTGAGAAACATTTCACGTTCAATCATACCTGGAAGGGGACAGATCATGCTTTCTCCCTGGAACCAGGTGGATTCCGAAAGCTGGTTCGTGACCTGGATCGCTTACACGTAGCCGTAGGTGATGGTGTTAAGCGAACCTATGACAGCGAAGTGCAACCTATTACCAAAATGGGCAAGAAGCTGGTTGCTGCGTGTGATTTGCCGGAAGGTCATACCCTCCGTCGTGAAGATATCGCAATCAAGTCACCGGGTGACGGTCTTCAGCCCTATGATATCGACAAGGTCCTGGGGCGGGTGACTCGTCAGGCGTTGACAGAAGACGAAGATATTGCCTTTGAAAAGCTGAACGGTGCAGAAAGTTGGTGGGAGTTAGCCGCCTCTTGAACAAACTTTTCAACCTGGAGTCCGAGGTTGCTGTTGTTACTGGTGCACTGGGCAGGCTTGGGCCAGTCTGGATTGAGTCACTGCTTGAGGCGGGAGCTTCGGTTTATGCGCTGGACTTGCCGGGTTCCGATATACCGGAGGCGTTCAAGTGTCTGCAGGATCGTTTTGACGAAAGTCGCCTCAGGTTGCAGCGTACCGATGTCCGGGATCGACAGTCGTTGGAAGATGCTTGCGATCAGTGTATAGCTGTTTTTGGCATCCCCTCGATTCTGGTGAACAACGCCGGTATCGACAGACCCCCGTCCAGCGAAGGTATCAGCTATCGGCTGGAAGACATTCCACTGGCAGAAAACCGGGAAATACTGGAAGTGAATACGCTGGGGCTGTTCCTCACGATGCAGGTTTTCGGGAAAAGCATGCTGCGTGCAGGCCGGGGCTCCATCATTAATATAGGTTCTTTGTATGCCGGGGTTTCGCCCGACGCGCATTTTTATGATCACATACAAAGTGACCCGCCATTTTTTAAACCACCGGCATATGGAGCATCCAAAGCTGCCGTGGTTAACCTGACCCGTTATCTGGCGACGCACTGGGCGGCGCAAGGTATACGGGTTAACACTCTGTCACCGGGTGGTGTGTTGGGTGAACAGGATGAGCAATTCAGGGACAAGTTCTGTCAGCGTGTCCCCATGGGAAGAATGGCGGTCAATGACGACCTCTGTGGACCTTTGTTATTTCTGGCCTCCCGCGCATCGTCTTATGTTACCGGTACTGAACTGGTCGTAGACGGTGGCTTTACTGCATGGTAGTTGCAGAACGAGCATCTCAATGATTCCAGATTTTATACCCGGAACGATCCCCAACTGGATTGACGGTGTTCAGGTCGACGCGCTGTCTGGTGAGTTTTTTGACAAACTGTCACCGCACAGTGGAAAAAAACTGTATCGGATTTCCCGGTCCTGTACGGATGATATTGAACGGGCAGTCCAGGCTGCGGCAGCGGCACAACCGGACTGGTCGAGACTCACGCCTGTACAACGGGGTGAGATACTGCACGATATTGCCCAATCGATGCGCCGTTACCAGAAAGATATCGCAGCGGTCGTTGCACTGGAGACCGGGATGTCGTTCTTTGCTGCCATGGGCGAGACCGCTGCGGCAATTGCACAGGGAGAATTCATGGCCGGTGAAGGCCGTCGTTTATACGGCCGTACGACGACCAGTGCTGTCCCCCATAAATATGCCAGCACGGTGCGACAACCGGTGGGTATTGCCGGTCTGATTATTGCGGCCAATACACCGATTGCCAACGTGGCATGGAAGGTATTCCCGGCGTTGATTTGTGGCAATACCGCTATCCTTAAGGCTGCTGAAGATACGCCGGCAACCGCCTGGCTGTTCGGCAGGATTGCACAGGAGGCGGGTTTACCTGCCGGAGTGCTCAATATTATTCAGGGTCAAGGCAAGGAAGCTGGTGAACCACTGGTCGCTCACAGCGGCGTAGACCTCATCAGTTTTACCGGTTCTACAGCCGTGGGGCGCCGTATAGCGGCAACCGCAGGCGAACGACTGGCAAAAGTCTCACTTGAGCTGGGCGGCAAAAATCCACTGGTTGTTTGCGATGATGCCAATCTGGAAAATGCTGTTAACTGGACATTGCTGGCAGCCTTTAGCAACGCCGGTCAACGTTGTGCGGCGGCGAGTCGTATTATTGTTTTCTCATCAGTTTATGATCAGTTTCGTGACACGCTTGTTGAACACACGCGTTTACTCAAGGTCGGCCCGGATGACAGTGATAATCTGGGACCGGTCATTAACGAGAAGCAACTCAAGAACATGCTGGCCGCTGTCGAAACAGCCAGGCAGGCTGGAGCGCTGATAACGGTTGGAGGGAACAGACTGGATGATGAGGCACACGGGGAGGGCTTCTACATGGCGCCAACCATTGTCGAGAATGTCCATCCCCATGACGAAATCTCAGTCACTGAATTGTTTGGCCCAATACTCTGCCTGTACCAGGTCAGGGATTTTTCCGAAGCTTTGTGTATGGCGAATGATTCACCTTATGGACTGACCGCCGCCATTCATACTCGCAGCATTAATCGCGCGACAGAATTTACACAGAAAGTACAAGCCGGGGTAGCGGTTGTTAACGGTGGAACGCATGGCAGTGAACCTCACATGCCATTCGGTGGTCTGAAGCAGTCGGGTAATGGTTCACGTGAGCCGGGTACGGAAGCACTGGATGTCTATTCGGAACTGAAAGACATCTACATCAACAGCGACCCGGGGATGCTCTGATATGGGCAGAAAGCCAAATGGTGTGGTGGCGCTGATTCCGGCAAGAGCGGGTTCGAAGCGCGTAGCAGACAAGAATGTCCGCGAATTGTCCGGACATCCCCTGATGGCGTACACCATTTCTGCTGCCGTACAGAGCGGGATATTTTCCGATGTGATTGTGTCAACAGATTCAGAACATTATGCGGATATCGCCAGGCACTACGGTGCTGAAGTTCCTTTCCTGCGCCCGCAACAACTGGCGGGTGATGTATCCCCGGATATTGAGTGGTTGGCCTACACGCTGAACAGACTCAGGGACGAAGGACGCGCATACGAGTGTTTCAGCATTCTTCGGCCAACCAGCCCGTTCCGGCTGCCACAGACCATTCAGCGGGCCTGGCATGATTTCCAGGCAGAAGCCGGTGTCGATTCTCTGCGAGCCGTTGAAAAGTGCCAGCAGCATCCCGGCAAAATGTGGGTGGTTCAGGGCAAACGCATGTTGCCATTGATGCCTCTGAATTCATCCACACAGCCATGGCACAGCAGCCAGTATCAGTCTTTGCCGGTTGTATATACGCAAAATGCCAGTCTGGAGATTGCCTGGACACGCGTCGTATCTGAACAGGGAACGATCGCCGGTGATGTATTGATGCCATTCCTTACGGAAGGCTACGAAGGCTTTGATGTCAACAGCGAGTATGACTGGAGCCTTGCGGAACATATTGTCAATAACGGTCAGGCACAGCTGCCGACTGTTACCCACTTTCCATATTTGTTAAAGGGACAATCGAAACAATGTTAGAGATCAGGCTTATTTCAACGAGTGAATTCCAGCGGGTTCGTGAAGCTGGAATGGATACATTCGACAGGCTCAAATTATTGGCGGACATGTGTTGTGCAAACACTCTGGCAACCGTTAAACGTGCCGGCTCCGGCCACCTGGGATCCAGCTTTAGTTCGCTGGATATTGTGACCTATCTCTACTACGCCGGTATGAATACGGTTGAGCTCGGATTTGATCACCCGGACCGTGATATCTATTTCTCCTCAAAAGGGCATGATGCCCCCGCCTATTATGCCGTCCTTTATTCTTTGGGT
Source organism: uncultured Thiohalobacter sp. (assembly GCA_964625255.1). Taxonomy (GTDB): domain Bacteria; phylum Pseudomonadota; class Gammaproteobacteria; order DSM-19610; family DSM-19610; genus Thiogranum. The sequence goes on along the minus strand of CAZVBD010000020.1, from coordinate 9,013 downwards.
GTTATTTCAAAAGACCAGTTTATCAACCTGCGCAGGATGGGCGGTACTCATGGTCACCCGGATGTCAGTATTCCCGGTATTGAAACCAATTCGGGGTCACTGGGCATGGGCATTTCCAAGGCCAAGGGTATGGCTCTGGCCAAAAGACTGAACGGTGCAACCGGACAGGTTTTTGTGATGACCGGTGATGGTGAACTTCAGGAAGGTCAGATCTGGGAGTCGTTACAGACCACGGCTCACCAGTCAGTCAACAATATCACGGCTATCGTTGACATGAACAAAATTCAATCCGACAAGCCGGTGGATGAGATTATCGACCTGGGCAACCTGGAGAAAAAATTTGAGGCTTTTGGCTGGCATGTGGCGCGTTGTGATGGCCATGATTTCTCCGCGCTGGACCGTGCGTTCGAAGAATTGCGGCAGATAAACGACAAGCCCAAGGTTCTGATTGCCGACACCATCAAGGGCAAGGGCGTTTCCTTCATGGAAGGCCCTGCCGCTCTGAAAGCCGGGAAAGGCCTGTATCCCTGGCATTCCGGTGCGCCTGATGACGCCTCTTTCAATGCCGGTTACAGCGAAATTATCACCCGCATAGAAGGACAGTTCGACAAGTTTGGACTGGATAAGCTGAAAACTGAAGTCATAGAATGCCGTGCAGAAAACCGTACTAAACTCAAGGATACAGCAGAGAAAGTTGTGACCGCTTATGGGCAGGCGCTGCTCGAAATCGGCCAGGAGAGAAAGGATATCGTTGTCATGGACGCAGACCTGTCTGCCGATTGTGGCCTGCGTTTGTTCGAAAAAGCCTGCGCGGACAGGTTTATTGAAGGTGGTATCGCCGAGCAGGACATGGTGTCCACGGCGGGTGGCCTGGCATTGCAGGGGTATCTGCCGATTGTCAATTCATTCGGGGTATTCCTTGCTTCACGCTCCAATGAACAGATCTATAACAATGCAACGGAAAAGACAAAAATTATCTACGTGTGTCATTACGCCGGACTTATCCCGGCCGGACCCGGGAAATCCCATCAAAGTTTGCGTGATATTTCACTTTTCGGGGCCTTGCCGGAGTGTGTCATTCTCGAACCCGGTAATGCGCTGGAAACACGTAAGGTGCTGGAATGGTGTGTCAATGAGGCAAAACAGAGTTGTATGATCCGTCTTGTGATCGGGCCGTCGCCGAGAGTTATACCGGTCCCTGAAGATTATCAGTTCAGTTTTGGGAAAGGGAGCGTTCTGAACCAGGGCGAAGATGCGGTTCTTTTCGCTTATGGACCCGTTATGCTGAATGAAGCACTGGCGGCAGCCGAACGCCTGGACAAACAGGGAGTTTCTCTTACGGTGGTCAATATGCCATGGCTGAACCGGGTTGATGTTGAATGGCTGGAGGAGACTGTCGGTGATTGCGACAGTGTATTCACCGTGGACGATCACGCCGACTATGGTGGGCTTGGTGATACCTTATTGAATGCCTTTATGTCATCAGATGCATTACGTGGCAGGCGATTGGTGAAGTTTGCAGTTGAGGGACATGCAGCATGCGGTACACCCGTAGAAGTTCTTTCACATCACGGTTTAAGTGGCGAGAGGCTGGCTGAACGTATCCTGGAAGACATGAAAAACAAGCCACGGCAATTACTGGAGGCGGCGTCCTAGGACAATGCCATGGCAGCATCCAATCCTTTACTGCTGATTCCGGTTGAAAACCAGGTTCGTGAACTTGACCCGAAATTATTACTTGCCTGTGTTGCTGCACAACGCGGGTTTTCATCGATTGTCGGGTCACGACGCGAAATGGAATTCAACATCGATTCATTTCCAAGCGCGATATATCTTTCGAAAAGCATGACGATTCGCAGCCTCCTGTTTTTTCGTGTAGCGCGTCGCTTCGGACACAAAATCGTGGCCTGGGATGAGGAAGCGTTGGTCCACCTGCCACCCAAGACCTATTTTTCCCGTCGTCTCGATGCATCGACCATCAAGCAGGTTTTGAGTCTGTTTGCCTGGGGACAGGATAATGTTGATTTGTGGCGGCAGTACCCGCATACACCAAAAGATACGCCAATCTATGCGGTAGGTAATCCACGCAGCGATATGCTGCGCGCTGAAATCCGTACTTATTATGAAAATGATAGTGAAGAACTGCGTAAGACTTACGGGGACTTTATTCTTGTCAATACCAACTTTAACCACGTAAATGCATTTGGCGCAGATATTAATTTATTCAAGCCTGTGAAAAAAATCGGTGATAAAGCCCGTTTTGGCCGCGCGGCAAGAGGAATGAGCCGGGAGTATGCACAAGGGTTGTGGGATCACAAGAAAGCTGTATTTGCCCATTTCAGAAAACTCATACCGGAACTTGAACAGGCATTTCCTGATCACACCATTGTCGTCCGCCCCCATCCGACCGAGAACAGCAAGGTCTATAAAGATATCGCGGCCCGTTGCAGCAGGGTAAAGGTAAGCAATGAGGGTAATGTCGTACCCTGGCTTATGGCATCAAAAGCACTGATCCACAACGGCTGTACCACTGCGGTGGAAGCATTTGCCATGAATATTCCTGCTATCAGCTACAGGGCCGCAGTGAACGAAGAGTATGACAGTGGTTTTTACCGCCTGCCCAACGGGCTGAGCCACGAGTGTTTCAATTTTGAAGAATTAGAGCAAACGCTTGCAAGGATACTTTCCGGTGAACTGGGTATTCCAGATGGTGCAGAGCGCCGTGCACTGATGGATCGCTACCTTGAAGCGCAGGACGGGCCGCTGGCTTGTGAGAGGATGGTGAATGTACTGGAGACGCTGTCGATTCTCCAGGACAGTCCTGGTCAGCAATCTGCTGCCACCAGACTGCAACGATGGATTCTGGCCGGAGGGCTTAACCTGGCAAGACATGTTAAATCACACCTCCCAGGTTCGCATAACAAGCCCGAATACCAGTTGCATCGCTACCCGGTTCTCCCACTCGATGAAGTGCGTATGCGGATAGCAAGATTCCAGAAACTGCTCGGCTATAAAAAAAAATTAAGCATAGAGCCGGTATCCGACGTGATGTTCAGGATACAGGCCTGAGGCGTGATGGATATGAACACAGTAAAACTCACGCTGATTATTCCGGTAGAAAACCAGGTGCGTGAGCTTGATCCGAAGCTGTTGCTTGCCTGTATTGCGGCGAGAAGAGGCTTCCCCTCAATTATCGGTTCACACCGCAAGATCGATTTTAAAATTGCGTCGCTTCCTCGCAGCTTGTATCTGTGCAAAAGTTTCACAGTAATGAATCTGAACATGTTCAGGATTATGCACTGGCTTGGCCAGAAGATAGTCTCCTGGGATGAAGAGGCGCTGGTCCACTTGCCGGCTGATATGTATTTTTCCCGACGTCTTTCACCCCTGTCCTTAAAATATGTTTCTCATCTTTTCGCATGGGGCGAGGACAATGCCAACCTGTGGCGGGACTACCCGCAGATGCCAAAAGATAAGCCAATACATATCACCGGAAATCCACGCGGTGATTTGTTACGCACCGAAATATGCGCTTACTACAAGAAAGATGCTGATGCATTACGCCGGAAATACGGAAAGTTCATTCTGGTTAATACCAATTTCAACCATGTTAATGCATTCTTTCCCAGTCAGAACCTGTTCAAGACACTTGCCCATAACGGCAATAAGGTGAAATTCGGTAAAGCTGCCAAAGGTATGAGCCTGGAGTTTGCCGGGGTGCTGCATGAGCACAAGCAGAATTTGTTCGACGCCTTCAAGGAACTGATTCCGGCACTCCATGAAGCTTTTCCTGATGTTACAATCATTGTCCGGCCGCACCCGACTGAAAATCCGGATGTTTATCACCGAATAGCGGATGCCTGTGAACGGGTTGAGGTGACCAATGAGGGTAATGTGGTGCCCTGGCTGATGGCAGCGCAGGCGCTTGTGCATAACGGTTGTACCACAGCCGTTGAGGCATACAGTATGGGCGTGCCGGCTGTCAGTTATCGCCCGTCCATCAACGAAGACATCGATCAGGGGTTTTACCATCTCCCGAATCAATTGAGTTATCAGTGTTTCAGCGTACTGGAGCTGAAAGACACCCTGAAAGACATTCTGCAAGGTACGCTGGGTGCTGCTGATGGTGATGACCGCAAGGCAATCTTTGACCATTATATCGTTGCCCAGGATGGCCCGCTGGCCTGTGATCGTATGATCGATGTACTGGAAGAGATCGCTGTTGGACGAAGCAAACTTCCCAGGCCGGCGATGGCGACCTGGGTCGCGGGCTGGGTACTGGCGAATGGCAGGCGTTCTATTAAATGGATACGACGCTACCTTCCCGGGTCCCACGCTCCACCGGAATTTCACCGCCACCGGTATCCCGGCATTACCCTTGAACAATTGCGTGAACGGATAGTACAGTTCCAGCAGGTGCTCGGTGATACGACAGAGCTTAAAGCTGAACAGATTCATGACCAGATATTCAGAATCAGTGCCTGATGGCCGGAGATTAAGATGAAAATAATGATACTGGGCCTTGGCAAATCAGGAACCACAGCACTGTTGTATAAACTTTCTGCAGGTCTTCCCGGATGCCAGGCATTCTCGGGTGGCAGACCTGGAAAGTATATTGGTGATTACGAAAATGCTGTCTATAAACATACCTACGAAGAACGCAAGGGCAAAGATTTCGATCTATACAGAGATCACCTGAAAAAGGAGCATTACGATCGCAAGGTCTGGATAGCTCGCGATCCGAGAGATGTTGCCGTCAGCAGAATGTTGTATCGATGGAACAGGGGCTGCGTAGGCCACAAACAGCAGTTCAAAGCACATCTTGATCTGGTGAAAAAGAAAGAGGCAGACCCCTTGTCTGTCCCGTTCCATGAAATTTGTCGTTTTACGGGCCATCATGAATGGCCCAGAGATAAACAGTCAGTCTTCGATGAAGAACAGGTTCGGTATCAGCAGATGCAGGATTTTGTCAGTGGTCTTGGGGATGAGTGGTTCCTGTTTACCTATGAAGACATGGTCAACAAGAACTTTTCTGCACTAAATGCCTATCTCGGCTTTGAAATACGTGAAGATGCAGAGGTTCTGGACTCGACCGGTAACGCCAAGGTGATACGCAAAAAATCAACGGGTGACTGGCGACACTGGTTTACTGAAGAAGATATCGAGCTTTTCAAACCGGCCTATTTGCCCTACATGGAACTCATGGGCTACGATTGCAATGACTGGGGACGTGCTGACGACCCGCTTATCGAGCCTGAATATTCTTCGGATTATATGCAAAAACTGACGGAACGAGTTCCTATGGATACGCTCAGGAAATTCAAAAATCAGGCGCAGCGTTTGTTCACCAGGAAAACGGGTTGAAACGTGCTGGATGATTAAATGAAAGATATTATCCGTGGTATACGCCTCATTGCATTTGATTTTGATGGTGTGTTCACCGATGACATGGTGTATGTGAGCCAGGATGGTAGTGAGGCGGTGCGTTGTTTTCGTGGTGATGGCATCGGTCTGCAAAAGCTTGTTTGTCTCGGTGTTGAATCAGTCATTATCTCTACCGAGACCAATCCCGTAGTATCAGTTAGAGCCGCCAAGTTGAAGATCCGCTGCATACAGGGTGTCGGAGACAAGCGCGCCGTGCTGGAGGAATTTGTCAGGGAACGGGGTTTCGCGATGTCTGAGGTGGCCTTTGTCGGTAATGATATCAACGATCTCCCCGCACTCCGTTGTGTCGGTTTGCCCATCATCGTCAAAAATGCTCACCCCGATGTCATTGAGCATGCAATCTACCAAACGAGCTGCCCGGGCGGTCATGGGGCTGTTCGTGAAATCTGTGACCTGTTCGAAAAAGCCCTCTCCCCGGAGGGCGTAGAGTCCTTGAAGCTCTGACAAAATAGCCCGGTGTTCCCGGATAACAGAATAACCAGTGAGATAAAATATATCAGCTCATTGTGTGATTCAAAAAACGTTAGTTGGAGTACCTCGTGGCAGTATTCGCTTCCGGATTTATGTTTCTAAACAAAATTGCCTCAATGGATTACCCGGTTGTTGAAGCTATTTCTTCGATCCTTCCCATTGTAGACGAGTTTATTGTCAATATTGGCCCGGAGGAAGACGGGACGCTGGAGCTTATTGAGTCGATCAATGACAAAAAAATAAAGATTATACGCAGTCAGTGGAATCCCTATGTGACACAGGGAGGGTTTGTACTGGCCCAGCAGGCAAATATTGCATTATTCAATTGCACCGGGAAATGGGCATTTCATTTGCAGGCAGATGAAATCGTACATGAAGATGATCTGCCGATTATTATGGACTATATGAAGAAGTATGCTGATGATGACGATGTTGAAGCTATATCGCTCCGTCAGCTTAACTTCTGGGTCGATTATAAGACGACAATGAATATTTATCCCTACAAGGGCAGAAGAAGATCCTGGATAGTTAAGCCTCACCGCTTTGTTTTATCCAGGGGAGATGCAGCAAACTTTTCTGTTCATCCTCAATATAAAGAAAAAGGGAGAAAGATTCGCGCGATTGATTCGGAGGCAAAGCTGTTTCATTACTGGTGGGTGAGGTCACCGAAGGGGACCAGAAATAAATATGACGGACTGAAAAAACTGTTCACCGAAAAAAAATTCGAGGCAGGGCTGGATATGTACCGTTTCCCGAAGCAATTTCTGGCGCGTTATGATGGAACTCATCCGGGTGTTATGCAGGAAAGAATAAAAGATCACATAACATTGTTTGATTGGGATTCTCCGATGCTACGTGAAAGCCTGACATGGAAGGAACGTGGGGTGCTTCTGAGAACCTGGATGGTTGAGCATATAACGCATAGGTATCACGGTAGTAAATCGATCAAGTTCATCAACAAACTGTAATCGAAGTTGTGATCCGAAAACTATTTGTGGAATAGTTGTCGCACTCGTGCTGTGGTGCGTTGCAGGTCGCAGGATATTATTTTTGGGGCCTCAATCGGCTTGTTAAAGGTTACCGGATTGACAAACCAGGATGCATAGCCGCGGTCTATCAACAGTTTATGTATGTTGCCGATGTCCCGTTGAAAACGCTTTGGTTTGAAATGCCGCGTAATCTGTCGCAGGTACCCGGCCGCCGTGTTTTTATCACGGGAAGTATTTTTATCCTGGAAATCAAATATGAATACCGGTTTACCGGTTGCGCTCGCCTCGGCCAGCATGGATGTGCTTTCGGCGGTAACAACCAACTGGTCGGCCAGGGCAAGATAGCCATAGAAAGGGTTATCTTGCTGGCTATCGTTCCAGCGGTAAATATGCATCGGTACTGTGAGTTGGCTAATCAATTCATCAAAGGCAGCAGGAGGTGTACGAGCACTGCTGGTGACCAGAACCGAGCCTCCCGATAAACGCGACAGCTGGTTAACGCGCTGCCCAAGTCGGCAACCCATTTCCCGGGTTAGGACAAGTTTTCCGCTATTGCCTCCAACGAGTACAACCGTATAGGGCCGCCTCAGATAGGACAGCTGTGGCTGCCATTTGAGCGCTGATGTCTGCAATCGGTTACGTGAGACACGGTGCAGTGGAAGCTCAATATTCAGTACATTCTTTCTTTCCGGCAAGTAGTATTGGGGTGTTGTAACAATGAGATCGAACGCATTGACGGGCCCTTTGGGACGACCTATATGTACGATACGAGTGCGCCCACCGGACATCTTGCCTATCCATCGGGCGACCATCTCACTGGCACGGGACGCGCTGATGACCAGATCAGGCCAGGGGGGGGCAAGTTTGCTCGAACGGGAACGGTCGATGCCAGCCAGTGTTATGCCCAGCATTTGTTTGTAAATCAGCTTGGATGCCAGCCAGTTTTCGCGACGGACGATAGTTTTTGTGTCGTAAGGCCAGCCCAGCGTTTCCGCCAGTGCGAGAATCTGGTTATTGTCACCAATTTTATGGCTTTGCAGTAGCCAGACGTGGGGGTGTGCAACCTCAACGTCATGCCGGTGCGCTATCGTTGAAATATCCATTTTACGATCTCTGGCGTATCGACAGTCGAAGTTTATCCGTTGATAGAATCGTTTAAATCAACCCCGCAGGTGTAGAGGCTTCCCGTTTGCTTTTATTGTCACCGTCAATGAATTCACAGCCAGTGAGCGTAATCGCCAGAAAAAAGACAAAGAAAATATTCAGCGTGTCATCCCCGAACGCCAGATTGCTCAGGCCGGATAAGGCATAACCTATGCACAACAGGGAACCGATTCCGTGATAAGCCAGTCGTTCAGGGTCCCTGGACTGTTTAAAGAAAATGAAAAGCGGCACAAAAAGTATCAGCAATAAACCGGTTAGTCCGGGCAGTCCTTTGGCAACCAGGGTAGTAATGTATTCATTATGCAGATGGTTATACCCGAGAATGACCCGTTTCATTGCAGGGGACTCAACCTGGGCAGCAGCAGCCACCTGGGTCTGGTCGGTTCCCCATCCAGACACCGGCTTTTTCAGGGCGGCGGACAGACCGCTTTTCCACATAATGATGCGTTTTCCGACAGAGCTTTGCCATTCGCCATCAACCTGGAATGAATGAAACGTGGTCAGCGCCGAGTCAGTTCTTTGTTTTACCATGGACGTTTGTGCCGAAATTAACACCAGTGTGATGATGAGTGCAGTAATGCCCAGTGTCATGCGCTTTGTCAGATGACCGGTTCTGTACCAGGCGAACAAAACATAAGCGAACAGAAAGATGGACAGAATCCAGGCAGCCCGTGACTGTGAAATGACACAGGCCATGCTCCCGGCGGTAAAAGCTATCAGGGATAAAAATCTTCCGGCCGGCGATTCAAGCGGGAGACGAATGATGGAAAAGAACCCGAGTAGTAATGCAATAATGGCAAAGACCAGCGGATTGACGGCACCGCCCGGTCTGTTAATACCGTTCAACAGCTGGTAAAGAACCACCAGGAAAACCACTATAGCGCTGAGCTTGACGGTCAGCATAAGGAAGCGTGTATTGATACGGGTTTTAGCTATCAACAGGC
>CAZVBD010000019.1:20929-25630 GCA_964625255.1 uncultured Thiohalobacter sp. | reverse complement strand
TCAACCAGCGGGGAGGGCACCAGGATACGCTCCTCGCCCTCAAAGGGTTCTTCCACACCACCATTAAAGAAGAAGGTAACGTGCGCGTACTTTTCGGTCTCGGCAAGACGTAACTGTCGCAGGCCCTGATGGGCGGCAAATTCACCAAATACATTCTTCAACCGCTCGGCAGGGAAGGCGGTGGGAACACCAAATTTGGCGTTGTATTCGGTGAGGCTGACGAAACAAGCCAGTTTCGGCGTTACCTCGCGCTCGAATCCGTCGAAATCGCTTTCGATAAACGGGCGCGTGATCTGCCGGGCGCGATCAGAACGGTAGTTCATGAACACCATGACGTCACCATCCTCGACATGCACCGGACGCTCACCCTTTGGCACAATCCGCGTGGCAGCGACGAATTCGTCGCTTTCGTCACGTGCATAGGCCATTTCCAGGCCGGTAATGGCGTCTTCGGCCTCAAAATCGGCTTTGCCCTGAGTGATCAGGTCATAGGCGGCCTGAATCCGCGGCCAGCGGTGATCACGATCCATGGCGTAGTAGCGGCCAATCACCGAGGCAAAACGACCGCCACCGTATTCGCGGAAGCGATCCTCCATCGCCTGAATAGAGGCCGCCGCACTGCGCGGCGGGGTATCACGGCCATCGAGAAACGCGTGCAGGTAGACCTTCCCGACGCCGCGTTCAACGGCCAGCTTGACCATGGCATGGATATGTTCTTCGTGGCTGTGTACACCACCGGGGGATAACAAGCCCAGCACATGCAAGGCCTTACCGGTCTCAATAGCCACATCGGCGGCATCGGTCAGGGTGGCATTGTTAAAAAAGGACCCCGTTTTAATCGAGCGACTGACGCGGGTGAATTCCTGGTAAACGACGCGGCCGGCGCCCAGGTTCAGGTGTCCCACCTCGGAATTGCCCATTTGCTCACCGGGCAGTCCGACCGAGGCTCCAGAGGTACGAATAAAACTGTGGGGATTTTCTGCCCACATCCGGTCCCAGACCGGCGTGTTTGCGGAATAGATGGCGTTGTAGTCCGTATCTTCGCTGTATCCCCATCCATCGAGAATAATCAGCACGGCCGGTTTGGGTGTTTTTGACATGACCTCAGTGTCTGCGCAAGGGGGATCTGAAACAACGGTAATTAGATCCATTCTACCGATAAATGCAGCACGCCGCCACGCGGACAAAATCCGTCCCGGGAAATTACGGCTTTCTAATCAGGTGTATTATTGTATAATGTTTTGATTATAAAGGGCAGGGGCAGAAACGCTTTCCGGCACATCTGTTTCAGCTTCAATGACGAGATAGGGCAGGTGAATCTGAACATGGCGACAACTCTCAGCGAAACCCTTATTACCCGTGACGAGGATATTGATCGTGCGTCACGTTCCCTCAAGGCCATGTCACATCCGTTACGATTAAAAATTCTTTGCACCCTGGGCGACCAGGAAGTCAGTGTGCAGGACATTGTCGAGCACGTTGGCACTTCGCAAAGCAACATTTCCCAGCACCTGGCTATTCTGCGTGACAAGGGTATTCTGACCTCGCGCAAAGATGCCAATCGCGTCTATTACCGGGTTGGCGATTCACGCACACTGCGACTGATCGGCATGATGCGCGAAGTCTTCTGCAGCGTTAATCCCTCCAGCTGATTTCTGTCCAATAGCTAACGATTTTCCGAGACTGCCGCAGTGAATTTTGCACGTATACTCGAATTTTCCGGTAACCATCCGGTTCTGATGCTTGCCTTTGTCGGCACCCTCGCACTACTGTTATTCCTTGAACTTAGTCGCCATTTCGGGCGCATGAAATCGGTCGGACCGGTTAAGGCAATCCAGCTCAATAATCGTGAAGATGCTGTTTTTCTGGATATTCGCGATGACGGTGAATACCGAAAAGGGCACATACCGAACACCCTCCATATCCCCCTCAAACAGTTGACGGAACGTGTCTCCGAACTGGAAAAATACCGGGGTCGGCCGATCATCGCCTGCTGCCGTTCCGGCAATCGATCCGCAGCGGCCGGCAGCATTCTGGCAAAACAGGGGTTTGAAAGGGTGTACAATCTGGACGGTGGCATTAATGCCTGGCAGAGCGCAAATCTGCCGGTCAACAAGAAATAAACTACCCCGCTAAGATTAAACAGCATAACTGGAAACCAACCTCATGACTGAAGAAAACAACCCGGCAACCTCTGAAGAAGAGTCCCAGTTCACTATCCTCCGCATTTACCTCAAGGATGCGTCCTTCGAAGTACCCAATGCGCCACAGGTATTCACGGAAGACTGGAAGCCCGAAATCAATCTGCAGCTCAATACCACGGTCTCGAACGTTGATGCCGATATCTATGAGGTTGTACTGAGTGTCACGATAACCGCGCAGCAAGGTGATAAAACCGGTTTTCTGGCAGAAATCCAGCAGGCAGGGCTGTTTGCGCTGAAGGGTTTCGATGAGTCACAAAAGGGTCCCATGCTCGGCGCTTACTGCCCTAATACCCTGTACCCTTTTGCACGCGAAGCTGTCTCGGATCTCGTCGCCAAAGGCGGTTTCCCCCAATTGTTGCTGGCACCCATCAATTTTGATGCCCTGTATGCGCAAAATATCGACAAGATGAGCGCACCGGTCGACGACGTACAAACCCACTAGCCCACCGGCAATCCCGGCACATGCTGAATCCCAATCGCACTGTCGTCAGTGTCCTCGGTGCCGGCTCCTGGGGCACGGCACTGGCCATGCTACTGGCGCGCAACGGTGTTGAAGTCCGGCTCTGGGACCGGGATGCCGCTCATATAGCAGCGTTGACCAGCGCGCGTATCAACGAACGCTACCTGCCCGGTATTCCCTTACCAGATCAGATCACTCCGGTTACTGATCTTGAAAGCGCACTTTTGCACACGGACTTTGTACTGATCGTCGTGCCAAGCGGCGGTTTCCGCGACACCCTGAAAAAAATAGCCGCCCTGCAGAACGTCCCCGGGCAACTGATCTGGGCCAGCAAAGGTCTCGAACCTGGAACCGGCAAGTTTCTGCACCAGGTGGTTGAGGAAGAAATACCTGGCCATTCCGCTTTCGCCGCCTTGTCCGGTCCCAGCTTTGCACTGGAAGTCGCGCGCGGCCTGCCAACGGCGGTCACCGTTGCCTCACCCGATGCGGCCTATGCCGGGATTGTAGCCGACTTGTTTCACTGCCCCACCTTCCGTGCCTACACCAGCACGGATCTGGTGGGTGTGGAACTGGGCGGATCGGTCAAAAATGTACTGGCCATTGCAGCAGGTATTTCCGACGGGCTGGGCTACGGCGCCAATGCACGCGCCGCGTTGATTACCCGGGGGCTGGCAGAAATCATGCGCCTTGGCGCCAGACTTGGCGGACAACGCGAAACCTTTATGGGGCTGGCCGGTGTCGGTGACCTGGTTCTGACCTGTACCGATGATCTGTCCCGCAACCGGCGGCTGGGGCTGGCGCTGGGACGAGGCAAAACGCTGGCGGCGGCGATTGAAGAAATCGGTCAAGCCATTGAAGGTCTGGAAACCGCGAAAGAACTCGATACACTGGCGGCCGAGTGCCGGATTGATATGCCCATTACCGCACAGGTAAAAGCGGTGCTGTATGACAACGCACCACCGGCATCGGCCGTGCAAGCCTTGCTGAATCGTGAGGCCAAACCTGAATTACTGTAGGGCCAATTGCCTTCGCCCGGTTCCCGGCAGAGTATGCACGTTGCATTGCGATTTATGACACAAGGCTGATAATACACCGGTGGTGGATAATCAAGGAGGTGCACGTTGTCTGTCTCGTCAGCTTTATCGTATCCCCTGAACATGGCCCTTACCGGACTGGTCCTGCTGCTTGTGGCGCTGCCATCCGACGCAGCACCACCCGCACTTGAAACTACGCAGGCAGGCTACCAGCTGTTGCCCGACGAACAGCGTTTCGACGGCCTGGTTGAGGCCGTACACCGTTCCGCTATCTCCGCGCAAACATCAGGTGAAGTCGTTGAGCTGCCCTTTGACGTCAATGACTACGTCCCGAAAGGTGCGCTCATTGTCCGCCTGGATGACAAGCTTCAGAAAGCCCGTCTTGATCAGGCTGCCGCCAGGGAAGCCCGGGCACGTGCCCGGTTGGTTGAAGCCGAGTCCGACTACCGGCGTAAACAGCAACTGTACAAGAAAAAAGTACTGGGGAAGGCGGCACTGGAAAATGCAGAAACAACGCTCAAATCAGCGCGCGCGACCCTGGAGTTGTCACAAGCGCAACTGGCCCAGGCCCGCGAGCAATGGGATTTCACCCGGGTGCGCGCACCGTTTGCCGGGGTAATGGTAGAACGGCTGGTTGAAATCGGCGAACGTGCCCGGGTGGGTACACCGCTGGCAACCGGTTTGTCACTGGAAAAACTGCGCATCCAGGTTGCCGTCCCGGCGTACTATGCCAGCCACATCCGCGAAAACCTGCAGGCACGCATCCAGATTCCTGACCGTACAGACTGGCTGGAAAGTACCGACATCACGCTTTTCCCTTTCGCCGATCCCCTCAGTCACACCTTTACGGCACGCGTCCGACTGCCTGATGGCCAGCACAACCTGTACCCCGGCATGCTGGTCAAGGTGGCTTTTCTGGTGGGTCGACAACAGGCGCTGCTGGTTCCCGACACGGCTGTGATTCACCGCAGCGAAGTGACGGGTGTGTACATCGTGGACAACA
>CAZVBD010000019.1:0-20829 GCA_964625255.1 uncultured Thiohalobacter sp. | reverse complement strand
CTGTTCGCCATTGCCGTGACGCCGCGTGAAGAAGAACCGCAGATCAATGTTACCTTCGCCAATGTCTTCATCCCGTTCCCCGGCGCTTCCGCGCGCGAGGTGGAAAAGCTGGTGACCAGCTCGGCGGAACAGGTCCTGGCCGAGATCGAGGGCGTTAAACATATCTATTCCGTGTCACAGCCTGGACTGTCCATCCTCAGCATTGAATTCCTGGTGGGAGAACCGCGCACCGAAGCTATTGTACGTCTCTACAATGCCCTGTATTCCAACCAGGACTGGCTACCGGCCAACCTTGGTGTTGGCCAGCCACTGGTTAAACCCAAAGGGATCGACGATGTCCCCATCGTTACACTGACACTGTGGACGGAAGACCCCACGCGTGGTGCAGCCGACCTCAGACACATTGCTCATTCACTGGAGACCGAACTCAAGCGCGTCCCCGGCACGCGTAATATCTACACCATCGGTGGCCCCGCGCCAGTCGTCGATATCCTGCTCGACCCGCAGCGCCTTGCCGGCTATGGGCTGACCCTGGAAGCCCTGCGTAGCGCTTTGCGTCAGGCCAACCAGTCCGCCACGGTTGGCACGCTGGTCAACGATAATCAGGCGGTACAGGTCAAGACAGGACAATTACTGGGTGATGCAGACACCATTGCCGGGCTGGTTGTCGGTCTGCACGGTGACAAACCGGTTTACCTGCGTGATGTCGCCGACGTGCGGCATGGCCCCGAACAACCCCGGCAGTATGTCTGGTTCGGTTCCGGTGCTGCGACAAATGCCGGCGCAACATCGGGTGAACATCCTGCCGTGACACTGGCCATTGCCAAGCAACCCGGAACCAACGCGGTACAGATCGCCGACCAGGTCATTGCACGACTGGATGAGCTGAAGGGCATTTTTATCCCGCAAGGCGTGAACGTCACCGTCACGCGTAACTATGGTGTCACCGCTGACCAGAAAGCACAGACCTTAATCAAGAAGCTCATTTTTGCTACCGCTTCGGTGGTGCTGCTGGTCATCTTCAGCCTCGGTTGGCGTGAAGCCATCATTGTTGGCACGGCGGTGATCATTACCCTGGCCATTACCCTGTTCGCCTCCTGGGCGTGGGGCTTCACACTCAACCGTGTATCACTGTTTGCATTGATTTTCTCCATCGGCATTCTGGTGGATGATGCTGTTGTGGTCGTCGAAAATATCCACCGCCACATGCAAATGGGCAAGTTGAACCTGGTACAGATTATCCCTGTTGCCGTGGACGAGGTCGGTGGACCAACCATCCTCGCGACTTTTACCGTCATCGCAGCCCTGCTGCCGATGGCATTTGTGACCGGACTGATGGGGCCTTACATGAGTCCCATCCCCATCAATGCCAGTATGGGCATGTTGATCTCGCTGGCCGTGGCACTGGTTGTCACGCCGTGGATGTCGCTGAAAATGCTGCGCACAACCCACGTACACGACAACAACGAAACCGGTGACTCGCGTTTACTGGCCACCTTCCGGCATTTGCTGAGTCCTTTCCTTTCAGGCAACAAAGGCCGACGGGCACGCTTTCTTATGCTTGCCGTCATATTGATACTGATTCTGTTCTCGGTCGGACTGGCCGGGGTAAAACTGGTCGTACTGAAAATGCTGCCGTTTGATAACAAGTCCGAGTTCCAGGTGATTGTCGACATGCCTGAGGGGACCTCGCTCGAACAGACCAACCGCGTGCTGACCGAACTGGCCGATTACCTGGCCGGTGTGCAGGAAGTCGAAAATTATCAGATTTATGCGGGTACGGCGGCACCGATCAACTTTAACGGCCTGGTACGCCAGTACTACCTGCGCAAGGGGGATGCCGTCGGTGATATCCAGGTCAACCTGGTGGACAAGTCACATCGCCAACGCAAGAGTCACGATATCGCGCGCAGCGTACGTGAACCGTTGCAGGCCATTGGCAAGCGTTTTGATGCCGTGGTGAAAATTGTCGAGGTTCCACCCGGACCACCGGTACTTTCTCCACTGGTGGCAGAGATCTACGGCCCGGATTACGCGGGACAAATCAAACTTGCCCAACAAATCCGCCAGGTGTTCAAACAAACGGCTGACATTGTCGACGTCGATGACAGTGTCGAAGCACCTGCGCTACGCTGGATCGTGAATGTGGATCGCAGCCGCGCCGCCGAACTGGGTGTGGATCAGGCCACCGTGGTACGCGCACTGTCGACTGCACTTGATGGTGAGGATGTCAGCTACCTGCACGACCCCAACGCCCGCTACCCGATTGCCATCCGCCTGGAGCTTCCGGTAGAGGAGAAAACCGATCTCGACCAGGTACTCGGCATCAAGGTACGTGGTCGTGACAACCGTCTGGTTGCGCTGTCAGAACTGGTGACACTGGAACCCTCATCCATCGAACGTTCGATCTACCGTAAGGATCATCTGCCGCTGGTATTTGTCACGGGTGACATGGCCGGCGAGCTGGACAGCCCGCTGTATGGCATGGCGGCACTGCACAAAACCATCGCGGAAACGATTACTGCCAACGGTGCTCCCATCAAGCAATACCTCACCCAGCAACCGAATAACCCCTACCGCTACAGCCTGAAATGGGACGGGGAGTGGCAGATCACCTATGAAACCTTCCGCGATATGGGCATCGCCTATTCGGTGGGGCTGATTCTGATTTATCTGCTGGTGGTGGCGCAATTTCGCTCGTACCTGGCGCCGCTGGTTATCATGGCACCGATCCCGCTTACGATTATCGGTGTGATGCCGGGGCATGCACTGCTCGGGGCGCAGTTTACGGCCACGTCAATGATCGGCATGATTGCACTGGCCGGTATTATTGTGCGTAATTCCATCCTGCTGGTGGACTTCATCAACGACGAAGTGGCCAAAGGTATCGACTTCGAGGAAGCCGTGATCCGCGCCGGTGCCATTCGCGCCAAACCCATTATCCTCACCGGGCTGGCCGCCATACTCGGCGCGCTGTTCATTCTTGATGACCCGATCTTCCGTGGTCTTGCCATCACACTGATATTCGGCCTGCTGGTTTCGACTATTCTTACGCTGCTGGTCATCCCGGTGCTGTACTACGCCTTGATGCGTAACCGCCTGGGCCAACTGACAAACCCGCAAACTTAGTCCGCTCCTGAAAATTCCTGCTGCTGCCAGGCCTCGTACACCAGCACTGCGACCGTATTGGACAGGTTCAGGCTGCGGCTTTGTGCCACCATCGGTAGACGTATCACCGCACTGACCGCTGGCGAGTCGAGCACGGAGGCAGGCAAGCCACGGGTTTCGGGTCCGAACAGCAGGGCATCATCGGGCTGATAAACCACATCGCAATAACGTTTTGTACCGCGCGTTGAAATGGCGTACAGATTTTTCGGCGCTATGTCTGCCATAAAATCTTCCAGCGTGTCGTGGACCTGCACGCTGGCCCACTCACGGTAATCCAGCCCCGCGCGACGCAGCTTGCGATCTTCCAGTTCAAATCCGAGCGGCCGGATCAGATGCAGACGAAAACCGGTGTTGGCGCACAAGCGCATTATGTTACCGGTGTTGGGTGGAATCTCCGGCTGGTAGAGTACGATGTGGAACATAAGGTTAATCCGCTTTTCTTTCGCCGGCACTTCAGGTCAAATACGGCCCCATGAGCCAGACTGCCAACCCGCTCGCCGTCGATTTCTGCGGCCTGACACTCAATTCACCCCTGGTGCTGCTATCCGGCTGCGTGGGCTTTGGCGAGGAATATACACGGGTACGAGGATTTTCCAATCAGGATGTTGGTGCTGTTTGCCTGAAGGGGACCACGCTGGCACCACGGCTGGGCAATCCACCACACCGGGTATATGAAACGCCAGCGGGTATGCTCAATGCTATCGGCTTGCAAAACCCCGGCGTGGATCATGTGGTGGACAAAATTCTGCCACAACTGGATTTTACCGAGACGCGTTTTATTGCCAATGTCGCCGGCTCCACGCTGGCGGAGTACCACGAGGTCACCCGCCGTTTCGACGACTCGCCCATCGATGCCATCGAGATCAACATCTCCTGTCCCAATGTGAAGGAGGGCGGCGTCACCTTTGGCAATGACCCGGACATGTCCGCCCGGGTGGTGGAAACCTGCCGCAAGGCCACCAACAAGCCGTTGATTACCAAGCTGTCGCCCAACCAGACCGACATCGCCCATAATGCCCGCCGCTGTATCGATGCCGGCAGCGACGCCTTTTCCGTGATCAATACCCTGATGGGCATGGCTATCGACATCGAAACCCGCCAGCCGCTGATCGGGAACAACCAGGGTGGTTTATCGGGGCCTGCCATCAAGCCGGTGGCGCTGCTCAAGGTGCACCAGGTCTATCAGGTGTGCAAGGCCCACCATATCCCCATTATCGGCCAGGGCGGGATAACCACGGTGGAAGATGCCATCGAATTCCTGATTGCCGGCGCCACCACCGTCGGCGTAGGCACCGCGCTGTTTTACGATCCGCTGGTGTGCAAAACCCTCAATGCCGGTATTGCTGACTACCTGCAGCGCCAGCAACTGTCCGGTGTCGACGCCTTGATCGGCAGCCTGCAACTCAATGGTCCGACCGGCTGCTGAACCGCCCCCGGGATAACCCTCCCTTTTTTATGGTGTAAAAATTGCTTGTGTTCCCCTGCTTGCACGCAGCAACAGGGGCAAACCATGTATAACAAACACTTCGGGCTATCGGCGGCCCCGTTCCGCATTACGCCCGATACACGGAAATTTTTTGGCGGTGGCCAGCGCGCGGAAGTGCTGGATACGCTGATATATGCTATCTGTAACGGCGAAGGCATGATCAAGGTGACCGGCGAAGTCGGCACCGGAAAGACCATGTTGTGCCACATGTTGCAGGAACAACTTCCCGATACAGTCGAGGTCATCTACCTTGCCAACCCCAGCCTGACTCGCGACGAAATATTGACGGCCATTGCGCTGGAACTGGAGCTTCCACTGCCCGATGACTGTTCCCGCCTGCAACTGCAACAACATTTGCAGGATTATCTGCTCTACTGCCACCGCAAACAGCGCCGTGTTGTGGTATTCATCGAAGAAGCCCAGCAGATGCCCCTGCAAACGCTGGAAGAAATCCGTCTGCTGTCCAATCTTGAAACCCGTGACGCCAAACTGTTGCAGCTGGTGCTGTTTGGCCAGCCCGAGCTGGACACACTATTAAGCAAGCACGAAATCCGCCAGTTGCGCGATCGTATCGGGCACAGCATCCATCTCAGCCCCCTGACCAGCCGCGAAGTCGCGGAATACCTGCGTTTCAGGCTCTATAATGCCGGCTATCGGGGCGGAGAACTGTTTACGCCGGCTGCCTGCAGGCAGCTGGCACTGTCATCTGGCGGATTGATCCGGCGCCTGCACCTGCTGGCAGACAAGGCATTACTGGCTGCATTTTCAGCGAATTCAACCCGGGTTCGCTGGATTGATGCCTGGCGCGCACGCTGCGACGGCCAACGCCAGGTACGATTTCCACGTTTTGCTGGCGGGCTGGTAGCTGGCGCAGCGGTATCTGTGTTTGCACTATTGATGATGACCGGTCCGCTGCACCGGTCATCACCGACCGTCACCCAGCTCGCCGAAACACCTGTCGCTCACACCAGACTCTCTCCAGCGCTCGAAGCTGCACGGCAAAAGGCCCTCAGTATCCGACCTTCCGCTGGCCTGCCGCGCGTATCGCAACGATTACTGGCCTCGCAGGACTGGCTCCGCGAAACCGACGGGCGCCTGACCATCCAGCTTTTACTCAGTGACGATGACAACCTGGTAAAAATAGAAAAACTGTTGATGAAACAGGCATATGAAGATCTTCTCCCAGCCATTTACCTGGCCCGCAGCGAAATCGGCGGGCGCGCGCGCTGGAATGTTCTGTACGGTGCTTTTAACAGTAAGTCCAAAGCTTTGGCAGCGATTGCCGATCTACCGGATGAGATGCGCAGGCATCAGCCCTTTTTACGCTCGATTTCCGCGCTACGCGGGGAGCACCAGCGCGCCGAAGCGCTGGCAAATAAGGAAAAACAGGGATGATCGAAGTACGCTGGATACGCTATTTACTGTTGGCCACGCTACTGGCCGGAACCGGCTGTGCACCAACCCCGCCGCGACCGGCAAGCGGGCATGTTGACAGCAGCCAACGCCCCGGTGCCTCGCACCTGTCGCGTGAAACCATCCCGCCACTGGTTCGGGAAGCCCCGGTTGTACCGGAACCGACGCCGGCCCTGGCACAGGACACCTATAGCGTCGTGGTAACCAATGCACCACTGGACGAGCTCCTGTTTGCGCTGGCGCGCGACGCACACTTCAATATCGATGTGCATCCCGGCCTCTCCGGTCAGGTCACGTTGAACGCTATCGACCAGACATTGCTACAAATTCTCAACCGCATCGCCGCGCAGGTACCCATTCGTTATCACTTCGAGGACGAGCTGCTGGTCATCGAACCGGATCAGCCTTACCTGCGCAGTTACTACATTGATTACGTGAACCTGGCGCGCACCAGTAAAAGTGATAACAGCGTCTCTACCCAGATTGCAACCACCGGTCGATCCGCTATCCGCAGTTCCGGATCTGGTGCATCGGGTGGCAGCAGTGGTGGCCGTGGCGGTGGCAGCTTTCGTTCCAACAGTTCCTCGACTTCGGTCACCAGTTCATCGGAGAACCGGTTCTGGGAGCAACTCAACCAGAACATTACCAATATGCTGGGACTCAAGGCCGATGATGAAGCAACAGACATGGACGTTATTATCAGTGCCGAAACCGGTCTTATCACGGTCCGCGCCACCCAGACCCAGCACTTGCAGATCCAGGAATATCTCGACCGGCTGATGGCCAATGCCCAACGCCAGGTGCTGATCGAAGCCACGGTACTGGAAGTCGAGCTGAACAATAAATACCAGTTCGGTGTGGACTGGTCGAAGATAGCCGACAAGGGTAACGGCTTTTCATTCACCCAGAACCTGCTCGGCAGCAACCTGGTCAACCCTCCCGTCTTTACACTCAATTACGCTGACAGCAAGAGCTTTGGTAATATTTCCGCCACGGTGAAAATGTTGCAGGAATTTGGCAACGTCAAGGTATTGTCCAGCCCGAAAATCATGGCGATCAACAACCAGACGGCCCTGCTCAAAGTTGTCAACAATATCGTTTACTTCACGGTGGAGGCCGACACCGTCTCCAACCAGACCACGTCGACGACCACCTTTACCAGTACACCACATACTGTGCCTGTCGGATTCGTTATGTCAGTTACACCACAGATCAGCCGCGACGGCGCCGTCACGCTGAATGTGCGGCCAACCATCTCCCGCATCACAGGCTTTGTGAATGACCCCAACCCAGACCTGGCAAGACAGAATATACAAAGCCGCGTACCGGAAATCCAGATACGGGAAATGGAGTCGGTACTGCGCGTTCGCAGTGGCCAGGTGGCCGTACTTGGCGGGCTGATTCAGGACAGCATTGACCTGAATGACCAGGGTGTTCCAGGACTCACCGATATTGATTTCATTGGAGAGGCCTTTACTTACCGCAACAACCGGATTAAAAAATCCGAGCTGGTTATTTTCATCCGCCCGCGTGTTGTCGCCAGTCTGGACAAACCCATGGATGTCTATAACGATTATTTACCTGATCCCGACGCGCCTCTTGGCCCGCGCCGTGCCAGTGACTGGAGTGCACGGCCTTGAGCCTGTTGATGGATGCACTCAGGCGCGCTGAAACGCCTGCCAGTGATGCCGGTGAGGATGTCACCTCACCCGCACAGGAGACTTCCATCCCAACGGAACAGGAAGATGATTCCCTGTCGCTGGAACCCCTCAATGGCACCTCATCACATATTGAGGCCCCTGAAGAAAAACCTTCCGAAGCCGGCGCACCCGTAGACGCGACGAGCGATACGCTGCCTGTAACAGAAACGCCCACTCAACCTGAAGCAGAAAAGCGCGGTCGCATCAAACTTGCACCACGGTCGGCCTGGACGCAAAACACCTTGATGTTCGGATCAGGTTTTATCTTTATTCTGTCCGCTGTGGGTGGATACTATGTGTGGAAATCCAGTCAGCTTCCTGTACCCGGACACTTTCAGGCGGCAACACTCATCAGTGAACCACCGGCACCGGCCAATAAAACAGAACCCGTCACAAACCCTGCTGCATTGATCAAACCTGCCACGGTTCCTGCAAAAACCGTCACGACCACGACTGCGGCTGTAACGACAACGACCAGGCCACAGACGCATACCGTACAAAGCAGGCCGATGCCCCAGGTAAAATCTCCTCCGGCATCCTCTATTCGTATCAGTAAAAAACGCAAGGGAAGCGGGGTAAATCCGCAACTGAGCAAAGCCTGGCTCGCTTATCAGCAACAGGACTTCGTACAGGCTGAACGTCTGTACAAACAGGTGTTGCACCGCTATCCCGATAATCGCGATGCCATGCTTGGTCTGGCGGCTATCGCCATGTACCAGGACCGTGATAGCGTGGCACGCCATTATTACAAACGCGTATTGAAAACACATCCTGGCGACAACGTGGCACGTGTGACACTACAGTCGCTCACCGGGTCAGGCGATGCACTGAAAAACGGCAGCCAACTGAAATACTGGCTACAGTCAGCGCCGAATAACCCCCAGCTGTACTTTGCACTTGGCAATCATCAGGCCGACAGCGGTAACTGGAAAGAAGCTCAACACGCCTACTTTGAAGCATTCCGCCTTGCACCAACACGTGCTGACTATGCCTTCAACCTTGCTATTGCACTCGATCAACTGGCACTGCAAACACAGGCATTAAATTACTACCGCAAGGCGCGTGAGCTTGCAGGTTCGACAACGTTGTTCAGCATCAAGCAACTGGAACAACGCATTTCCCGGCTTGAGCAAGGCGAGGAACCCACGTTATGACGGCTGTCGCCAAACCAAAACGTATCGGTGATTTGCTGATTGAAAAGGGTATCCTCACCCAGGATCAGCTCAACATTGCACTCACCGAACAGAAGAAATCCCGGGATCAACTGGGCAAGATTATTGTCGGCCTGGGATTTGCCACCGAGGCCGTGGTTCGCGATGCACTTGGCGAAGCGCTGGGGCAGGAGAGTGTCGACCTGTCAAAGATTATTGTTGATACCGATGTACTGCAACTGATCAACAAAGATGTCGCACGGCGTTTCAAGATGTTGCCATTATCCATCGACCGGAAAAAAGGCCTGCTGTCTGTGGCCATGTCTGACACTTTCAATGTTGTCGCCATTGATCAGTTGCGCGCCCTGTTGGGCGGTGAACTGGATATCACACCCGTACTTGCCGGCGAGTCAGAAATCGAAAATGCTATTGACCAGTTATACGGATTTGAACTGTCGGTAGATGGCATCCTGCATGAAATAGAAACCGGGCAGATCGATTACGGCAGCCAGGCAGGCGAATCTGACGAATACAGCCAGCCCCTCGTACGACTGGTCGATGCCCTGTTATCCGATGCTGTCAAAAAGAGTGCCTCTGATATCCATTTTGAACCGGAACACGGCTTCCTGCGTATTCGCTATCGTATCGATGGTGTGTTGCGTCAGATTCGCAGCCTGCACCAGAACTACTGGTCAGCTATTGCTGTTCGTTTAAAAGTCATGTCCGGAATGAATATCGCCGAAACCCGCGCTCCGCAGGATGGTCATATTTCACTGACACTGTTCGGGCGACCCATCGATTTTCGTGTCTCCGCCCAGCCGACAACCCATGGCGAAAATATTGTGTTGCGTATACTGGATCGTAACAAGGGGATCGTTCCGCTGGACAAGCTGGGGCTGAGTGAACACGCGCTGGCAGCATTGCGGTTAATGATGGCTCGCCCGGAAGGTCTCCTGCTGGTCACCGGCCCAACTGGCAGCGGCAAAACCACCACCCTGTATTCCATGCTCAGCTACGTCAATGATGAGACCGTAAACATCATGACACTGGAGGACCCGGTTGAATATCCCATGCCGATGATTCGCCAGACATCAGTTAATGCGGCAGCCAAACTTGATTTCGCTAGCGGGATTCGTTCCATGCTGCGCCAGGATCCGGACATTATACTGGTCGGTGAAGTGCGCGATGAAGATACTGCGGATATGGCCTTGCGTGCAGCCATGACCGGGCATCAGGTTTATTCAACACTGCACACCAACTCTGCGGTAGGCGCCATTCCACGCCTGTTGGACCTTGGCATCGTACCGGATATTCTTGCGGGTAATATTATTGGTATCGTGGCGCAACGCCTGATTCGCAAACTGTGCCCACATTGCCGGAAGCCTGACAAACCGACCGAGCTGGAGCACCATCTGCTTGGCCTTGACGAAGATGAAAACCCCACGCTGTACCGCGCCACCGGTTGCGACCATTGCCACCAGTCCGGCTATCGTGGACGTATCGCCATTACCGAGCTACTCAAGGTTGACGATGATATTGATGACTTGATTGCTCGTCGTGCATCACGTAAGGAGATTCACGAACTGGCTCTCAGCAAAGGCTTTGAGCCTATCGCCATAGATGCACTGCGACGGGTACTGGATGGCAGCAGTACACTGGAAGAAGTCTCTCGCGTCGTCGATCTTACGGACCGTCTGTAGGAACACACCGCGATGGCAGCATTCGAATACAAGGCAGTAGACCACTTCGGCAAGAAGGTACTGGGCCGCATCGAGGCGAGTAACGACGATGACCTGGAGCTACGCCTGACGCGCATGGGTCTCGATCTGATTAACTTTCGTTCCGCGCAAAAAAACCGTTTTATCGGGGGGCGTAATCGTGTTGACCGCCCGGAACTGGTCACGTTCTGTTTTCACCTGGAACAGCTTACACGTGCTGGTGTCGCCATCCTCGACGCCCTGGCTGACCTGCGTGACAGTGTGCCGAACCCGCGTTTTCGTGACGTATTATCCGCGCTTATCGAAGACATCGAAGGCGGCAAGAACCTGTCGGGAGCACTGTCTGGTTTCCCCCAGGTCTTCAGCCCTGTTTTTGTCAGCCTGATTGCCGCCGGGGAGCAGAGTGGCAAGCTGCCTGAAATACTGCGCGAACTGACTGAATCTCTGAAATGGCAGGATGAACTGGCGGCACAAACCAAAAAGATCGTCCTGTACCCGGCCTTTGTTGGCACGGTCATTATCGGTGTCATGGCCTTCATGATGATCTACCTGGTTCCGCAACTGGTCGGTTTTATTACCAGCATGGGTGCGGAAATCCCCCTGCATACCCGCGCACTGATTTTTGTTTCTGATGTTGTCAGCCGATTCTGGTATGTGTTTCTGGTGTTGCCACCGTTAATGTTTTTCGCTATCCGTTACTGGGCACGCAACAGCCCTGCCGGTCGTTACCAGGTAGACCGGTGGAAACTCAATGCGCCGGCCGTCGGGCCTATCTATAAAAAGATTATCCTGTCACGCTTTACCAGCAACTTCGCTCTGCTTTACAAAGCTGGCGTAACCGTGCTGGACTGTATTCGTATGGGAGAAAACCTGGTCGGCAATGCCGTGGTTGCCGAGGCCTTGCAACGGGTACGTCACCAGATCAGTGAAGGTGTGGCGCTGACGACAAGCTTTGAAAACACCGGGCTGTTTCCACCGCTTGTGGTCCGTATGTTCCGCGTAGGCGAAAGCAGTGGACAACTGGATGTTTCGCTGGAGAACGTCAGTTACTTCTTTAATCGTGATGTGCGAGAGTCTATTGAGCGTGTTCAGGCACTGATCGAGCCGGTTCTTACCGTCATACTGGGTGCGATGCTCGGCTGGGTTATGCTTTCAGTGCTGGGGCCTGTCTATGACATGCTCGGTAAAGTCACAAGGTAACCCCATGCATCTTATCCTCTATGTCAATGATACCCGTAATACGCTGTACCAGGTTGATCGGCATTCTGCGCAGGAACTCGGCAGCTATCTCACCGGGCAGGCGGGCATGCACCGGCTGCACGATATCCTGGTCCGGCAGCAACAACGACCTCTCTCGATTATGGTAGACCTGATCGAGGAGGAGTTTCGCCACGATACCTTGCCTCATACACGGGGCAGAGATCGCATGCGGATGCTGGAACGCCATGGCAGAAAAATGTTTCGTGGTACACCGTACCGGCACAGCCACATTATCGGCCGCAATAAGGAGGGTCGACGCGATGACAGAGTATTGTTCAGCGCCTTGACCAACCCGGATACCCTGTCGCCCCTGCTCAATCTGCTCGAGGAAACAGCCATTCCATTGGCAGGGATCTATTCCCTGCCGATGATCAGTGCCCGACTGCTCAAACCGCTTCAGGCTCATGGTAACAATATCCTCTTGATTACCGAACAGCCCGACGGCGGCCTGCGTGAAACTTTACTGCGTAACAAACAGATACAGTTCAGTCGACTTGCACCAATCCAGGAATCTTCCCCTGAACAATATTGCGATCTGCTCAATGCTGAAGTTCACAAAACACAACGCTACCTGAATACGTTACGCCTGCTCGCTCCTGGCGAACCCGTCGATGTCTATCCGATTGCCGATTCAGCTCGGTGTGATGCAGTTATGCAGCGATGTGCCGAATCAGAACAGCTTAAATTCTGCCCGGTAGATATCAACGATCTTGCGGTGGCGGCAGGTTTAATCGATTTTCCTAAAACGGGCTACAGTGATGTGCTGTTCGCCTTTCTGCTCGGAAATGCCCAGTGTCATAATCATTACGCACAACCCCTACACCTGAAAAGAATGCGTGGCTGGCAGGGTGCACGCGCCCTTCGCGCTGCCAGCTGGCTGCTGGCTGTAGCAGGTCTTAGCTGGAGCGGTATGAATGCCATTGATGGCCAGATGGCCGCCAGGGAGCGGGGGCAGCTTGCCATCAACAGTTCCTTCATCGCCGACCGCTACACTAAACTGACCCAGGCATTACCGGTCCAGCCGGCACAAGCGCGCGCTATGCGTGAAGCCACACAACTGGCTGACAGCCTGGAACGTCACCCACTCAATACTCGAGAACTTTTCACCCTGATGGGTTCGGCTTTCGCTCATCATACAGAACTGGAAATGCGTGAACTACGCTGGTTTGCGACGGACCGCCGTGATGCTCGCCAGCCTGTTTCGCTGGCATCCATGGACCCGTCCGCCGGGCTGGCACTTCCACGCTATACCGTGAGTCTGGTTTCCGGTGCCCTGCGACGCTTCGATGGAAGCTACCAGCACGCCCAGCAACAGGTCGATGCGCTGGTCACCTGGCTGCAGCAACAACCCGGGGTGATCGCTGTCGATATCGAACGTGCTCCCCTCAATACCCGGCCTGATACACAGATTCACGGTGAGCTCGACAACCAGCAGCAACAGAACAAGGCGTCGTTTGAGCTGCGCATCGTTATGGAGTTTCACGATGAAAGCGTTTGAAATTGACCGGGACTTACTTCGTATACCGCTACAGCAACTACTGCTGGTCACCGTTATCATTGGCCTGTTCGGCGGTCTGAGTACATGGTATGTCACAACAGAACATCATCGACTGGAACGTTCACGTATCGAACTCAATAACCTGCGTGGCGAATACCGTGATGCCATTGAAGCCGGCGGTATTATGCACACCTCCCGGCAGCATTATAACGATCTGCAACAACGCGGTTTCATCGGAGATGAACCACGATTACTGTGGATCGAGTCATTGCGCAACAGTGGAAAGTCACAACAGTTGTACAACCTGAAGTACAACCTGCGGCAACAACAGGCCATCCGTGTTGCGGGCAGGTCGAAAACCTCGCACTACCAGCTTTATGCCAGCCCCATGCAACTGCATCTCGACCTCGCCCACGAGGGCAGACTGGTGTCTTTCTTCGACGACTTGCGCCAGGAGCGTCCGGCCGTGTATCAGTTACACGCCTGCACACTGACACCAAACCTCGACGAGGGACGCATCGCGCTGGACAAGGCCAATGTCTCGGCAGACTGTGACCTGATCTGGTTTACCGTTCGGCCAATGGAACACATCGAGGAGGATCCGCTGTGAAACGAATTCGTCTGGCGCTCTCGCTGATTTGTCTCGCTACTCCCTGGTCACAGTCACACGCTGACGCCTGGGGCCAACTGTTCACAACGTCTGCACAACGCGCACAACTCGATGGTGGTCAGATCGCTGTTGCAAAGACCGGAAACGCATCCGATAACGTAGCGCAAGCCGCTTCGGTAAAGACTATCCGGCTTACCGGCACCCTGACCAGCAGTCGCGGAACACATACTGTGTGGCTGAACGGAAAACCCGCTGACCGGGGTGTGCGGATACTCCCTGACGGTCGCGTAGAACTCCACATTTCATCTTCCACCGATCATCGTCTTATGAAATCAGGCCAGCTCCTGAATCCGCAGACGGGAGAAATTGTTGAGGGCTATGCCGCGCCACAAACCACGCCTGCTGACCATGCCGTACCAACCGATACAGATTCGATGGAAACTCTGATGCAGGCCCCGTGATGCGAAGCTCTTACTCTTTGACCTCTGCTCACACGCAGCGCGGCGCTGCTTTGCTCCTGTTCGTTATTTTCCTGGTGATGGCTGCGACTTATACTCTGTTAAAAAAGGTCAACAAGACACCAGATGCTACTTCGCGCGACCGCTACACCATGCAACAACTCAATACAGCGCGTGCTGCCCTGCTTGGCTATGCTTTACATGGGCTTGACCCCGTCAACAACACGATAAAGCCCGGACGACTACCTTGCCCGGACTACTCACTGGATGGCGTCAGTGACCCCTGCCAGATTAATATCAACGGTAATGTTCAACCCGGTAGATTACCGTGGCGCAGCCTGGGCCTTGCCAGACTACGTGACGCGGATAATGAACCACTCTGGTATGTCCCGGCCATTGAATTTAATGGCAGCCAGGTGATTAACAGTGATAGCAATAACACGGGCCTGCGCATCGATGGTAAACCGGAGCCCCTCATCGCACTCGTGCTGGCACCTGGCGCACCACTGGACAACCAGTCACGCCCATCCGGTATTGCCGCCCAGATCGACCCGGCCCGGTATTTTGAAGATCTCAACGCACTGGGTGACGCCGCTTACGTCACCCGGCCAGCAACCAGCACGACACCCTTCAATGACCGCCTGCTGGCGATACGCCTGGACCGCTTCATGCCAAAACTGGAATGGCGTGTATTGAAAGAATTGGCGGGATTACTGGGCAGCGGCCCCTTCCCGAACCCCGCCTCGGTCGGCAAGACCACTTGCGACAACACCAATCCGCAGGGCCTGGTTCCGATCAACCTTGATCCATTATTGACCTGCGATATCCCGGCCCTTCCCACCTTTCCCACCTGGTTTCGCGATGACTGGCAACCGCTGATCTGGTACGTGATGGCACCAACGGCCAACCTCAGCGTTCGGCGGGCGGATGGCACTATCACCAACACCCTTCAAACCCTGCTGTTTTCGCCGGGTAACCCTCTGGCAGCAAACAACCAGTTGCCACGATCCAGCCCACCAACGATTCTTGATCTGCTGGATGACGGCGAAAATACCAACGGGGGGCCACTCTACCGGGACCCTGTCAACTCACCCACTGACAATGACCAGCTACTGATCGTCTCGCCATGAATAAAACAAACTCACAACACGGATTTACACTCGTTGAGGTGGCCATTGTACTGGTCATACTCGGACTTCTGCTGGGCGGCATGATGGCACCCTTGTCCGCGCGTCAGGAACAGGATCGCCGTGACAAGAATGCCGAACTGCTGGAGAAAGCCCGTGAGGCGCTGATCGGCTATGCTGTGGTGAACAGACGCCTCCCGTGTCCGGACCTCGACACCCCTGGTAGCCTCACCAGCGGCCAGGAAAATGGCTGCGTTATTGATTCTTCGCAGCCTCCACCAACCGGCCGTCTGCCGTGGGTTACACTGGGCATCCCGGGTGAATACAGCGCCTGGGGCGCCCCCAATCTGATCAACTACGCTGTCATCAGCGCCTTCACCGGCGAGATCAAGTTGACGACAACGGGCTCAGGCAGCGATACGATCAACATTTATAATACTGCAGGGAACTGCGGCGGCCCCGGCAACCTGGTGGCCCTGAACACTCCGGCACTCATCTGGAATACCGCCAAAACCGATTATGCCAACCGTTCACCCGCGCGTGCTGATGAAGCGGAAAATGCCAACGGCCGTGATGGCTGCTACGTTTACCGGGAATACAGCAGCCTCGACAACCAGGAATTCGATGACCAGATGATCTGGCTATCGCCCAATCTGCTTTTTAACCGCATGCTTGAGGCCGGCGTACTGCCGTGACATCGAACCACACCTGTAATGCCTTGTAATTCCTGCGGATAAATATCTACCCGCGACGACGTCACAAAATTAAAGATCCGCGTGCAAAACGCCGCTAAATAATCAGTGTTTCATATTGAGCTCAAGCACCTGGTGTAGAGATTTATCACAGCTGGGAAAAATGTGACCGCCATTTTGTGCGTCTGCGAATCAATAAACTGAACGTTGGGGAAATTACCATGAATGCGAAACAGCGAGGTTTTACACTGGTCGAAATTGCCATTGTGCTGGTCATTATCGGCCTGCTGCTGGGCGGCGTGCTTAAGGGGCAGGCCATGATCGATAATAGCCGTTACAAGCGACTGGTCGCAGATCTGGATTCTTTCCGCACAGAAGTCTATATGTTTCAGGATCGCTATGGTGCACTGCCGGGCGACATGGTAAACGCCAATACACGACTGAATGCTTCCGCAACCAATGGAGACGGCAACGGCTATGTCGGCGGTGGCTGGTGCAACGCCTCCGGGATAGAATCCTGCCTGGTGTGGTCACACCTGCGCTATGCCGGCTTGCTGAGCGGTTCACCAACAGCTATAGGCTCCGACGCACGCATTTTTGATCATCCCTACGGTGGCATCTATGACGCCATCGCGACAGGAAACTGGGGTAATTCCAAGACCGAGCTGAAAATACTGATGCGCAGAATACCGGGCGACGTTGCCCAACGCCTCGATGATGAAACCGATGATGGTAATGCCACCACGGGTGATGTCTCCCGTATGGGTGGCAGCGGCACAACCTATGCGCCGAACTCACAGGTTAACCTTGCCGTTTCACTTTGACCCGCTGTTCATCACGACGGTAAAAAGGACGACCATCCGGCGGTAATCCGGAAAGGCTGAACAGCATGCATCAACAGATCAATCTGTTTCAGCCACTATTCCGGAAACAGCAGAAGGTATTTTCCGCTACCACGCTGGTGCAGATCATCGCTGCCGTCACTGTACTGCTGTTGGTCTTCTTCGGGCATGCGCGCTGGACACTGGCGAACATGGAAGCCACGGCCAACAACATGCAGAAGCAGTATATCCAGCTCCAGCGACAGATCAGTGCACTGCAGGCAGTGCTAAACATACCGGGTAGCGAGGCGCTGGATAACGAAATCGAACAACTGCGGATGAAGATCGAGATGCGCAAGGGGTTACTGGCGCATTTTGATACCCCGGTGACTGAAAACCAGCGTGGATTCTACCGCCGTTTTCGTGTCCTTGCCGAACAAAATATCTCTGGCCTGTGGCTTGAGGGCATTACCATGGAGGGTAATGGCCATATCGAGATACGGGGCAGCACATCGTCTGCACGGCAAATTCCCGCCTATATACAACATCTGTCAAAACAACCCGAACTGACCGGTGCGCGCTTTGAAACGGTGCAACTGAAACGGCCGGACATCAAACAGTCCAGGTTTCGTTTTTCACTGCGCAACTTCCACGAAGGTTCTGCGTGGGATTGAAATCATCCACACGGCTGCGATTGCTGGCTGACCCTATCGACGCCCTGGCGTTGCGTGAGCGGGTATTATTACTGGTAGCAGCCATCGCCGTGCTGTTCTTCAGTCTCGACACGCTGGCACTGCAGCCCACACTAAGATCGCAGCAGGCAGCAACCGAGCGTATTACCGAATTCGATAACCGGCTTGGCGCACTGCGCCAGCGCGCCAGCCTGTTGCAATATCGCAGTGACGCCGACCCGCTACAAGCACGGCACGCACAAAGGCATGCACTGAAACAGACCCTCACCGCCCTGGATGCCCGTATCGAGAACCAGCTCGGGGTGCTGGCAGGGTCTACCCGCACAACCGAGGTGCTGGAACAGGTTCTGACAGGTCATCGCGGTCTGAAATTGATGTCCCTGGACGCCGGTACACGCGCATTCGGCGGACAAAAAATAAAAGCCGGTGACAAAACAGGACTCAGCCGTTACCGGATTGAACTGGTCCTTGATGGCAGTTATACGGATGTACTGGCCTATCTCAAACAGATTGAATCGCTGCCCTGGACGTTCTACTGGCAAAAAATCGACTTCCAGCACAGTGAACACTCTCGCGCCACAACGCGTCTGCAGCTTTATACCCTGAGTGTTGACCATGGCTGATTATCCTCAACGTACCCGGCCTGCACGACGTGTTCGCATCGGTGACTTGCTGGTCGAACACAAGGTAATCTCCGAAGCGCAACTCTCGCAAGCGCTTGGCGAGCAGAAAAAGAGTGGCCGCAAGCTTGGCCGCGTACTGGTTGAGAATGGCTACGTGGATGAAGACCGATTGCTGATACTGTTATCAGAGCAATTAAATATTCCCTATATCGATTTGTCACGATTTGAACTGGACCCCGACCTGGTCACACGTCTGCCGGAAACACATGCACGACGCTACCGGGCACTGGTGCTCAAGGAGCTGTCAACGGGCCTGCTGGTTGGCATGGGTGACCCAACCGATATTTTTGCCTATGACGAACTGGTGCGCCTGCTCAAGAGCGATGTTCAGATTGCCTGTGTCAAGGAAAGTGATCTTCTGCACAACATTGATCGTATGTACCAGCGTGCCGATCATCTTCGTGATATTGCCAATGAAGTCGGCCAGGAAATAACGGACCATGCTTTTGACCTGCGTGCCCTGTCAAAGTCGAGCAGCCAGAATGACGCACCGGTGGTCCGCCTCATCCAGACAATATTTGAAGACGCCGTACGTACGGATGCCTCTGACATACATATCGAACCGGATGAAGATGTACTTCGCATACGACGCCGTATCGACGGGATACTGCATGAACAACTGATGGACGATACCCGCATTGCCACAGCCATGGTCTCTCGCTTGAAACTGATGGCAGAAGTCGATATCTCCGAGAAACGACTTCCCCAGGATGGTCGCTTCACACTGCGCGTGCTGGACAAGCATATCGATGTACGCCTTACCACCATACCGACACAAACCGGTGAGGCGGTGGTAATGCGACTGCTCGACCACGGTTCGGCAATCCGCAAGCTGGATCAACTGGGTATGCCGGATGATATTCTGCAGCGCTTTCGCCTGCACGTTCATCGACCACACGGCCTGGTCCTGGTCACGGGGCCTACCGGTAGCGGCAAGACCACCACGTTGTATGCTGCACTGACTGAACTTAACAAACCACGAAACAAAATCATCACCGTGGAAGACCCGGTGGAATACCGGCTGCCACGCGTCAACCAGGTGCAGGTCAACTACAAAATTGATCTTGGCTTTGCACGTGTGTTACGTACGGCACTGCGACTCGACCCTGATATTATTCTGGTCGGCGAGATGCGTGACCGGGAAACGGGAGAAATTGCTCTGCGTGCTGCCCTGACCGGTCATCTTGTCATGTCAACACTGCATACCAACGATGCCGTCAGTACGGCCATGCGGCTCCTCGATATGGGACTCGAATCCTACCTGGTTGCCTCATCACTGCAGGCAATATTGGCGCAACGGTTGATTCGAAAGATCTGCCACAACTGCATCACAGCCAAACGGCTTGATCCGGGCGAACGAGCCTGGTTGAAAGAAAGGTCGGGCAATGAGGACATGAGCCATACCTTCCACGAAGGTCGTGGCTGCAACCAGTGTAATCACACGGGCTATCATGGCCGCATCGGCGTCTATGAACTGCTGGATATCAACGATACACTGGCAGAAACATTGCGCTGTAATGACCCGACAGGGTTTGAACAGGCTGCGCGCGCACAAACCGGTTACCGCCCACTGGTTGATCATGCCCTCGACTATGCCCGCCAGGGCCTTACCAGTCTCACTGAAGTCATGCGCCTGAGCGGCGCCATGGTCTAGCGTCCATGCCTGCCTTCCAGTACAAGGCCCGCGGTCACCGGGGTGATGCCATTG
Organism: uncultured Thiohalobacter sp.; assembly: GCA_964625255.1. GTDB lineage: Bacteria > Pseudomonadota > Gammaproteobacteria > DSM-19610 > DSM-19610 > Thiogranum. The sequence goes on along the minus strand of CAZVBD010000019.1, from coordinate 644 downwards.
AAGGTGTCATCGATGCCAGCAGTGCCGATGCCGTGGCTACGCGACTGATCGAAGGCGGTTTGACCCCTGTCGATATTCACGCTGTTAAGGAAAAAACAGGTTTTCGTGCCGACCTGAATGACCTGTTTCCAGCAAAAATTGAATTGATTGACCTGATCCAGTTCAGCCGTCAAATGTATACTCTGATGAAAGCTGGCGTACCCATGCTACGTGCACTGCATGGTCTGTCAATGAATACACGCAACCGAACGCTGAGCCAGACCCTGGCAGGTGTTATAGAAAACCTGGAAGCAGGCCGGGACCTGTCCAGTTCCCTTGCCCGCTACCCTGATGTGTTCTCCGTGTTCTATATCAGTCTTGTGCGAGTGGGTGAAACCACCGGCCGTCTCGACGAGGTCTTCCGGCAACTGGCGGGCTATCTCGACCGCGAACTCAAAACGCGTAACAAGGTTGCATCCGCACTGCGCTATCCCGCCTTTGTCATGACCGCCATTGTAGCCGCTGTTATCGTCATCAATATTTTTGTTATTCCGGCCTTCTCACAGATATTCACAAGCTTTGGTGGCCAGCTGCCTCTACCGACTCGCATCCTGGTTAGCCTGTCTGACGTTGTTATCAATCACTGGAAACTGTTACTGGTTGGC